>JAVXRV010000001.1:0-5943 GCA_036643515.1 Ruthenibacterium sp.
TACGGCTGATAAACGTCTGTTTTTTTATGCGTGTTGCACAAACAGCGGGCACAAATGGTGTGTAAAACGTTAATTTTGTATCATTCGATACAGTGATAGAAGCGAGATTGCACCGTAATACGAAAAACTTTATAGTAAAGACACGCAAAGACGCAAAGCCTGCGTCTTGATACACAAAATTTTTTTATGAGGTGATTTTCAATGGTAAAACCAACAGGTTCTTGGGTCGCAATGCCTACTCCGTTCGGCGAAGACGGGAAAGTCGATTTCGGCGCATTTAAAGTTTTAATTGATCGTCAAATTCAATATGGCACTTCTGAGCTTTTTGTGCTTGGCTCTGCCGGCGAAGTAACGCTGCTGTCGCTCGAAGAAAAAGAGAGCATCGTCAAAAATGTCATCAAAATGACAAAAGGCCGCATTCCCGTGTTCTTTAGCTGTGCGGCACTCACCACAGAAGCCAGCGTTTCCTTTGCAAAATTTTGCGAGGCAGAGGGCGCAGACGGCGTCATCTTCACCATTCCGCCGTATGTGCTGATTCCGCAAAATGCCGCGTTCGAGCATCTCGACACCTGCATGAGCGCCACCACACTGCCCTGCGGCATCTACAACAACCCCTCACGTCTTGGCGTGAATGTGGAACCGGCCACCATCAAAAAATTGGTGGACCGTCACCCGAACTTCATCGTGGACAAAGAAGCCATGCCCAATGTCAGCCAGCTTGTGCAGGTGAAACGCCTTTGCGGCGATCAGGTCAACCTGCTGTGCTGCGATTATCCGAAATATGCCATCGTTGTGCCGACCCTCGCGCTTGGCGGCAGCGGCACGGCCAATATCGGCGGCAATATCTTCCCCGAAGAAGCCGCAAAATATTCGCGTCCGTGGACGGATATGACCATCATTGAAGAATGCCGCACCGAATACTTCAAATGGTTCCCGCTTTTGGGCGAACTGTATCAGCTTTCGAACCCGATTGTCATCAAAGCAGCGCTCAATATTTTAGGCTTGCCCGGCGGTCATATGCGCAGACCGTACATGGATTATGCCGGCCCGCACTATGACGCGCTTGTCAAAATGATGACCGAAATGGGCGTTATCGAAAAATACGGTGTAAAATAAAAAGCGATTGGAGAGCAGAAATATGAGTGAACGACTTGTCGTCATCGGCGGCACTGCCGCAGGCTTGAGCGCGGCATCAAAGGCAAAACGCTGCAAGCCGGAACTGGAAGTAACCGTGTTTGAAAAATCAGGCTATGTCAGTTATGGTGCCTGTGGACTTCCCTATTTTGTCGGCGGCATGATTGATGCGCCGGACGATTTGGTTTCGCTTACCGTGAAGCAATTGCGTGAAAAGCGCAATATCCCCACGTTTACACATCATGAAGTGACAAAGATTGACCGCGAACGCAAAATTGTTTGCGTGAAAAATCTGGATGATTCCTCTTGCTTTGAGCAGCCGTATGACGCTCTTGTGATTGCCACAGGCGCGGCGCCCATCGTGCCGAAACTGCCCGGCGTTTCTTCAGACGGCGTATACTGCTTGCGCACTGTGGAGGACGGCATTGTTCTCAAAGACAAAGTGCGCACCGGTGCAAAACGTGCCGTGATTGTCGGCGGCGGATTTATCGGGCTTGAAGTGGCCGAGGAATTGACGCTGTCCGGCGTACAGGTGGAACTGGTGGAAGCGATGCCGCGTTTGCTTTCTTTCATGAGCGAGGCATATGCACAGGAAATTTTGGAAACACTTACCAAAAACGGTGTGATTGTTCATCTGAACACCATGGTGGCGGAAGTGACCGTTGAAAACGGACATACCACCGGCATTAAAACAGCAGACGGCACATGCATCGCGGCAGATTTGGTGTTGCTTTCTGTGGGCGTTTTGCCAAGCACTTCCCTTGCGGAAGAATGCGGACTTGCGCTCGGCCTGAAAAAAGGTATCATTGTAGATGAAAGTTTGCAAACAAGCGACGATGCCATCTGGGCGTGCGGCGACTGCGTGCAAATGTATCAACTGATTACGGGCGAGGCATGCTACGTGCCGCTCGGCACCACGGCAAACAAACAGGGGCGCATCGCCGGCGGCAATATTGTCGGTGAAAAAAGCACGTTTAAAGGTGTTTTGTCCTCACAAGTGACCAAGGTGTTCGATTTGTACATCGCCTCCACAGGTCTTTCTATCGAACAGGCCAAAAGCGCCGGTTTCGACGCGGTTTCTTCCAGTATCGTCAAAGGCGACAGAGCGTCGTATTATCCCGGCAGCAGCGACAACAAGCTGACCTTGATTTTCGATTGCCACAGCGGTCGTTTGCTCGGTGCACAGGGAATCGGCAGTGCAAGCATCGCAGGACGCATCAACGTTCTTGCCACGGCAATTACCGCCGGCATGACCGTGGCACAGCTCAACGAACTTGACCTTGTGTACTCCCCGTCCGTCGCCCCTGTTTATGACCCCATTCTCATTGCCGCAAGCAACGCAATGAAATTTGTCAAACACGAGGAGGCTTAGCCATGGGCACGGTATATGAGTTACTGGTGCAAAAAGACGAGGACGTCAAAGAAGTGATTGAAAAATTTGTCCTTGAAAAAGGCTGGGAGAGCGCCTATATCAGCGGCGCAATCGGCTCGGCAAGGGATGTCACCTTCACGGCACCCGTCAGCATGGAATTTCCGCCCAAAGTGGGCAACACTTTATGCGTCGGCCCGGGCGAAGTTTTGGCCTTTACCGGCGAAATTACCAAACGCGAGTTGATGGATCCGGCACTCGAAGCCATCTACAAAGACGACGGCCCGCTTTTTATACACATTCATGCTTCTATGGCGGTGGCCGGCGGACATGTGTATGGCGGCGGCTTTAAATCGGGAAAAGCGTTTCGCGCCGTTAAAATTTATATCCAACAAATTTAGTTTATGCGCATCATACGATTGCGGAATTTTCCGCATCCATATCAGACAGGAGAATTATCATGAAAAAACTGATTGCACTTGCACTTTCTACTGCCCTTGTGCTCTCGCTCACCGCCTGTGGCGGCGGCACTGCACCGGCACCGGCAAATTCTGCGGCACCCGCAGGCAGCACCACAGCAACGGCAGACGGTACGGTGGCAAAACCGGCCTCCCCGAAAAAGTTTTCGATGGCCAGCGGTTCCGTCGGCGGCAACTTCTACCTCATGGGCGGCGGTGTGTCGCAGGTGCTCAACAAATATGCACCCGATTACTTTAACTTCACCTGTGAAACCACAGGCGGCGGCAGTGCCAACCTTGGCATGCTGCAAAAAGGCGACGCCGAACTCGGCATTGCCATGACCTCTTCCATCAACGAAGCCATGCTCGGCGAAGCGGACTGGACGGGCGGCGTCAAACACGACAAACTGCGCGGCGCACTTGCACTTTATCCGTCTTGGCTGACCGTTTACACGCTCAAATCCTCCGGCATCAAATCGATGTCTGACCTCAACGGCAAAATTGTCGGTGTCGGCTCCAAAGGCATGGCGATGGACCCTGTGTTCCGTCAATTTTTCGCCGATAACAACATCACACCGAAACAAATCCACAACGACGGCCACTCGGCCACGGCCACGGCACTGGGCAACGGCGTTATCGACGCAGCCATTTTGTTTGCCTATCCGCCTTTCGCCGCCATCAGCGAACTTGAAAGCACCAACGATTTAACGTTCGTTCCGCTCACGACCGACGAGCAAAAATATTTGACCGACAAATACAACTTCTACACCGTGGACGCGCTGCCCGGCGGCTCATACAAAGGCGCACCGGAAGATATCCAGAGCGTTTCCGAGTGGAATATGCTTGTCAGCAGCTCTGACGTTTCGGAAGACGATGTGTATATGATGGTGAAAACACTTTGCGAAAATCAAGCCGACATGATTGCCGTGCATGGCAGCGCAAAATTCATGACCGCCGAAAACACCATTCACTCCAATATCCCGCTGCATGCCGGTGCCGTTCGCTACTTGAAAGAAGTTGGCGTCGAGGTTCCCGCAGAGCTAATCCCCCCCGAATACAAAGGCTAAAATTTCCCCAAACACAATTGTTCCACATCATGCCGTAAACAATAGCGGCATGATGTGGGATTTATGAGGAGGACGAAAATGGAAAAAAATGCGACTTATGAACAATTTCGAAAATATTTTGTGATTGTACTCTCTGTTTTTACCGGTTTGCTCCACATCGGACAGTTTACGGTTTTTCCGATGGAAAGCATCAAATTTTACGCATGGCATCTGATGCTCGGCTTGATTCTTGTGTTTCTGTATTCCCCGAGCGACAAGAAAAACCCGAAAAAGCTTTTGGTGCTTGACTGGGTGTTGGTGGCGCTTTCGGCCATTTCCGGCGCTTATGTCATCTTCAGCTATGACCAATATATCGTGCTGACCCAAAGCGGCCAGCTCACCCCCACGCTTTATTTCTTTGGCGCACTCATCACTTTATTGGTGCTGGAAGCCGCACGCCGCATGCTCGGCTGGGTTTTGCCCGGTATCGCGGTTGCAACTGTTTTGTACGCGATGCTCGGCGGCAATTTGCCCGGCATTCTCGGACACCGCGGCTACAGCCTCTCCCGCGTGCTCGCCACTGTGTTCAGTGACCAAGGTATTTACGGCACACCAATCGGCGTTTCCGCGTCCAACGTGTTCTTATTCCTGCTGTTTGCGGCGTTTCTCGGCGCATCCGGCGCAGACCGCATTTTCCAGAACATCGCCATTGCACTGACCGGCCGCAAACGTGGCGGACCGGCAAAAATGGCCGTTGTGGCAAGCTGCCTGTTTGGCTCTATCTCCGGCAGCGCGGTTGCCAACGTGGTGAGCACCGGCGCGTTTACCATTCCTCTGATGAAACGTCAAGGCTATCAGCCGCGTTTCGCCGGCGCAGTGGAGGCCGTTGCTTCTACCGGCGGCCAGATTATGCCGCCTATCATGGGCGCGGCCGCATTCGTTTTGTCGGATATTTCCGGCACACCCTATTCCACCGTTTGCATCGCGGCTCTTTTGCCGGCGCTGATGTACTATTTGGCGCTGTTTAAAATGGTGGATTTAGAGTCTGTCAAACATAGTTTGCAAGGCGTCCCCGAAGATGAATTGCCCGACCTCAAAGAATCGCTCAAAAGCGCGTTTAAACTGTTTATCCCCCTCGCGATTTTGCTGTTCTTGCTTCTTGTGATGAAAACCACCCCGATGGTGGCCGCAATTTGGTCGATGGTCGCCATTGTTGTCTGCGGATTTTTGGATAAATCTGACCGCTTGACCTTCAAACAAATCATCCAAGGCTTTGTGGACGGCGCAAAAAGTTTGCCGCAAGTCGTCGCGGCCTGCGCTTGCTCCGGTATCGTCACCGGCATGTTTGCACTGACCGGCCTCGGCCTCAAATTCTCGGACTTCATCGTTGGCCTTGGCGGCTCTAGCATCATCCTCAGCCTGCTGCTTGCGATGTTCGTGTGCATCATTCTCGGCATGGGCTTGCCCACCACCGCATCGTACATCATCTGCGCCACCGCCATTGCACCGGCGCTCACCAAAATTGGTATCCCGTCTTTGGCCGCGCATCTGTTCCTTTTGTACTTTGCCTGCATCTCTGCCATCACACCGCCTGTTGCCGTTGCATCGTATGCCGCAGCCGGTATCGCAAAGGAAAACTCGCTCAAGGTCAGTACCACTGCCGTCAAACTCGGCATCGTCGGTTTTGCGCTACCGTTTACCTTTGCGCTCAACCCCGATTATCTGCACTTCGGCTTTGATTTCCTGACGCTTTCCACATGGGTTTCTGCCATTGTGGTATGCTACTCGGTGGCCGTGGCCGTGCAAGGTTTTGTGGAACAAAAAATCACCATTTTCGAGCGGATTTTGTATGTTGCTGTCATCTGCACGGCAATTCAGTCCAACTTCATACTCTCCATCTTTGGTTGGGTGCTGTTCGCGGTGCTCTACTTCGGAC
>JAVXRV010000001.1:5953-50455 GCA_036643515.1 Ruthenibacterium sp.
CAACACAAAAAATCGTTGAAGCCGCCCACAGTGGCTACTACCTAAAATCCCCCTCAAAAGCAAAAGCCCTGTCTCCTTTCGGAGGCAGGGCTTTTGCCATTAAAAAGACGTTTTATGCGCGCGTTTTTTCTGTCCCGCGCCTGTTTTTGTCAAATCAAAGCTGCGGTCAATCATCGCAAACAATTCCTCTGTCGGCACGTCACTGTTCAGCACAACGGTGTTCCAGTGCGTTTTATTCATATGCCACGCGGGCAATACCGCTTTATAAACACGCCGCAGAAAATCGGCCTCCATCGGCTCACATTTGAGATTGACGCACAGGCGGCCGTCTTGTTCAAACACAAGTGCAAACCATTTGCGATTGCTTTTGTGGCGCAGAATGGTGCTGCTTTTGTCGCCAAACGGATAGTCCTCTGCTGCATCGGGGAAAGCAAGACAGTAGTCTGTCACTTCGGCACGTGTCATTGTATTCCTCCGCTGTTTTCACTCTTTTCGGAGGTCATGACCGCGTCCACGCCATGTGTTGCGGCCTGCATGACGTTGCTGTAAATGGCAAACTGATTTTTACCGCTCTTTTTTGCATAATAGAGTGCTGCGTCTGCTTTCCGAAGCAATTGCGTATACGTGATGCCGTCTTGGGGTGCCATGGACGCGCCGATGCTGCACGAAACGGCGAACGCAATGTCGTTTTTACAAAAAGACCAGTTGAACACCTCGGAGATGGCCTTGAGCTTTGATTCCAGATTTTCCCGATGATTCACACCGTCCAGAAATACAATAAATTCATCGCCGCCAAAACGTCCCACAATGTCGTTTGTGCGGAACAGATTGCTCAATTTGTGTGAGACTTCTACCAGCGCCGTGTCGCCCGCAGCATGGCCAAGTGTGTCGTTGACGTCTTTAAAGTTGTCAATGTCCACAATCAAAAATGCTGCCGAAGTAACTTTTTTGCGCAAACGCGCGGAAATCAGCATTTCGGTGGTCGCTTTGTTGTACAGCCCTGTCGCCATGTCGCGCTTTGCTTTTTCCGTAACGTCATGCATCTCCCGCTTGGCCTGATCAATGTCCTCAATCACGCCCACAACGCGATGCAGTTTTTGGTTTTCGTCAAACACGGCCGTGGCGGAAACGCGACACCAGAGAAATGTACCGTCGGATTTTTTGATGTGAATTTCATCTGTCGCGAAATGTTCTCCGGCTCCTATTTTTTGATAAATCGCCAAAAAACGTTCTGTTTCCTCGGCGGGAACCAAATGCTGCTCCACCACGCTTTCCGGAAAATTGTCGAGATGCGGCGGATAGCCAAACTTCTGCTCATACACTTTTGAATGGAAAATGCTGCCATCATTCGGGTTCCACTCAAACAGAATGGATTGCGTTTCGGCCATGATGAGGTCATAGCGCCGCTTGGCATCGCGCAACTCCTGCTGCGTGCGTTTGAGCTGTGAAACATCGCTGAAACAGCCATAGATGAACGGCTTTTTCGTCAGACTGTGCGTGATGTCGGCGCATACAAACAGCCACTTGACGTGCCCGCTCGCATCCACCAATTGCACTTCATCGTCGGACACCGAGCGGCCGTTGATGCTTTGGCGCGCGATGTTGGCGCGCACTTTTTGAAGATCCGCCGGCTGCATCAAGCACGCAAGCTGATTTGCATACTTTGTTTGCAATTCTGCACGCGTATAGCCGATGGTGCGATAAAAACCGTCGTTGGCTTCCAGTAAGGTGAACATTTCGTCGTTGCGGCATTTGAAAATACCGCCCGGTATGGTGTTATACAGCGTCAATATTTCCTCGTGTGCGGCCGCCAACATTTTTCGGGATTTTTGCTGCGCACGCGTGAGATAAAGCACAAGCAGCACCGCAATAAAGATAAGCGAAGCAATCAGCAAAAGCACTTGCAACATCATGATTTTGGCATGTCCTGAAACATTTTTGTTTGGCAAAACCGACAGCAAATACCAATTTTTCACACCGATTGGCGTGTACTGCATGGTGCATTTGCCGTCTTTGCCATCATAGCGCATATTGCCCGCTTTGCCGCTTTGCATATTTTGGCGCATGGTCGTAAACGCCGCATCGGTCACCGAGGGATTGCTTTTGAGCCATGCATTCAAATCGGTAAAGCGGCGGCCGAGAGCGGAATCGCCCTCTGCCCATACAAGAACATCGCCGGCCGGACTTGCGAGATAACCGTATGTTTTGCCGCTAAAGGACTGCGCGGTCATGAGCGAGGCCAACTGTGCCATGTCGAAACGGCCGTTGACTGTGCCGACAACGACGCCGTTTCGCGTGATGGGCGCGGCGGCATACAGCGCATAGGGAGCTGCGTCGTCATTTTGTTTTACATAGTCTGTCGCGACATTGCCCGCCATGGCCGCATTGAAATAAGTTTCCTTTGCAATATTGCCGATGATTGCGCCGCTTGTTCCATACAATGTGCCGTCTTGCGTGGCCGCAGTGATGCTTTCAAATGCATCGCCCATTCTGCCCTGCATAAAACGCAGCGTTTGCGGCGCATTGATGGGCATATCATGCCGTCCCAAATAACGGCCAAGCTCCTCGATATGGCTGATATCGTTTGTCAACCGTTCATGTAGGAGCGCCGCCGACTGCGCGCCGGTTGCGAGCATCAATTGGTCAATACGCTTTTGTTCTTCCTTGCGCATCAAACAAAAAAACACCAGTGCCACCAAAAGAATGGCAAGAAGTGTGCCCACAAACACAATGACGTCCATGCATTTTTTCTTTGTATTTTCCGTTTGATTGTCCATGGAGAGCCTCCCATCTGCAACATTTGCATACCATTTTCATTTGATTTTATGATAGAAATCGCACGATAAAAACGTTTTTTGCAAAATGGTCAACTTTTCTTTGATAATCGTCTGATTTTATGGCATTGTTGTGGCGATTGGGTGGAGCAGATGGACGCTTTATGACCATCATTAAAATGGTTTTTGTGTAAAAATGCCCCGCAGATTCATCTCCGCGAGGCATCATCATATCAACAGGTCTGCACGGAGCGGCTTTAGGGTTTACAGGCTGACGAGCATATCGTCATTCGCGCCTTTTTTGTATGCGGGGGGTTGGAACGCATCGCCGTTCTGTTTTGACGCTCTGACACCTCTGTCTCTGCTTGCTTTTCTTCTGCGCATAATGATTGCATAGACGCCACCGGCCACACCGTCAATCTCATCGTCGGCAAGTTCCGCATCGGCGCTTTCTTTCTCTGTCTTTGCAAATTCCGCTTCCAATTCCTCAAGCGTAAACCCGCCCACGGCTTCGGATGCCACTGCATACAATTCTTCCATGGTAGACGTCGCGTTCAGTTTTTCCTGCAAGGCATCGTCGTGATCGGCCATGTCCATAAATTTTTTCACATTTCCATTCATTGTGAAGGCCTCCATGTCATCATGTTACTTATAGATTATTTTCGCTGTCATTTCTTTATACGCAGTGCACGGGATGTATGCTACAACTTCTTTTTCAAGGTTAAAATATTTTTTCCGTTCTCGTAGGTATAATAAATGTCATCCATGCTTTTTTTCACCATAAAAATGCCCAGCCCGCCCACCGCACGGTCTTGCAGCGTCGCTTTTGTGTCTGGGTCGGCTTTTTGCAGCGGATCATACGGCACACCGTTGTCCATAAAAGTGATACTGACCTGCAACGGCTCACCGCCCACTTCCACACGGATTGTAGCCGTTCCAATTTCCTGATCATACGCATAATGGGCAATATTGACGTAAATTTCTTCCACTGCGATAGCAATTTGAACGCGCACTTTTACGGAACAATGATGCTCCTCTAAATTTTCATTGAGAAATGCAAGCACGTCGTCCAGTTTTTCCAAAGTTGCAAGTAAGGTTAATTCAGCCATATTTACCTCCTCCTCTTCCCTTTAAATAATACAGATGTCCGATTTCGTCGCCCGTGTCAATTTTTGGCAATTCCAACAAGTTTCGCGTGCCATATGATTTTTTATGCTTCTATATTTAAAATGTCAGAAAAGCCTGTGACTTCAAATACTTCCATCACTTCTCCATTGACATGTTGCACAATCATCTTCCCCTGTTTGTTCATCACTTTTTGCGCCGACAGCAAAACGCGCAATCCAGCGGAAGAAAGATATTCAAGCTTTGCAAAATCCAGTTGCAGCGTTTTGGCACCGGCGATGCTCTGCTTGAGTTCCGCTTCAAGCTGCGGCGCAGTGGTGGTGTCAAGCCTGCCCTCCAGTTTTAGTGTCAAGGTGTCACCGTTTTGTGTTTTTTGAATGTCCATATTATTTTCTCCTTTAAATATATTTTATTTTTTGTGTCACGCACGCTGCCGTTCTACCAGCTCGTAAAATGGACCGTGCTTCGCAGTCAGTTCTTCATATGTGCCGTCCTCCACGATTTTTCCGCCGTCCAACATCACGATGCGGTCACAGTCTTTGATGGTTGACAGCCTGTGTGCAATGACAATGCGCGTGCATTTCATCTTGGCGAGCGACTCGGATACGATTCTTTGCGTGATATTGTCAAGCGCACTTGTCGCCTCGTCAAACAGCAAAATTTTCGGTTTTGATGCCACGGCGCGCGCAATCATCAGCCGCTGTCGTTGCCCGCCGGAAATGCCGCCGCTGCCCTCAGAAATCCGCGTGTACATGCCCATTGGCATCTTGCGGATGTCCTCTGCCATGCCTGCCATCTCGGCTGCCTTCCATGCGTCATCTTGTGTGGCGTTCGGTGCAGATATCGTGATATTGGAATAAATGTCCCCTGAAAACAACTTGCCGTTTTGAATCACCACGCCCATATTTTTGCGCAGAGATTTTAAATCCATTGTGGTGATATCGCGTCCATCGTAATAAATGGCGCCCTTTTGCGGCGTTTCAAACCCAAGCAAAAGCCGCAAAAGCGTCGATTTTCCGCAACCGGTTCTGCCCGCAATGGCAACATATTGCCCCGGCCGTATTTTCAGCGAAATATTTTCGAGAATCATCGGCATATTTTCTCGATAGCGAAAATATACATTGTTCATCTCAATGCTGCCCGACAGGTGCACAACAACCTTTTTATTCTCAGAAATTTCCGGCACGGCCTTCAAAATCGGCGCGACCATTTGCATGAGCGGCTTGATGTTTGAGATGCTGCGCGCGACGCTCGAAAACGCAATAAACGCGGCGCTCACCATGCCATACGCGGCATTAAATGCCATATAATCTGCCACGTTGATTTGCACTTTCAACGCTGTGCTGTATAAAACAAGCATGCCGACGGAGGTGATGGCCATTTGCAGCACGGTGTTGATTTTCAAAAATCTGGGCGGCGCATAGAGATGTACTGCCGCTTTTAAATATTGGTCTGTCCATTTGGAAAACGCGCGGCGTTCTGCGCCCGCAAGCTTGATTTTTTGAATGCCCGACAGCATCGCAAGCGTCATGCCGCTTTCTTTTACAGATTCTTCCATATGTTTCAACGACAATTTTGTCTGCAAAAAAATACTGACAATAGACAGCGCAAACGACGCGAAAATAATGGCGAAAGCCGGCAATGCAAGCGCCGGTGCGATTGCAAAAATTTGGCCGATATAAATGAGTGAAAACACACCGGTAAAGCCGGCCGACAGCAGCATATTGACCACCAGATTGCACAGGATTTTCATGCCCTCAAGTCTTTGGCCGATATTGCCGGAGCTGTACTCTTTGAAAAACGAGGTCGGCAGCGACAAAAGCCGCATCATGGATGCCGATTCCACCGCGATGCTGAGCTTGGTGGAAATGCGCATCAGCACCATATTTTTAACGATGGTGAGTAAAACGCTGGACAGCATTGCCCCGAGAAGCAGCGATATCACCGCAAACAAAAGCCGCAAACTGCCGCTCTCTACCACGACCGAAAACAAAATGCGGCTCACCTGCGGCGTCAGCAAGCCGACGAGCGCAATGGCGAGCGTTGCCGCACCGATGGCAATAAAATCAGACGCGGATAAATTTTGTGCAAAAAAGTGCAGCAGGTCTTTTCGGCCAAGCGTTTTGAGCGGAAACGGTTTGTAAAAGCAGATGGCCTCGGCGCTGATTTGTGCGGCGTTTTTTTTGTTGACCTGCACGCGTTTTCCGCTTTGATGATTCAGATATTCATAGCCGGAAAAGCCGTGCGGTATCAACGCAATCGGTTCGCCTTGCACCGTTTTGCCGAGCATGGGTCCGCTGCCGCTTTGATACCAATCGTCTTTCAACAGCACATTTCTGCGCATGATGCCGGATGGGCGCAGCAACACTTCAAGCTTTTCGTCCACGCCGATATTCTCCGATGTTTTTTGCGGTTTCACATGATAAAATTTCAAAATATCAAGAATAGCATTTTGTGTCAGTGCACTTGCATCACTGTTGTCACCGACAGATGTGCTGCCGGTAATCATCTGTGCCATTTTTTCAAACGATTCGGAAAATGCGTCCTCATCGCTTCGGATGCGCTGCCGTATTTGCTCATCAAACCAGCCCATCATAACCACCCCCTTTCCGTTTTATAGCGCCTTACTCATTGCAAATCAGCTTTGCATAGTTGCCGTCTTTTGCCATCAATTCCTCGTGCGTACCGCGCTCAATCACTTTGCCCTGTTCCAGCACGATAATTTCGTCACAGTCACGAATGGTGGACAGCCTGTGCGCCACAACGATGCAGGTGATGCCTCTGGCTTTGATGGAGCGCACGACGTCAAACTCTGTTTTGGCGTCCAGCGCACTGGTTGCTTCGTCCAAAATAATAATGGTAGGGTCTTGCGCAAGCACACGCGCAATTTCCATGCGTTGGCGCTGCCCACCGGAAAAATCTTTGCCGTTCTCAGTCATCTTATACTGATATCCGCCGTCGCGCTGCATAATATCCTCATGAATTTGTGCGTCGCGCGCCGCAAGAATGATTTCAAAATCCTCAATGGAATTATCCCACATTTTGAGATTGTTTGCAATGGTATCCTCAAACAAAATGATGTCTTGATCCACCACGGCCACAGAGCCGGTAAATACCTCGCGATTGATTTGTGACATGGGTTTGCCGTCAAAGAGAATTTCGCCGCTCCATGGCTTGTACAGGCCGGAAATCAGTTTTGACAGCGTGGATTTTCCGCAACCTGAGGTACCGACAAATGCCACACGGCTGCCGAGCTTCAGTGTGAGGTTAAAATCTTCAATGAGTGGCTCAGACAATTTGGAATATCCGAATGTGACATGCTTCATTTCAAGACTGCCCGATAATTTATCGTACGATACATCGTCTGATAAATCGTTGTTTCCATATTCCACATCCGGCGGATAATTCATAATATCTTCCACACGCTCCATATCGGTGCGCATTTCCTGCACGGCCTGCCCTGTTGCAATCAGCGCCGTTGCAGGTGCGGAAAATGCCGACAAAAAGCCTTGAAACGCAAGCACCATACCCACTGTAAATTTGCCTTGTATCGTGAATAAAATGCCAATTGTGAGAATGATGATATTGGCCAAGTTGGAAACAAGCGTCGGCAACATGCCCCAATACTGATTGATTTTGGCAAACTTTACTTGCGCTGTGTTGACCGTTGCCTGATAGCCGGCCCAACGCTCGAAAAATCCGTTTTCGGCGCCGGACGATTTGATGGATTCAATCATCTCAATGCCGGACACCGTTGTGCCGTACAACATGCCTGCGTCGCGCTGCTGCACGCGTGTGACGTTGATGCGCTTTTTGGAGATGGCGCGGCTGAGGGCAACATTGATAAAGATGGACGCGATGCCCACAAAGGCAAGCAGCACACTATAACGCATCATGACAACGAGATAAAAAATCATCATGGCAAAATCAAGCAAAAGCGGCGCAAGCGCGCCAATCAAAGAGCCTGCAATGCCCTCGTTGCTCGCCTGACGCTGTGCAATATCGCCCGCCATGCGCTGCGAAAAGAAATCCACCGGCATGCGAAATACATGCCATACAAATTTGGAGTTTGCAACCATGGCAAATTTGCCTTGAATTTTAAGTAAATATACCGCTTCAATCCACGCTGCTGTCAATTGTATGAAAACAATCAGCGCAAGACCAATTAAAAACGGGCGAACCCATTCCGGATTTTCTCCCGTGAGCAATTTGTCGAGGAACACCCTTGCAAAAGCCGGCTTCACAACACCAATCAGCGAGGCAATCACCGTTGTCAGAGCAACCAAAACAAATGCCGAGGTCGTGCCCTCAAGACGTTTTTTTGCGAAGGAAAGAATGTTTTTCGGGCGGCCGGCCGGGTGAAAATTTTCGTCCGGCTCTATCATCAAGCAGATGCCCGTAAATGAGTCGTCAAACTCCTCCATGGAAATGCGGAGGTTTCCTTTGGCAGGGTCGTTGAGATAGACCTTATCGCCTTTGAAGCCGTTTAAAACGACAAAATGGTTGAAATTCCAGTGAATGATACAGGGGAATTTTCCGTTTTTTCGGAGCGCTTCCGGTTCATAGCGATAGCCCTTTGCCTGCATACCATAGCTGCGCGCGGCTTTGAGCAAATTGCGTGCGTTTGAGCCGTCACGCGATACGCCGCAGTCGCTGCGCACCTGTTCGAGCGGAAGCCACAGCCCATAGTAGGCCGCTATCATTGCGAGCGATGCAGCGCCACATTCAAGCGCTTCCATCTGCATGACCACCGGCACTTTGCGCGCCAGTTTTTCCGTGGCCGCAGTCGGATATTTTTTTCGACTCAAATTATGCACCTCATCTGCACCGCAAATATTTTTTTGCCGCCACGCGCTAGTTTAGCAAAAACGTCATCGGTTTGATTCTTTCTGCCGTAATTTCCACCGTTGTCACGCCGTCGACTATTTGCGGAATTTCTGCCTTGATTTCATAAAACCCAGCTGTCGGTGAAGGCGCGGGCTGCATAGCGTCGGCATACTGCCCCTGTGCCGCGCGCATTTCCTCGTAGGAGAATATTTTTTGCGACACCTCACTCACAGTGCCGTTTTGGCCGTCTGCGCAAATTTCGTCGCCGCGATTTACTTTTTTCGCCTGACTTTCCGTCAAATACAGGACGATATGGCCATCTTTTGCCACGGCCGGCGCCTGTACTTTCATGTCCATCGTGCCAAAAATACCCCAAATGCACACGCCGACAAGCAACGCAATGATGGCACCTAAAATAACCCAAACGCTCGGATTTGTCACGCGGATATAATCGTTGAGCTGCTCGGGCGAAGATATTTTGTCAAGGCTTGATTTTCTGAATAACGTGCTGTTCATCGTTTCACCTTTCTCTGTGCGCTTTATGCCATCTGCAAAAGTTGAAGCAAACTGTTTTTGCACAAAAAACAAATGCGGTCTTGTACGCTCATTTGCAAAAACTGCGCCGATTTTGACCATTTTTCCAGCACCGCCGCCTCGGCAAAGGCAATTGCGTTGATGACTTTTACTTGATTTTCCGTTAGGTTTTTTGTGTACAACGGAAAGCGTTCCTGCCAAAATCGCACAAAATATTCTGCTTTATAAAAGCCAAGTGCCGTGTAGATGCCGTTAAAATCTGCAATCATTTCATCATGCAAATTGTTATTAGATGTATTAAAAATACTTTTAGTATAATAATGTGTACATTCATGTTCACGCCGCAAAATCATAGATGCCGCGCGCCATGCCGCATCGTCCATGCACATCTCCTGTGCCGGCACGTTGCTGTATGGCTTGTTTGACAAAATGATGAAACGATTGTTTTTGCCAAAAGCGAACATTGCGCCCATCTGCGCGATGTTGTCCACTTTTTTTCCTTTGTATACAATCTGCGTAACAAGCGTTTCAAAGTCGGCCGTATTTTGAGTATAAATAATAGGCAGCACACCTGCGAATGACGCATACAGTTCCACCCGCGTTTGCGTAGGCGCAAGGAGATGCAACGGAGCTGTCGGTGCGAGATATCGGCGGAGGGCTGCCTCTACATCTTGTGTGCTTTGTTGCACAATCTCTTTCCACCGCAACAGCATAGCACTGTTTTGTGAAAAATTTGTGTCGGGTGGCGGAGCCATGACAAACGCATTTTCCACGTATGCCAAAAGCGCCGCCATGTCCGCCTCTTGCGCGCCAAAGCGTTTGAGTATTTCTATTTTTGTTTCCTGTGTCATTTCAACTCAATTACACCTTGCCCTTATCGTCTTTTGTCGCCTCATTTGCGCCGACGCCGCCTGCAACATACTGCAAATCGTCATCCGACATATTTTGTACAGACAGCTGTGCCAACAGACGATTTTTCAGCGCTTTTTTGCGTATCTCGTCTTTGCTGAAATCATGTGCGAGAATCCAGTCTTTCAGCATTTTTTCGTCTTTACCGTTCATTCTTGTTGTCATTTTGTAAACCTCATACATTCATTCAGATCATACACAATTTCCATGTGAAATTGCATTTCTATATCTAAGTTATACGTTTATACAAGGTGAATCACTACTCATATGATACAACTTTTCGCAATTTTTTAATACATCGGCTGATGATTACGCTCACATTTGTCGGGGTCAGATGACAATTTTGCGCAATTTCGGCATACGTCATGTCAAAATAGAACCGGCAAATGATAATTTCCCTCTCTTTTTCAGACAAAGTTTGAATCAAACTCAGAAACGCGTCGTCGTCATCGACGGTGCGGTCTTCTACCTGTTTGAGCTCGATGCCGCTTTCCGCCAAAGTGTCAAGCGATGTCACTTGCAACTTTTTTTTGCGATAATTGTCAATCAGCGTGTTTTTTGCAACGGCAAACAGCCATGTGGAAAGCTTGGCTTTGTCTGCATGATAACTGTCGATTTTTGTGATTACTTTCAAAAAAGTTTGGCTTGTCAAATCGTATGCGACATCATGATTGAGCAGCGTATAAAAAAAGTAGTTGTAGATTTTGGGGTAGTACTGTTCATAGAGTGCAGTTAGCGTCGCTGTTTCCTCTTGTGTCATCCGCAAAACCACATCCTTCCCACGTATTATCTATACATACTATATATATTATCATTGTAAGGCATGAATTGAAACAGAAAGTGTAAAATATACAAAAAACTGTCATTATAAACAATTTTTTTGTCACAAGCATGGCACAGTTGTACGGTTTTTAAGCAAAAAATTCACCGAATGAAACCGATGGATTTCGAGATTACATCTGTTGCGCAAGCATCTTGCGCACATCGTCGATGCTGCAATTTTTTTCCGTGGCAATACGCGCAAGGTCGGCAAATTCATATTTTGCTTTTGCAACACCATAGCCGGTGGCCAATTTTTGCCGCACCGTGCCGAGGGGCGTGTCGCAGGTTACCATGCTGCGGTTGAGCGTGCAGCGCCGTTTGATGCTTTCGCGCACGCCGAGGGTGGTGGTGTGTTTGAACAAAAGCCGCGTGACGGTCTCTTTGTCGGCTTCGGTGCACAGCGCACAAATAAGAATGGCCGGACGTGATTTTTTCATGCCGATGGGAATTGTGAACACGTCGAGTGCGCCGCCCTCAAACAGTTTTTCCATGGCGTAGCCAATGGTTTCGGGCGTCATATCATCCACATTGCAGCACAATTCCGCCACCGTGTCGCCGCCGTCTGCCGTGTTGCCAAGCAGCGCGCGCACGCAGTTTGCGGCTTCAAAATCTTTTTTGCCCATGCCATAGCCGATTTTTTCGGTTTGCATGACGGGCATATCGCCAAAGCGCGTGGCAAAATGTTTGAGCAGTGCAGCGCCGGTGGGCGTGCAAAGCTCGCCGCGGATGCTGCCGCCATAAATCGGTACATCGCGCAAAATAGAGGCCGTTGCCGGTGCCGGCACAGGCAGAATGCCGTGTGCACAGCGCACTTGTCCGCTGCCGACGTGCACGGGCGACACCACAATTTGCTCCGGCGCAATTTTGGCGAGCAGAAGGCAAACCGTCGTGATGTCGGCGATGGCATCCATTGTGCCAACCTCGTGGAAATGAATCTCGGTGACCGGCACGCCGTGCGCCTCGCTCTCGGCCGCGGCAATCAGCGCATAGACGGCCAAAACGTCGGCCTCCACCGCTTGCGGCAAATGCATATCTGCAATGCGGTGCTCGATTTCATGCATGCCGCTGTGATGATGCGCGTGCTCGTGCTCGTGCTCGTGGCCGTGGCCGTGCTCGTGGTCGTGGTCGTGCTCGTGGCTGCCGGCCGGCAAATGCAGCGGCGGCACTTCTTCCTCTGCGCCATCGATGCACACGGCCAAATGAGTGCCCCGAATGCCGCACTTGACGGCGACTTCCTGTGTGACACAAACGCCGTGTGGCAACAGGTCATTCAGTGTGGCGAGAAACGCGTCCGCGTCCGGCAGCAGCGCAAGCAGCGCCGCGCCGAGCATATCGCCGGCCGCACCCATGCCGCAATCTAAATACAAAGTTTTCATTGTTTCCCCTCCATGTGGTTTATCATGCTTGCAAGGTAGCCTGCGCCAAAACCGTTGTCGATATTGACGACGGACACACCGCTCGAACAGGAATTGAGCATCGACAAAAGTGCCGACAATCCGCCAAATGCCGCACCATATCCGATGCTTGTGGGCACGGCGATGACGGGACAATCGGCAAGGCCGCCGATGACGCTGGCAAGTGCCCCCTCCATGCCAGCGATGGCGACGATGACACTGGCGTCCATGATGTCGTCAAGGTGCGCAAGCAGACGGTGCAGGCCGGCAACACCCACGTCGTACAGGCGCATCACCTCATTGCCAAGCACCTCCGCCGTGAGAGCGGCCTCCTCTGCCACAGGGATATCGCTTGTGCCGCCTGTGGCAACGACAATTTTGCCAAGGCCGCTCGGCGGCGGCAACGTGCCGATGATGCCGATTTTTGCGTTGGCATGATAGGTCATCGTGTGTACGTCTGCAATGATTTCGGCTGCGTCCGGCGCAAGCCGCGTAATTAAAATGGTTTCCTGTCCGTTCTTTTGCATCGTTTCCACAATGCCAATCATCTGCTGCGGCGTTTTTCCGGCACCGTAAATCACCTCAGCCGCGCCTTGTCGCAGTGCGCGGTGCGTGTCCACTTTTGCATAGCCAATGTCCTCAAACGGTGCTGTTTTCAGCTTCAAAACAGCCTCCTCCACCGGCATCGTTCCGTTTTGCACGTCCTGCAAAATCTGTTTGATGGTCTTACTCATTTCGCGCCTCCAAATCCAGTAATACTTGTGTATAATCACGGCGCAGCGCACGGACGATTTCCAAGCGGTGCTCCATACATTTTTCAAATTGTGCGCACGGCAGTTGAATTTTCGCGACAGTGCCACACATACGCACGCGAAAATCGAAAAACCCGAGCGACGCAAGAAAGTCCTCGGCAGCCTCGGTTTTCGCCAATTTTTCTTGCGTGAGCGCTTCGCCTGTCGCAATGCGGGTGGCAAGGCAGGCATATGCCGGTTTATTCCATGTAAACAGGCCGGCCTCTTTGGCACGGCGCCGTATTTCGTCTTTGACAAGCCCGCATTCCCGCAACGGCGAATACACTTGCATTTCGCGCAGCGCACGCATGCCCGGCCTATCGCCCGCATCGTCGGAGGCGTTTGTGCCGTCAATCAGCGTGCGATATCCGTCGGCGTGCGCAGCATTTGTGATGACCGAAAAAATAATTTTTTTGCAGTGATAACAGCGATCCTGCGCATTTGCGGCCACCACCGGAACGGACAATACATCCGCCTCGATGATTTTCAATTCCGCATGCAATTGTGCCGCCAATTTTCGGGCGTCGTCCAGTTCAAACTGCGGCTGAAAGGCCGATTTTACAAAATAAGCACACACCTTTGCACCGCACGCGATGGCCGCATACAGCAGATAGGCCGAATCCACCCCGCCGGAAAACGCCACCGCCACCGCCGGATGTGCGCTGAAAAAATCAGATAACTCCATGAAAACCTCCTGTTTTACATCATAACAAAAAAGGTATACGACCCCCTTTTGCGGAAAGCCATATACCTTCAAAGTATACAATCGTGCGATGAATCATTGTCCATTGCGCTATTCGGTGAAACACGGCTGTGCTTCCTCGTGCCGGCTTCGTGCCGATACTCTTTTATTGTACCGTAAAAATACGCTTTGTCAAGGCAAACAGGCACTGTGCTGCACCATCACATTGCGATATCGGCCGGCTGCAATGTTGCAATCAGTGTTTGCAAAAGAGCGATGGCGGCCGGTTCGTTTTTTTGCCGCAGCGCAACCATTGCGTCAAGGCATTTTTGGTGATTTTCCGCACACAATGCGCCTGTTGCCGGAATGTTTTTGAGATAGCTGCCCCAATAAAGCGAACTGCTGCTGACCTGATAGATGGAGAGAACGGCCGGCGAGTGCACACCTTTGAACAGATGATATAAAAGAATCCCCACGGAATAACGGTGTGCCGGATTCCATCGGCTGTCGATGTCGTGCTGCAACTGCGCAAAATCGATGGCGTCGGCCGCACCCACAACTGCGCCGCATGTGAGCGAAAAAAGCTCCACCGCTTCGCCGTATTTCTTTTTATGTTCCATGGCAACACGCTCTAAAAACGCTGAATTTTTGAAGCCGTCATAGGAGAGTACCTCCGTGCCGCGACCATTGCTTGTTTGCGTGTAACCCATTTCTCCCAAAATGTGGTAGGCCTTGCGCAGCGTGCTCACAGAAACGGCAAAACGCGTTTTCGCCTCAGACATCGGCGGAAGAAAATCGCCGACCATATAGGTTCCGTTGAGAATCTTATTGCGCAAATCGCTCGCGACAAGAAAGCATTTTTCATCGTCCATATTTTCAAATAAATTGGCGACGGGTTTTGGATTTACGCGTGAAAGAATATCGCATTCAAGTGCTTTTTCGAGTGCCTGTGGATAAACATCCAACAATTGCTGCCAGCAATTTTGCAGTGCGTTTGCATTTTGCGCCTGCAGTGCGGCATTGAGGCGCACGCTGATGGCCGCAATATTTTGTAAAATCGGACGAAAGGCTTCGTTGTGTCCGCAAAGCAGGGCACTGGGCAACACGGTTTTGCGCATCGTAATTGCTACAATTTTTCGTATCAATTGATTTTTGGATGCCGCGAGCACCGCTTGAAACAGCCTGATGGACAGCCGCGCACAGTGCTCGCCGTCTATGGCGCAGGCAGAAAAGCCGATGCAGAACGTATTGATTTCTGCCCGCTGCTTTGTGCTGCACGACAGCGCAATCGCAGTGTAAAGCGTCGGAAACAAAATGCGAATGGCTTTGTAATAATCGGCAAGAATTTTTTCGTCACAAATTAAGCCGGGCAGCGCCAGCAAATATTTGTCAAGCTCGTTATAGTCAAAAAGCACCTGACCCACTTTGCCCGGCGAGGTGGCAATCAGGCCGCTTTCACGCAGCATACTCAAAACTTTTATCATTGTATTTTTACCGACGCGGTATTGTTTGCACAAATCCGGCAGGCTTGGCATCGAGGTGCCTTTCGGAAATTCGCCCTCGCACAGACGAATGCGAAAGTCATCATAAATACATCGATAGATTGTTTCTTTATGTTGTATTTTAAACATCCCCTTTCTCACCGTTTCCTCCTCTTATGTTGAGGAGATTGTTTGTGTGCTTATAAATTTTTGTTTCATGACGAAAAAGGGCGCCCACTCTTGACAGCACAGCGCTGTACTGGTATTGTACAAAGTGACTGTTTGCAAAGAGAAGGAAACTATATATGAAACAAAAAAATCGTTTGGGCGAGGATTCCGTTTTTTCGCTCGTTTTACGTCTTGCCATTCCCACCATGCTCGCGCAGCTTGTCAGCGTGCTTTACAGCATTGTAGACCGCATGTATATCGGCGCCGGCGTGGGTGATTTGGCGCTTGCGGGCGTGGGAGTATGCGGGCCGATTGTAACGCTGCTCGGCTCGTTTGCGTCCCTGGTGGGGCTCGGCGGTTCGCCGCAGATGGCCATGCGCATGGGCGAGGGCAAGCACAAAGAAGCGCAGCATATTTTATCGAACAGCCTTTTGATGCTGCTCGGACTTTCTGCCGTATTGACGATGGTTTTTCTGCTACTGAAAAATAATTTACTGATGTGGTTCGGCGCAAGCGACGCCACATTTGCGTATGCCGACACCTATCTTACCATCATTGCGGCAGGCACATTTTTCGCCCTGCTTGCGGGCGGCATGAACAGTTTTTTAATTTGCCAAGGTTTTCCGGGCCTTGGCATGGCCACCGTAATGCTCGGCGCTGTGATGAATATTGTGCTTGACCCCATTTTTATTTTTGTGCTGCATCTCGGTGTTGCGGGCGCGGCCATTGCGACTGTGTTTTCACAAATGGTATCGTGCATTTTTGTTTTATGCGCACTTGCGCGGCCAAAAATGCCCGTTCGGCTGCATTTTGGCGGATTTTCGTGGCGTATTATGACGCGTATTGCCATGTTTGGCATGTCGCCTTTTTTGATTATTGCCTCCGACAGCGTACTTTTTATTGTGTTGAACACCATGTTGCAGCGCTACGGCGGCCCTGGCGAGGGCGATGTTCTCGTCACCTGCGCCACCATCGTGCAAAGCTATTATTTGCTCATTTGCATGCCGCTTGGCGGCATTACGGCCGGCAGTCAGCCCATCGTCAGCTTCAATTACGGCGCGGCAAAACACAAACGCATTCTCACGGCCATCAAATTTGTGACGATGATTTGCCTTTGTTTTTGTACGCTGATGACCATTGCCACCTACACGCCGCTTGCGCCGCTTTTTGTGCGGCTTTTCACCACGAATGCGGCCATTGCGCCGCGCGCGGTGCACTTTATCAAAATTTACACGCTGATGATTATTCCCCTTGCCGTGCAATACGCTTTGGTGGATGAAATTACTGCGATGGGACAGTTGCGTCTGTCGCTGTTTTGCTCGATGTTTCGCAAAAGTTTCTTTCTGATTTGCGTGATTCTTCTGCCGATGTTTTTCGGCGCGTCGGCCGTGTTTTTTGCGGAGCCGATTGTCGATTTGAGCGCGGCGCTGCTCACGAGTTTTCTGTTTTTGCGGTATATTCCGCAACGGCTGAAACAACATGCAAACCGCGCCGTCGCCGGATAAAATGGCCGCAAGTTGCCTGTAACTGCATTGCACGAAAGCACCCGTGGCCGAAAAAATGCCGCGGGTGCTTTGTTTTTGTCTATTTTTGGTTGTGTGCGGCGGGCACCCACGGATAACGCGGAAACACCTTTTCTTTGTGGAAATCGTCAAGCTCTTTCATCTGCCGGACAGTGTCTTCGATGTGCAGTCTGTCGACAATTTTTTCAATCAGCGTGCGGCCTGTATCGGCAAGTGCCTGCCGCTCTTGTTCTGTTTTGACGCATGGCGTCGGCGCATGGTCGGTTGCCTCGCCAAAATAATAGCCGATGGAGCCGGATTGATAGGCCTGCGCAAAAAGCGGGTTTGCAAACGCCACCGTTTGCGGCACATATTGAGAACAATCGTTTTCGTCTGTTGTGAGCGGAATATCCGAAAGACGGTTGAGCATATCGTATGCGCCGAAAAACAGCGCGTTGAAGGACGACATATCCGTGAACAAATCTTTGCAGTTTTTCATGGCGGAAATCATCATGTCAAGGTACAAAACAGGTGCGCCGGTGTCGTCGAAAAAGTCGCGCACCATCGGGCTGCACGTCATGTGCGCGGGGCCGTGCAAGCTGAGGTAAATTTGGCGGCGAAAGCCTTGCCGCAACAGGCTGTGGGCGATGGCAGAGAGGTAATCAATGCCCTCACGCACACTCACTTCCACGGTGCCGCGGCCTGTGGGCGTTGCGCCGGCGTAGAAATAAGGCAGCGAGCCGAGCACGAGGCCGTTCACTTTTTCTGCCAATTTTAACGCAAACGCTTCGCTGATGACGGTTTCGCAGTCAAGCGGCAGTGCGCCGTGCATCTCCACTGTGCCAACCGGCACAAAAATGACATCGTTTGTTTCAAGATATTGCTCCACCTCCGCATTGGTCAGCTTTGGCAAAAAGCGTGTTCGCATATACAAGGCCTCTTTCTGTGTAAAATTATTGTTTTTGCGCTGCATTTTGCGCCATTTTTTTCGCATGACGTTTTTGCAGTTCTTCCGTAATTTTTTCGCTGTCCTCTTTGGTCAAGTTGAAGATAAGACCGATGCCGATGAGCATTAACACGGCCGTGAGCAGCGGAATAAAGGTTGCCAGTGTACGAATATTGTTGGCAACTTCTTGCGTTTGCTGCGTTTGTCCGGCCACAAAACCCACCCAGCCGAGCGCATACGCCGAGATGGCCGAGGCGATGGCAGAACCGATTTTACGCGCAAAGCCGAATACCGAAAACACCGAGCCGTCTTTGCGGTCGTGCGTTTGATATTCTTGAAAATCGATGCAGTCGGCCACAAGCGACCACACCAAAATCGTGAACACGCTGTTGCCCATATTGCCGATGATGGACAGGGCAAAATAGAGCCACACATTGGGAATGGGCACGATGAACAAAAATGCACTGACCACAAGTGCCGGTATGCAGGCGCCAAGCAGCGTTTTGCGTTTGCCGAATTTTTTGACGAGAATCGGCACCAAAATGAAGCATAGGATAATCACAGGCAAACTGGACAGGCTGACCGCCGTTAAAATGCGCGCGTCGTGATAATATTCTTTGAACATATAGGTGCGAATGGCGCTACCGCCGGTGATGGAAATCAGCGAACCGACAGTGGCCACCATCGCGCCAATCAATGGGCGATTTTTAAGGCAGCCGCGAATAACTTCCCAATAATTGAATTTTTCATGTGTTTCGTTGGCGGAGGCTGTTTTTACACGCTCGGTTGTGCAAAATAGCAAGCCGAGGTAGAATATAATTGACAGCAAACCGAACACAAATGCCACTTTGAAAAACATATCTGGAATAGGATTTGAGTTTTTGTCGAAGATAAATTGCGGTACAAAGCTTAAAAATCCCATGCCGACAATCATGCCGCCGATGCTGCGCGCGCGAGAAAGTTTTGTGCGCTCCACCGGATCGGTTGTGATGACGGAAACGAGGCTGCCGTAGGGCATACTGGTTAAAGTATAGGTCATGTCTACCAAAACATAGGCCACACACACGATGATGTGGCGCGCCGTCAGCGGCAAATTGTACACAGGCGCAAAGGCCAACATGCCGGCCACGGCAAGCGGTATCATGCCCACACGGATATACGGTTTGAATTTGTCGCCTGTTTTGCCGATTTTCCACCGGTCAGGCAACGAGCCAATCAGCGGGTCGTTGATGGCATCCCAAATGCGTGAAAAAATAAAAAATGTGCCCATAAATGCAGGGGTAATGCCCATCACGTAAGTACAGTATACGAGAAAAAAGCTTTCCACATACAGATTGACGAACGAGCCGGCCATATCGCCGAAAACATAGCCGATTTGATCTTTGAAACCAAATTTTTTCATTTTTTCCTTCCTCTCACTGTGGTATTGTGGGTGTGCATTTTGCAGTTTTACCAAAAGTGTTGCTTTTTTGCAAAATGTTTTGTACAATACGAGTATATGCTTTCTGTGGAAAGAAAGAAATGAATATTCTTGCGGTTCAGATTGTGATTCTTGCGGCTATTGGGAGGAAACAGACAATGGACGAAATAAAGACGCCCGGTACAGAGGACTTTTGGCTGTTTCATACCTGCTTGCAAGGTGACACCATGCAGACGCACTGCCGTGATTCGTTCGTGATTGTGCTGATGCTCAAGGGAAAGGCACAGCTTTTTGTGAACGACGTGACCCATGCCGTGCAGGAGCGCGATGTGATTTTGCTTGCGCCCAACCTCACCTATCGTCTTTGCACCGAGCCCGCGCAAACGGCCGAAATTATCAGCGTCAGCATGCAAAAAGAATATCTGATGAAACTTGTGACCTTTGACGCGCAAATTGGGTATGCATTTGATTTGTGCGCCGCACAAAACAAATGTGTGCTGCATTTATACACAAGCTCTTGGCAACCCATTTTTTCGGGATTTTTACAGCTTGAAAGCGAAATGTACGCACAAAAGCTTTCCTATCAGTCTTCCTGCTATGGCATTTTACTGCTTTTGCTCGTGCATTTGGGGCGCACGGCATATTTTTTAAACGCGCCGATGCATCCCGACGAATGCGCCACGCGCTTTACGTCGCTTATCAATTATATCGACAGCAATATTTGCGCCCCGCTCTCGCTGGACAGCTTGAGCGAACAGTTTTTTCTCAATAAATTTCACATTGCACATGAATTTAAAAAGCAAAACGGTGTCAGTTTTTATCATTATGTCATACAGCGACGCCTGATTTTGGGCAAAAACAGCATTTTATCCGGCACACCCATCAAACATGTGCACGAAATGTGCGGGTTTAAAGATTATGCCGGTTTTTATCGCGCTTTTAAAAAGGAATACGGCCTGTCGCCGCACGCCTTTCAACTTTTGCACGCGAAAAAAGAAGATTAAAAGAATCCCTGCGGCGTAAAATTTGCCGCGGGGATTTTGATTTTTCAATCTGCCGCATACTGCGCTTTTGCACCGTTTACTGCCGCGAGTACGCGATTGCACCACGCGTCAAAAACAGGGTCGGCTTTTTGCAGTTGCGGTGTTTTTAAAATATGCCGCACTGATTTTTGCAAACCCTCTTTTGCGGAAATCACCGCGCCGAATGCCGACACCGCCTGTTTGATTTTGGTGTTGTCGAACACGGACGTATTGGCCTTATCGCCGAGCAGCGCACCTTGCAGTGCGGGATTGCAGGCGACGAGAAAGTCAGACGAAACGTGCGCGAGCACCGGTGTTGTGCCAAGCGCGTCACCGAGAATGGCATAAATACTGTTCCACGCAAGCGCTTCATCGCCCGTGATATGATAGGCCTGTCCGATGGCCGATGCATGGCCCATCAAACCGACAATGCCCACCGCCACATCATCGCTGTGCGTCACCGTCCACAGCGACGTGCCGTCGCCCGGAATCAACACCGGCTCTTGATGCAGCATACGCGCCAATGTTTGCCATGGCCCGTTTGCGCCGTGCAGCGCGAGCGGCAGCGATTGTTCACTGTAAGTGTGGCTTGGACGCACAATGGTGACAGGAAAGTGACTGTCTTGATATTCCTGCATCAAAAGGTTTTCACATCGTTCTTTTTCTTGCGCGTATGACCAATACACATTGCCGAGCGCACAGGTTTCCGTCACCGGAAACGGCAGCGGTTTCGCGTATGCCGACGTGGAGCTGATGAAAATATACTGCGCTGTTTTTTGCCGAAACAATCGAATATCACGCGCGATTTCATCCGGCGTATAGGCGATAAAATCAATGACTGTATCGAAATTTTCGCCCGCGAGCAGTGTCGCAATCACCGCCTCCTCATGGATATCACCGCGAATATTGTTCAAATGCGCATGGCTCGGCTGTGCGTGCACACCGCGATTGAGCAACGTGACCTCCCACCCTTGTGCCAAGGCAAGGCGCGTCACGGCCGTGCTGATGATGCCGCTACCCCCGATAAAAAGTGCCCGCATCTTACACTCCTCCTGTCGTTGCAAAGGCAATTCTGCTTTTGCCGTTTCGTTTTACGTCGTAAAGACGCATATCTGCCAAATGAATCAATTCGTTCGGTGACATGCCCTTTTTTGAGTGCTATCTGTTATTCTGGATGCTTTGTTCGAAAATATCGCGCATCCAGTGCAACTGCTGCCAATAATCGTCGCCGGTGTTTTTCATTGGTTTGCCCGGCGTACTGCGCCCGCGCAGCACATACGATGCAAGCAGCGCGCGCAATTCCTGTGCAAGTGCGGGATGCTGCGCAATCACATTTACGCGCTCGCGCACATCCGTCTGCATATCATAAAGCTGAAACGCGGGTGCATCGGGCGCTTCTTTGCCGGGCACAGGGTCGCTCCAACCGCCGGAACCGGGGCAAAGCTCCAGTTTCCACTGCCCTTTGCGAATGGAAAACGAGCCGTCAATAGAGTGATGCACAATGGTGTCGCGCACGGGTTTTTCCTCGCCATACCAAATGGGCAGATTGCTCACGCTGTCCTCGGCGGCGCTGTCGGGCAGGGAGATTTCAAGCACGTCTGCCATGGTCGCCATCAAGTCGCCCAAACAGACCGTTTGCTCGCTTTGCAAGCCGGCGGCAATTTTGGCCGGCCAACGAACCATGAGCGGAATGCGGTGCCCGCCCTCATAAATATCGGCCTTTGTGCCGCGATAAATATAACTTGGATTGTGGCCGGCGGCGAGCAATTCGGGATAATTGGCCGCCGGTGAACAGCCGTTGTCGCTTGTGAAAATGACAATCGTATTGTCGGCAATGCCGCAGTCGTCGAGTTTTTGCAGCACCTTGTGCACCACATCATCGCACATCAAGACAAAATCGCCATAGGCGTTGGTGTTTGTTTTGCCGGCAAACGCGGCCGTCGGCAAAATGGGCGTGTGCGGCGCAGGCAACGGAAAATACAGAAAAAACGGTTCGTCTTTCCATTCTTCAATCGTGTCGAGCGCGCGCTGTGTGAGTGTGGGCAGCACATCTTCATGTTTGAAATTTTCAGCCGTCGGCCCTTCGCGCCAATAGCCGGGCAATGTGCCGCGCGTTGTATGGTTTGGCGGCTGTGTGACGCGGTCGTTTTCAATGTACACATACGGCGGCATATCGAGCGACGCGCTGATGCCGTAAAAGCGCTCAAAGCCGTTTGTAACAGGGCCGTGTGCGATGGGTTTTGTATAGTCGATATCGTCTTCTGCCGCGCCGTTTTTGGCAAACTGCATCCCGAGATGCCACTTGCCGACACAGGCCGTGCGATATCCCGCCTCTTGCAGCATGGACGCTGTGGTCTGCCGTCCAAACTCAATCAACGGCTCGGAATAACCCATCAAAACAAATTCTTTTAAGGTGGTGCGCCACGCATAACGGCCGGTGAGAATGCTGTATCGCGAGGGCGTGCACACGGCAGATGCCGCGTGTGCATCGTGAAAACACAGCCCGTCTGCGGCAAGACTGTCGATGGCGCTTGTTTTAATTTTAGAATCCGGATTGAGCGCGGAAATGTCGCCATAGCCGAGGTCGTCCGTGAGAATATACACAAGATTCGGTTTATTGGTCATTGAAACATGCCTCCTCTTTCATCAGTTCATAGAGCGTTGCCGTGCCCGCGCCGGTTGCGCCAAATTGTTCAAACGCATAATTGGGTGTTTGCGTCCACGCCGTGCCCGCAATATCGAGATGTAGCCACGGCAGTCCGCCGGCAAATTCGCGGATAAAAAGGCCGGCCGTAATCACGCCGCAACAGTCAGAACCGGTGTTTTTGATGTCGGCCACTTTGCTGTCGAGCATTTTGCGGTGCTCTTTGCCAAACGGAAACCGCACGTAGCACTCGCCGCTGTGCGCAGAGGCCACTTCCAGCGTGTCATATAAGTCATCATCGTCGCACACGGCCGCCGCCATGGTATAGCCGAGGGCTGCCCATGCCGCACCTGTGAGTGTGGCGATGTCCACAACGCGCGCCGGTTTTTCTTTTTGCACGGCATACGCCACAGCGTCTGCCAAAACAAGGCGGCCTTCCGCGTCGGTGTTGAGCACTTCGACGGTTTTTCCGTTATATGCACGCAGCACATCGCCCGGCAGCAGTGCCGATTGCGAAATGCGATTTTCGCACAGCGGTAAACATGCCGTGACATTGACCGGCACCTTGTTTTTGCTCAGCGCATATAGTGCGCCCACCACGGCGGCCGCACCGGCCATATCGCCCTTGATGCCCTCCATACCGGTGGACGATTTGAGGCAATAACCACCGGAATCGCACGTGACACCTTTGCCGCACAGCACGGAAACGTCTTTGCTTTCGGGTGCGCCTTTGTAGCGCAGTATCAGCAGACACGGCGGATATTCGCTGCTTGCGCCGATGCCGGCAAGCAAATGCAATCCCTCGGCCTTGAGCTGGCCATAGACCAAAAGCTCGCTTTCAATCGGCAAGCCGTTTAAAAATTCAACCACATGGCGTTCAAAATCCATTGGGTGTAGGCGGTTGCCCGGACAGTTTGTCATGTCTTTGGCAAACACGATGCCGTGCGCCAAATGCAGTGCGCTTTGCAAAACGTCCTGCGTGTGCGTTGTGCTTGGCATACCGCTGAGCAAAAAATCCGCTTCCGGCTCAGCGGGTGCAGGCGTGCTTGTCACACGATACTGATACGTGCCAAGCGTCAAGCCGAGCACGATGGCGCTCAGCGCCGCGTCTGCGCCGTGTTTCCAAAACCACTGCGCGTCCAACACCACGCTTTTTGCGCCGATTTTCTGCACGGCCTGTGCCGCAACGGCAAACAGTTCTTTTGTGGTGACAACCCCCGGCGTCTGCAACTTTCCGCAGCCGATATACAGCGCATTTTCGCTGTTTTCATGCGTGAAAAACCAGTCGCCGTACGTGCCGGTAAACAGTTTTTCACATCCGGACATCACCGGACAATCCGCGCCGCTGTTTACAAAACGCACGTGCAAATCGCTTTTTTGCCTTTGATCAAATGTAATCATTTTTGCAGCTCCTCATATAATATGTCCAAAGTTTTTGCCGCTTACTTTGCGGGCATCCGCCACAATAAACAGCGCGTCGGGGTCAACCTGTTCAATTTGTTTTTGAATGGCACTGCATTCACTTTTGCCGGCCGCGCCCAAAATAACGCGCTGCGTTTCACTGGTGTAGCCGCCCTCACCCTTTAAAATGGTGATGCTTGTGTGGCTTTCCACAAGGGCACAGCGCACTTTGTCGGTGCACTGCGACATCACGATAAACATGTTTTTCGAGCGCACGGTGTCCACAAGCTTGTCCATGAAAAGACCCGAAATATACACCGTGACAATGGCGTATAAAATGCTTTCGATGTTTTTGTAAACGGGGCCTGAGGACAGCACCACCAAAAAGTTGATGCCGGAAATCAGCGCGCCAATCGGCAATGCCGCGTTGGCGCAGCGAATCATCTGCCCCAAAAGCGTGATGCCGCCGGTGTCGGAATTGCTCAAATACACAAGCCCGAGCCCGACGCCCATAAACGCGCCGGCAAACATGGCCGCGAGCAGCGGATTTCCTTGATACACCGGTAAAATCGGCTTTAAAATATCCATGGAAAGCGAAATCAACAAAATGCACGCGCCCGTGCGCAGCACAAATTTCATCGGAAAAAGTTTTTTCCACACGATGAACGTAAGCAGTGGCAGATTGAATAAAATGCTGAATAATCCAAGCGGAAAACCCGTGACGTAGTTGACGAGAATTGCAATGCCGGACACGCCGCCCGGCGCTATTTTATGCGGCACGGCAAAGCACAAAACGCCGATGGTGTTGAGCAGAATGCCGGATACATTGAGCAAAACGGTTTCAACTGCCTGCTTTTTCATTGCGTGTCACCTGTTTTGATGGCGCGTGCAATTTTTAAAATCAAATCGACACTGCCGACATTGTAGCCGCTGCACGCATAGCGTCCGCACAGGCCGTCGCCCGTTACAACGAGGAGCGGCAGTTTTTCGTGGTCGACAAACATTTGGCGTGCCAAGGTTTCAAGCTCGCGTTCAAACGGCGCGGTGCACACCTGTGCGCCGCTGAGCGCCTGCAACACCATTTGCAGCTTGTCGCTGATTTTTGCAGTGCCCGCACGTCGCACAAACAGCGGTGCAATGCCGGCTTCTCGCACGGCCGCTTGCTGTTCAAGCAATTCGCCGAGCACGTGTGCCGTGGGCTCTGCGCCCTCGTCCAAAAATGCAATCAAATTGCAACGCGGCTGCAACAGCGTGCGGATATCGCACACTGTTCCGCTTTGCGTTGTGACGTTGAACGATTCGAGCGGGTTTTTCATCAAATATTCTTCCAAACGGCCGCCGCGCAGCGTTGGCGTGAGCGAAAGGCTTTTGCCGTCGGCCAAATTGCCCACCCAAACGGCGGCATTTTGGCTGCCGTTTGGCATCCGTGCGGAGGTGATAAGGCGGTAAATCCCCGGTTGCAATGTGAGTGACAGCGTGCCGTCCACTGCAAAAGCGAGGTCGGTATAATCGAGCGTCACAAAGCTTTTTCCGTCAAATCGGCCAAGCGTCCATGTTTTGAAGTACACAAAATCGGCCGCATTGTCCACCGTGAGATGCAGCGTTGCCGCGCCGTGTTTTTCCTCTGCTTGCAACACCGGCATGAAAATGCCGTTTTCGTAATATTCCGGCGCTTTGGAAACGGGGTTCAGCCGTGCGGGAATGCCAAACGTGCGGCAAATGCACACAAAAAGAACGCCTTGCGACGCTTTGTTTGCATAGCCCATCGTGAGCGAAGCCGGCGCAAATGCCGTCAGCGTTTTGTAGTCAAGCGCCGGCGCATCCTGCACCGTGCTTTGAACAAAATCCCACACCGTATGCGGATTTTTCAAAAATGCGGCCTGCTGTGCCGCTGTGAAAAAGTTTGCGAGAACCGCGCGATAGGCGCAAAGTTCTTCAAAACCGGCGCGTGGGCAAAGAATATCGGCCACGAAAATTTCGTCCGGCGCAGTGCCGAACACAGCACTGCCGTCGGCTGCGCTGCCAAGACGCACATGGCTGCGGCAGCGTAAAGCCGCCTGCAAGTGTTCTTCCAGAACGGTCGCGCTTGCATCGAACAAATCTTTTTCCGTCAGCGCGTGCAAAAGCGCAAGGCGCATGGGTTCGTCGTCTTTTTGCAAAAAGGTCAAAATCTCGTCAAAATTGCCGGCCGACAGATGCAAAAGCGCTTGCGCCTCCGGCGAAAGAGCCGCGGCTTTTTCTGCATCAAAATTTTGCCGTGCCCGTTTTTGGCGGCATGCGGCGGCGTTTTTCAGACGCTGTGCATTTTCGGCCTGCTGCTGCGCCGTCGGGATGCCGTGCGGACGCACGGTGGCGGGCGGTGCTGTGATATCAAGCGTCTGCCAACCGTTTTGCGCTTGCAAAAGCGCCGTATGCGTCTGTGTGAGCGACAGCGTAAAATCGGTTTCGGCCGCATTGCACTGTGCCTCGGCATAGCAGTTGCCACAGGTGGCACACACGCGCACATCGCCCTTGCCCATTTGCACCTGTGCACAGCCGTTTTCGTCGGTTTGCAAGGTGGCAATGCGGCAAAATTCGGCCATATTGAGCGTTTCGAGCGTCAGTTCCGCATATTTTGCGGGCGTGCCATCTGCCAATACTACACGTATCTGCAATAATTTTGTGTCGGCATACAGCGGAGTTGCATTATAAAAAGTGGTGACGCCCTCGCGGCCGATACACTCCCCCGCATCCTCGGTGACATCCGGCGCAAACGCGCGTGCGTGAATCAGCAATGCACGCGAGGCTGCCGAGGTAAACCAACCTCTGTTTAAAATTTCTTCCGGTTCACAGGCGCCAAAAAAGCACCATGCACCGTCTGCATACGCTTCTACCCACGCGTGGTTGTCGTCGCAATGTGCCCAGCGCGGCGTATACACCTGTCGCGCGGCAATGCCGACACTGCGCAGTGCGGCAACCGTGAAGGTGGATTCCTCCCCACAGCGCCCGCAACCCGCGCGATACACCGTTAATGGTGAGGCCGTGCGTTGGTCGGCAGACGTATACACCACATGCTGCGCACACCAATCGTTGATGGCTAAGATGGCATCTTTTACACTTTTTTCGTGCACCATCGGATATAATTCTTTAAAAAAGACAGGCCCGTATGCTTCGATTTTTTCGGAATTGATGCGGTAATAGGCGACGTCGCGCAGAAAAACCGCCTGTGGCAGTGCGGCGCACCACGCCGCTGTTTCGCGCAGCATCAGCGCGTGACGTGCCATTTGCAGCAGCAGCGTCGGCGCATATTCGCCGGCATCGCTGATGGGCATGGTGGCATAATACCACTGCAAAAGAACGGCTTCCTCCGGCGCACACACGGCAAGCGTATCGTCAATGGCCTTTGCCACCGGTTTTAAAATAGAAGCGCGGCAGGCAAACTGCGTGCGCACGGAATCGCAAAAAGTTTTGGAAAGCATGGCAATTCTCCCTTGTTTATTGATTCAAACTTTCGACATAATAGCTTGGCGCAAGCCCCATGACGCGCTTAAACGCCCGCCGGAATGAATAATCGCTGCTGTAACCGACACAGGAAGAAACGTCTTTGACAAACGCCCCTTCTTTGAGCAGTTTACAGGCTTTGTGGATGCGTAAATTTTCAAGATATTCGCTGAAACTAACGCCGAACAAAACGCGAAACTCTTTGTAAAGCTTTGTTTCTGCCACTTGCATTTCGCTTGCAAGACAGGCGAGGGTATAATCATCACGCGCATAATTTTGTTCAATCAGCTGCGTCAGACGTTCTTTTTTGCTGTCTTTTTGCTGCAAGGCCGCCGCTTCGTTTTGCTTTGCAACCTGCGGCAGTGCACTTTCGATGAGCGCTAAAATGCGGTCGAGCGTGTCTGCCCTGCCGAGCGCATGCAGCACTTCGGGCGTGGCTCTGTCGCGCAATGCACGAATGGCTGTGCAACGCACAAGCTCAATCAAGCGGTTTTTCATCTCATGCGACAGCGCACGCGCGGTGAAGTTTTCGTGCGCAATCGCACTGAACAAATCGCGCAACGGCTCTATATTTCCTTGTTCAATCATGCGAATTAACGTCAATTCTTCTTCCATCGGAAACAAAAACATCGCGCCGGTATTTGGCAGTTTTTGATAGTCCATCACCATGCGCATATTGTAAAATTGTAAGTATTCGCACACGCTGCGCGCCTGACTGTATGACACCGGCAAATCCGTCAACGCGGATACTGCACCGCCAATGCCGACATATGCCTCCACATGCTCCTCGGCCACCAGTGTGTCCTCCAAGGTGTGCAGCTCGCTTTCCAGTATGTGAAAACTGTCGGGCGAACGCGTTGGCACCACAAGCGCCAGCATCAAATCCTCCGGCTCACAGCAATAATGCGGCAGATGCACACAGCGCTCCACACACGCGAGCATCTGCACGTGAAACTCTGTCAGTGCCTGCACTTGCAGCGCGTGAATGTCACGCTTGAAGCGAATGGTCACCACATCATAACCTGTGCCGTCCAGCACAATTTCCGCCTCGGCCAAATCCCGCGCAAGGCGCTCCTCACTGATATAATCGCCGTTGAGCAGACGTTGTATCACGGAGGAACGTTCATAATTGAGCCGGCGGCGAATGGTGTTTTGCATCTCGGCCACACTGTCAAGCACGGCATGTACGCCGTCTAAAAAGTTGGTGGCGGCGGGGCCGGTCACTTCGCCAAATTCTTTTTCGTAGCGGCAATAGCGCAAAACCAGCGCACGGCGGCGATGCCAAAGCACAATACAAATGGCAATGCCGATGCCGAATGACGCAAGACACAGCAGAATAATGAGCGGACGAATGGTGCCGATTTCCTGCAAAAGCACCGATTGCGGCATCAGTGTGTAAAAGACATAGTCCGATTCTTTGGCCTGTGCACAGCACACGGCATAGCGCACACCGTCGATGACAATGTTTGAAAACGGCTCGCGCGGCAAGGCCGCGCAGTCGATTTTATCCGCGATATCCGCGCTGTTTGCACCGGTGATTTGGTTGATGACACGGCTGTCGGCGGCGGTGTCAATCATGAGCGTCACACCGTAATCGTCGATGAGATTGCTTGCCATCTGCGCGCGCATGACACTGTCGTCGAGCATCAAAAGCATGGTGCCGAGAGGACGGCTTGCCGCGCCGCGCGGAAACGACTGTGCGACACACAGCAGTTTGCGCCCTGTTTCGCGGCTATTAAAGCTGAGAATATTCATCTCATAATATCCGCTGCCAAGCAGTTTTTGCATTGCGTCGTAGTCGTCGGCAAATAGATTGCCGATACATTGGTACGAGCGCTCGCTCGCGGGCAGCACCGCCGGCAGACGAATGACATAATCTTGGTCGGCAAAGAAAAAATATACATCGTCAAGCGCTTCGTTGAACAGCGAATAATTCGGAAACGTGCGGCTGAGCGCATACATCTCATAAAAATTGGCGCGTCGGTTTTCGCGATTTAAAAGCTGCTGCATCTGCGCAAATTCACTCATGCTGCTGATATATGTGCCAAGATTGGCGGTTTCGTTTAAATTTTGCTGCATTTCAAGCGCTGTTGTTTGCAAAGTGGCCGCCATTTTTTCTTTGCGCACTTCGTACATGGCCGTGGAAGCCGTGCTGTACACCACCAAAATGGCAAGTAGCGGCAACGCAAGAATAGAAAGATAAGACAAAAGCAATTTGACCGAAAATACATGCTCTTTGCGGTTCATACCATTCCTCCTTGCATGCCGCCCAAAGACGCGGCTGTGTGGTTGCTTTGTTTCAGTATAGCATAAAAAGGAAAATCCGAGAACCACCGATTTTCGGCGGTTCTCGAATTATCCTTGATTCAGCTGTTCAGTTCCACTGCCAAAACATAATCCACAGGGTCGGGCAAAACAGGATTCGGCCCGAGATCTGCAAAAACAATGTTCGGATAGTCGCTGTGCACCCAACTGTGTGACACAGGAATTTCATAGCCGGTGGCAAGACAGCGAATGTGCTTGACTTGTTCCGGCGCAATGCCGACAAGCGGCACGGGGCCGATGGTGTTTTCATAGAGATGGAAATAAATGGTGTTTCCGTTGCGTGTGGCACGGCCGAAGTCCGGTTTTTCAATATTGGCCGCTGTACAGCCGTAAATGGAATCGCCGTTGCGGTGCATCCACGCGCCGATTTCGGACAGAATCTGCACCGATTCGGGCGGGATATTGCCATAGGCGTCCGGCCCGACATTGAGCAGCATATTGCCGTTTTTCGACACGCACTCCACAAGCTTTTTAATCAGCATCGGCGCGGGTTTGAAAAATTTATCAATGCCGTTGTAACCCCAGTTGTTGTTCATGGTGACACAGGCCTCCCACGCGAGCGGGCGTCCCTCTTTGTCGAACAGGCCGGCGGGCGGAATCATCTGCTCAGGACTGACAAAATCGCCGTGATAGGGTGTTGGTTTGCATTCGGCCAATGAGCCGAGCCCTTCGCCGCTCACTTCGAGGCGGTTGTCGATAATCACGTCCGGTTGCAGGCTGCGCACCATCTGTATCAGCTCGGTTGCGTGCCATTTTTCGCCGCGCATATCGTCGTACGAAAAGTCGAACCACAGCAAATCCAGTTTGCCATAATTGGTGCACACCTCGCGCACTTGGTTGTGCATATATTCGAGATAGCGGTCAAAATCGCGGTCATCATCGGGATATTCGGGATTTTGACGCATGGGGTGAATGCGGTCGCTATAATGCGGATAATCTTCATGAAACCAGTCAAGCAAGGTGAAATAAAGCCCGACATGCAAGCCTTCTGCACGCACGGCCTCTACAAATTCGCCCACAAGGTCGCGTTTGCATTTGGTGTTGGTGCTTTTGAAATCGGTATATTTGCTGTCAAACAGGCAAAAGCCGTCGTGATGTTTGGCGGTGAGCACCACATATTTCATGCCGGCCGCTTTGGCCGCTTTTGCCCACGCGCGCGGGTCGTAATCTTTCGGGTCAAACTCGTCAAAATATTGCATATAGGTATCTTTCGGGATGCGCTCGGTGCTGCGCAGCCATTCGCCGCGAGCGGGGATGGAATACAAACCCCAATGGATAAACATGCCAAAACGCGCGTCCAGATACCACTCCATGCGTTTGTTGTAAGCATCGCGATCAAAAGTATAGCTCATGTGAAATTCCTTAACCTTTCACGGCGCCAATCATAACGCCTTTTACAAAATATTTTTGCACAAACGGATAAATGCACAGCACCGGCAGCGAGGCAACCACGATGGTGGAATACTTGAGCAGGTCGGTGAGGCCGCGCATCTCCGAGAGCGCCGTAGCGTCCGAGAGCATGGTGAAATCGATGTTGCCCAGCAGTAAAATTTCGCGCAACACAATCTGCAAAGGCATCAATTCCTGCGATTTTAAATAAATCATTGCGTCAAAGTATGAGTTCCATTTCGCGACGCCGTAATAGAGAATCAGCACGGCCAAAATGGATTTACTGAGCGGCAACACCACGTGCACCAAGAATTTGAACGGCGTGCAGCCGTCAAGTTGGCTTGCCTCGTATAGCTCATCCGGAATGGTGTTGGTGAAATAAGTACGGCAGATAATCATGTTCCATGTGGACATGGCAGTCGGCAGAATCAGCGCCAAACGTGTGTCAATCAGTCCAAGCGAGTTGACGAGCATATAACTCGGAATCAAGCCGCCGCTGAAATACATGGTGAACACGCAGATGGCGGAAATTTTATTGCGCTGTGTAAATTCGCGGCGCGACAGCGGATAGGCGCACAGCACGGTCATCACGATGTTGACAAGGGTGCCGACAATCATGTAAAAGAACGAGTTGCCAAAGCCTGAGAGAATTTTTTTGTTTTTGAATACAGCATCATAGCCACGCATGGTGGGCCGGACAGGCCACAGCCAAACTTCGTTGTTGACCACCGCTTGCGGGTCAGAAAACGACGCGCTTACAATATAAATCAGCGGCAGCAGCACAACGGCCGCGATGAGGGTGAGCAACATATAAATGAACACCATCAACATTCTGTCGCCGAGCGAACCTTTGATGAGCTTGCTTTTTGTCATGCTTTTCGTCATTTTTGATTCCCCCTTACCACAAACTTGTTTCGGTGACTTTTTTCGAAATTTGGTTGACCGTAATCAGCATGATAAAGCTCACGACCGATTGGAACAAACCGGCGGCCGTGGAGAAGCCGTAGTCGGCATTTTCAAGACCAACCTTGTACACAAAGGTGGCTATGACCTCCGACACACCGAGGTTCATGTCATTTTGCATCAGATAAACTTTGTCGAAACCGATGTTGATGATGCTACCGCAAGCGAAAATCAGCATGGTGACAACCGTGGGGCGAATGCCGGGCAAATCCACATGCCAAATGCGTTGAATGCGCGATGCACCGTCGCAAAGGGCAGCTTCTTTCAATTCCGGACTGACGCCCGCGAGCGCCGCAATGTAGATGATGGCTGAATATCCGGCCGTTTGCCACACGCCGCTCCACACATACAAATGTCGGAACAAGCCGGCGTCGCCGAAAAAGTTAATCGGTTTAATGCCAATCAGACCAAGCACATTGTTGAGAATGCCGGTGCGCAAATCGGTAACCTGCATCAAAATACCCACCAAAACCACGGTGGAGATAAAGTACGGTGCATAGGTTGTCATCTGCACAAATTTGCGAAATTTGATGTTTTTGATTTCGTTTAGACACACGGCAAGCAAAATAGGAATCGGGAATGACGCAAGCAGGCTGTAAAAGCCGAGATACAGCGTGTTCCAGATTACTTTTGAGCTGGAGGGTGAGGTTAAAAATTGTGTGAAGTTTTTGAAGCCGACCCAGTCGCTTCCCCAAATGCCTTTGCGAATGCTGTAATCTTTAAATGCCAGCACCGCACCGCCCATCGGAATGTACGCAAACACGATGACATAAATCAACGGAATGGCCACAATCGCCCAGAACTGCCAGTTGTCGTTTTTGATGCGCTTTGGACGCGCAAGTTTTGACGTACCGTTAGATGATTTCAAAGATATCCCTCCTATGTTTTGCTTGTTACGATAGCTGCGGGCAGGGTGGTAAACCATTCCCTGCCCGCAGTCTAACGCATGATAGCAATCTTATTTCATCTGTCTGTCATATGCAGTTTGGTATACTTTGAGCAAGGTGGGCAAGCCAAGTCTGTCAAAATCTTTCACATAGGTGTCCCAGTCGCCTTCAAGGTTCTTTTTGCCGGTGATGAATGCGACGCGGTTTTCTGCAATGAATTTTTCAACTTCCACACCGATGGTTTGGATTTCAGAGCTCTCGTCGTCTGTTAATTTCAAAGACGGCATCAAGTCTACTTTGGTGGGGTCTTGTGCATAGGGTTCCATTTTTTCTTTGGTGGAATAATAGAGCAAGGCTTCAAGACCGTTCGGGCCTTTCATGTCGACATCGGGGTCAACGGCGGCGCCAAGGCGGAATTCTGCCGGACGTGCGGAGATGCAGACGTCCTGCCAGTCGTGGTTTTGTGCTTCGCCGGAATATTTGTTGAGCACTTCATACAGAGCCGGTTTGCCGTTTAGGCCAACTTTGCCGGCCGGATCAAGAACCCAGTCTTTGTCTTTTTCTGCGCCGAATTGGCCGGAAAGCGAACCTTCGGTGGTGTAGAAATAATCGGCCCAGCGCAAGGCTGCTTCGGGATATTTGCATTTGTCTGTGATGGCAAAGCCGCCCTCAGACACGCCGTCGTATTTCATAAAGGTTGCAATCTGCACGCCTTTCGGTCCTTTGAGCGGTGCCATTACTTCGTAGTTTGCATACAGCTCAGGGTTTGTTGCAACGTCAATATGGTTTGAGATGGTGCCTGTCGGCAGGAACAAAACAGGCTGATCGGCTTGGTTGACAAGCGTTTTCAGTTGTTCTTCAGTCTGTGTGAAGTCGCCCTCATAGATGGCGCCGAGGTCATACAGGCTCTTCATGTAGGCAAGGCCTTCTTTGTATTCTTCGGTGGTTGCTTCGCAGAATACTTTGCCGCTGCCGTCCACGGCGGTTTCGTCGCTAAAGTTCTGCTGTTTTCCCGGAGAGAATGCAAAAGAGTTCATGATAAATTCTTCGAATTTTGCGTGCCAACCTGCATTGGCGCCGCCCACAGCGATGCCGTTCGGGTTGATTTCGAGGAATTTTTTGCAGACGTCATAAAATTCTTCTGTGGTGGTGGGCACTTCTACGCCCATTTCTTTAATCCATTTCATGTTGACCCACATTTTTTTGGCATACATGCAATGGTAGCAATCGTTGATGCTGCCCATAGAATAGATTTTGCCGTCTGTTTGGCGCGTGATGCCGATGTTGTCGCCAATCATCTTCACATAATTGGGGGCGTTTGCTTCGAGCAAATCGTCTAATTGAATAAAGATGTTTTCTTTTACGCCATATTTGGCCATGTCCGGCGCAAACCAAGCAACCATGTCAGGATAGTCGTTGGTGCTGAGCGCAAGATTGAGTTTTTCTTTCCAGTTGTCACGCGTGGCGGTTTCAAATTTCAATTTCACGCCGGTTTTTTCTTCCAGATATTTGGTGAAATCGTTGGTGGCAAGATCTTCCACGTTCGGGGCGGAAATGGTGAAAATGCGCAGTTCAATCGGTGTTTTCACAATAGGATATGTGCCGACCGGATTGAGGATGTCGGCCTCAGTTGCAGCGGCATCGCTGGCGGGCTTTTCGTCTTTTTTCGCGCCGCACGCCGCCATGGACAGAACCATCGCGCCGCAGAGTGCCAAAGACAATGCAGATTTGAGAATCTTCTTCATGTGTTTGCCTCCTATTTCTGTTTTGCTTTTTTTTCGAACACGCCGGAAACGTCCTGCGTATTCCTTGCTACACCATCGTACCTCTTTTCGGACATAAAATCTACATACATTTTTCACTTTTTGCATACAATTTCGTGGCTATTTGCCATATCCGTTATAGTGACGGCTCATTTTTTGTGCATTGTGCTAGTTTTCGGTCAGTGCGGTTTGATATGCATTCCAATATTCTGTTGTGGACGGATTGTTTGTATCCTCCCATGTGTCACGATATTCCAACAGCTTTTTGCGCAGATGCACAAGCGTTTCACTGTATGCGGCCGCGTGTGCAAGATTATTTTGTTCAAATGGATCCGCTTTTAAATCAAATAATTGTGTCTGATTGGTTCCGCTTCGGTATTCAATCAGCTTAAAATGATTTTCTTTCACGGCGCGCACAAGGCCGGCATAGGCAAAATAGAGCGACGTTCTATGCACATATGTTGGCGTATGCAATGCCTTCAAAAAGCTTTTGCCCTCCACGGACGCGGGCACCTCCCAGCCCATATAGTCGCACAGCGTGGGAAACAAATCCAAAAGATAAACAAGGGCGTCACTCGTTTGATTTTTCGGAATATCCGGCCCGCAGAATAAAAGCGGCACACGCACGCTGTGGTCATAATTGTTTTGTTTGCCCATCAAACCATGACAGCCTACGGCAAGGCCGTTGTCACCGGTAAATACAATAAGCGTGTCGTCCAAAATATTTGCGTCGCGCAACGCTTGTATCAAAAGGCCGATTTGGTCATCAAGGTGGGTAATCATGCCGTAATATTCGGCAAGATTGCGGCGCACTTCCGCCTCGTCGCGCGGAGATGCCGCAAGCGTTTCATCGCGAATCTCCTCCACGCCGAATGTAAACGGATGTTGCGCCACACAGTTGGCGGGCAGTGTGATGGCGCTTGGGTCGTACATTTTCATATATTTTTCCGGCATCGTGCGCGGGTCGTGCGGCGCAAGGTAGTTGAGGGAAAGGAAAAACGGCTTTTCGGCATCGTGTGCGGTGACAAAATCAAGCGCCGTTTGCGTGAGCAACTCGGTGGAATGTATGCCCGGATGAAACGCGTCACAATGAATCTGCCACGGCTTATTGTTGTGCCAAAAATCCGCCACAAAATTGATGACATTGTCGTATGCACCGGTGGGGTCATAGCGCGAAGTGGGCACATTCCAGTGATCCCACATGCCACCGAAAAAGATATTGGCGCCATCTGTAAAACTGCGCGTAAATGCGGGCGTGCCGTTGTGCCATTTTCCGGTTTCGAAACAAGTGTAGCCGTGATTTTTGAATTGTTGTGGCAACGTTGCATGTTCGGGTGGGATATTTTCGCCTTCGTTTTGCAAGTGAAACAACGTGCGCCCACTGAACAGCATCGCGCGGCTCGGCATACACACTGCACCGCAAGTGCCGCATGGGATATGCGCCTGCGTAAACGCCGTGCCGTTTTCCACAAGCCAGTCCAACGTCGGGGTGTGAATATCGGTGTTGCCAAGCGCATGAATGGTGTCAAAGCGTTGGTCATCGGTTACAATCAAGACAATATTTTTCGTATTTTTCATAATGAAAACCTCCATGCGTTTACACGCAAAAAATAGTGATAAAAAATCTCTCCCGACACAGAGATTTTTTTCGGCATGTGGCGCGCTCTTTTGTTCTATCCAAGCATATTAAAACATATTGCCTAAATTTTTTCCATCATCATTTCTTATTTCTAGCATACATTTTTCATTTTTGGCTTTTCAAATGCGCAAAACTATGATACCCTCATAGTAGACAAGACAAATATGAGGAGGTTTTTTCCATGAAAAAAATTACACTTGAAATTTGCTGCGGTTCTCCCGACGATGTATATCAAGCAAAACTTGCCGGCGCGGACCGCGTGGAGCTGAACTCTAGCATGTTCCTCGGCGGCATTACGCCGAGCGTGGGTGCATTGAAAGTTGCCAAAAAAGCCGGCATCGAAGTGATGGCCATGGTGCGCCCGCGCGAGGGCGGCTTTTGCTACACCGACTATGAGTTTGCCGCCATGCAGGAAGATGCGCGCGCGCTGCTTGACGCCGGTGCAGACGGCATTGTATTCGGCATTTTGAATGCGGACGGCACCATTGACACCCCGCGCTGTGCCAAAATGATGGAGGTAATCGGCAATCACACGAGCGTATTCCACCGTGCCATTGACGTTGTGCCCGATTGGCGTGCCACACTGGACACCCTTTGCACACTCGGTGTCACACGCGTGCTGACGAGCGGCCAAAACCCGAATGTATTTTTTGGTGCGGAAACCGTGCGTGCCATGCGCGAATATGCCGCCGACCGCATTCAAATTTTGCCGGGCGCAGGCTTTACACCGGAAAATGCCGCGCAGATTTTGCAAATTACCGGCTGTACGCAGATGCACATTGCTCTGCCGCAAAGCCATGTGGATTCCTCGTGCAACCTCAACCCCGACATCTATTTTGGCGGCGCATTGTATCCGCCGGAGGACAGATATGTCATCACCGATGCAAAAAAAGTCAGCGCCTTGGTGCAGACCCTTGCGACGCTGTAATCTGCCGTTTGATGCAAAGCGCGTGGGATTTTTGCGCAAATTTGCAACGTTCACGGCACTTTTTGCGGCTTTTTGTCTTGCGGTCGGCTGCGCGTCCAAAACACCGCCCGCAATTCCGATGTACTTTTTTCATGACACCGCTTGTGCCTCGTGTGACGGTGCAGAGGAGTTTTTAACCGTGTTTGACGCGGCGCTCGGCGACGAAAAGCAAAAGCATCCCTATATCCTTGAAATATACAACACCTTCACAACAGACGGCAACGAAAAATATCACCAGATTTTGGCCGACGCTGACATAACACCCGCAGATGCGGCGCCGCCGGTGCTCATTGTCAACGGCACTGCGCTGTGCGGCATGGAGGCCATTCAAAAAAATCTTTTGGAACATTTTTTGAGCGCGGCGCAGACGGCCGCAACACCTGCGGCACAGCGCTGTCTTGTGGAAAAAGCCGACGCGGAAAATCTGTTTGCGGACATCGAGCCAAACGCGACGGATTCGGTGGCGGTGTATTTTTATCGTATCACCTGCGACGAGTGCAACGAAACAGAGCCTGTGCTCGACGCACTGCCGCAAACACTGACCATTGACGGCAAAAAAAGTCCTGTGACGCTTTATCCGCTGAATACGCGCGTCGGCAGCAATCGCGAACGCATTGCGGCCATGTTTCGTGCCTATCATGTGCCTGAAAAAGACCAGATGGTGCCGATTGTGTTTTTGCGCGAGGGATATCTTGCCGGATATGCCGAAATTTCAGCGCATTTGCAGCAGCGTTTGCAAAATGGCGACGGCCTGCGATTTGTGTTTCCCGCCTAAAAATTTTATAAAGCAGAACACGGCGATGCATTTTTTAAGTGCATCGCCGTGTTTTTTTATCGCTTAATAAATCATTTCGCAGCCTGTGCGCTGTATTTCCGCTTCGATTTCCGGCGCGGGGGCTCTGTCGCTGATGACCGCCATGAGTGCGTCAAAACGGCAAAGTTTGTGAAAATAATGCGTGCCGAATTTGGTGTTGTCTGCAAGCAAAATTGTTTTTTGTGCGTTTGCAATCATGTGTTGTTTGATGCGCGCCTGCTCGGGATCGGCTTCAAATGCACCATCCACATCAATACCGCGGCAGGAAATCAATGCCAAATCTGCTTTGAATTGATCGATATAATCGCCGGACAGTTCGCCCAAAAGCGTGGCAGAGCCTTTGCGCAAATGTCCGCCGGTGATAAAAGTGTTCACGTGCTCGCAATGATTGAGTGCAAGCGCCGTGCCGATGCCGTTGGTGGCCACCGTGATATTGCGCAAATTTTCAAGAATGGGACAGATTTTGGCCACCGTGCTGCTGGAATCTAAAAACAGCGACATGCCGCTTGCCAAAAAATCTCTTGTGATATTGCAAATCGTTTCTTTTTCTGCCACATTGACTTTTTCTCTGAAATCGGAGGAATAATCCACCCCTGTGCCGGCCACAAGCACTGCGCCGCCGCGCACTCTGCGCACGGAGCCGGTCGCCTCCAAAGTCATTAAATCTCTGCGCAAAGACGACGCGCTGCAAAACAGCGCTGTGCAGAGTTGCTGCACCGACATTTTTTTGCGCGTATTCAGCAACTCTAAAATTCGCTCGGTACGATCCATCTTTTATCTCCTTTTGAACGATTTTGAATAGTTTGTGCATGAATCTTACCATTAAAAAGCACAAAAGTCAACAATTCGTCCATGTATATACATAATTTCGTTCTGCTGTTACAATGAAATTGTTGAAATTGCACAAAAGCTTTTGCAGTTCGTTCATTTGTCATCAAACGCATGGTGCGTTTTATTATTTATTATCTTAGGAGGAAAACAATGAAAAAGTTACTCGCATTGACACTTGCTTCCTGCATGGCGCTTTCTCTCGCCGCCTGCGGAGCAAAACCGACCGCCGAAAGCGTTTCGGCAGCAGCATCAGGTGCAGCACCTGACGGAGAAAAAATGGAAATTTCCATTATGCACTATGCAACCGAAACCGATGCCGCCGTGAACGTAGAAAGCAAAATTACGCTCGAGGCCATCGCAAACTTCAAAGCCGCAAACCCTAACATCACTGTGGTGGAAGAAGTTGTGGCACACGATTCCTATGAAGCAAAGCTGAAAACGCTTGCAGCCGGCGACCAGTTGCCCGATATTTTTACGGCACTGCCGACGTTTATGCCAACGTTTTATGACAACGGACAAATTTTAGATATCAAACCGTTGTTGGAAGCCGATGCAGATTGGAACAGCCGCTTTTTAAAGGGTGCGCATGGCGACTATGAATTCGGTGACATCATTCTCGGCACACCGAAATCCGGTATTGTCAACCACGTTCTGCTTTGGAACCGCGACATCTTCGAAAAATGCGGTATCAAAGAATTTCCGAAAAACTCGGAGGAATTCAAGGCGGCTGTCATTACACTCAAAGAAAACGGCTACATTCCCATGTCAGCCGGCAACAAGGGCAAATTTATTTTAGCCTCGCAGATTATGCCCGGCATTTTGATGAAATTCGCAAGTGCCGACTGGTACAACAACGTAAAACAATATAAAGCCTCTTTCACAGATCCCGAAGCCGTTGAAGCCATTACTTATGTGGACGAACTTTTGAAACTCGGCCTGCTCAATGACGATTTTAACAGCATCGAGGGTTCACAGGCACGTCAAATGTACTATGATGAAAAAGCCGCAATGTATGTGGAAGGTTCTTGGGTAATCTCTGCCGTCACAACCGACGCCTCCCCAGAAGTTTGCGAAAAAACGAACGTCACCATCTTCCCGACCGTTGTTGGCAAAGAAGATTTGGAAGGCCAAATTGTCGGTGGACAAGGTTGGGGATTCTGCTTGAACTCCAAACTTAAAGATGAAAAACTCGCGAAAAGCATTGAACTTTTAAAATGCCTTACCGCGCCGGAAATTCAAGGCGAACTGGTTGAGGGCGGTGCTTTGGCCGTTGTCAACAATGCCACTTATGACGAAAGCAAGCTCAGCCCGCTATATGTCAAGTTTTTAGAAATGTACAAATCGCATCCCGTCATTGTCGGCTGCCCCGAAGTGCAGCTTTCAACCGACTACATGGATGCAAGCTACACCGGCTATCAGGAGCTTTCTATTGGGCAATTGACGCCGACGGAACTTGCCGAAAAGTTGCAAGAAGCACACGAAAGCGCCAAATAATTTCGTAAAAATCAGCCGCTTTCGCGTTGAGTTCTTTTGCAAACAATTGCGCAGAATTTCAACGCAAAGCGGCTATCTCTTTCATCACAACCACCCGTTCTATGATAGGAGTGATTCACTTGCATAAAATCAAACGGAACAGTCCGCTCAAACCTGCCGGATTTAAAATATTTTTATATCTTTGTGTTCCGGTTACGCTGTATATTTTCATCATCATTCTGCCCACCATTTTTGCGCTTTTTTTCAGCTTTTTCAAGTGGTCCGGCGGCCCGAATAAAACTTTTATCGGCCTTGCCAACTACGTGAAGCTCTTTGGCGATAAAACCTTTTGGCTGTCTTTTCGCAACACTTTGGTCTTCACCGTTTCCATGATTATTGGGCAAGTCGGCATTGCCTTTTTGTTGACATTGTTCTTCACGATGCGCTGGGTGAAATGGGTTGAGTTTCATCGACGTGTCATGTTTTTCCCGAATATCATTGCGCCTGTCGTCATCGGTTTGATGTGGCAGCTCATTTACAATAAAGATATCGGTTTGCTCAATAAGTTTTTGGAATTTATCGGCAAATCCGAGTGGATTCGCACATGGCTTGGCGACCCGAAAATTGCACTGATGGCGGTTATTGTTCCTGTTGTTTGGCAATATGTGGGATATTATCTTGTTATTTTGATGGGTGCTGTTGCCTCCATTCCGAAAAACATCTTTGAAGTTGCCGAAATTGACGGCGCCACCGGTTTTAAGCGCAGCCTTTACATCACCATTCCGCTGATTTGGGACAGCGTCAAAATTTGCGTTATGATTTGCATTGCCGGTTCTTTCAAAGCCTTTGACCATATCATGGTGATGACCGGCGGCGGCCCAGGCAGAACCACCAGTGTGCTGTCGCTCTACAACTATGATATTTCTTTTACACAGATGAAACTTGGCTATGCTTCCTGTATGGCAGTTGTGATTTTGATCTTTTCTCTTGTTCTTACGATAGGCTCGAGAGTGTTGATGGGAGGAAACAAAAATGAAGATTAAATGTATATTCGGCACTTTTTCAAAAGTGTTTGTGAATGCCATCATTGCGATTTTTTCACTTTCGTGTGTTTTTCCGATGTTTTGGCTACTCAATTCCTCCTTCAAAACAAGTGCTGCCTTTATGTCCGACAGCATCAGCCTTGCGTATCCCATCACATTTGTCAACTATGCAAAAGTCATTACGTCCAGCGGATTATTGCAGGCATTTTTGAACTCGCTTTATCTCAGCGTGCTCAACGTGGTGTTCACACTGATGATTGCCATCATCATCGGATACTTTTTTGCCCGATTCAATTTTCGCTTTAAAAAAGTCTTAAACACCTTGTTTATTGCCGGCATGGTAATTCCCTTGCTCTCTTTGCTCATCCCTGTATTCATTGAGTTCAAATTTTTGGGTCTGTTAGACATGCGCCTTTCTTTGTTGCTTCCTTACATTGCATTTTCCATGCCTCTGTCTATTATTTTGGTGGAAAATTATATGAAGTCCATTCCCATTGAAATGGATGAGGCTGCCTATCTGGAGGGTTGCTCTACCATGCAACTGCTCTCAAAAATCATTTTTCCGCTGTGTAAGCCAATCTCCGCAATTTTAGTCATCAATTCCTTTATGGGCGCATGGAATGAATTTCCGTTTGCCTTGGTTTTGACCAAAAGCGACCACTTGCGCACATTGTCTGTGGCCATTCAATTATTCGGTGCCGAACACAATGTGGATTACCCGCTCTATATGGCGGCATTGATTATCACGATTATTCCCGTTTTGACGGTCTACATCGCTTTTTCCAAACAGATTATGGAAGGCATGACCGTCGGTGCCGTAAAAGGATAAAGAAATAATATAAAAGGAGTTTATTATGTGGATCGAAGGTAACTATCGGCGCATATTTTTGGATATGCATCTCGACGATTGGAACGAGGAATTTTTGTCGAAATTAGACCCTGAACACTTAGAAAAACTTTTAAAAGATGCGGGTGCACAGCAAATTGTTGTGAAATGCCGTTCGCATACAGGTCTTGCGTATTATCCAACCAAGGTAGGCCGTATGCATAAGGGTTTGCACGGCCGCGATTACGTGAAAGAGATGTCGGAGCTTTGCCATAAAGACGGCATTGCCGTGATGGCCTATTTTTCACAAATATTCGACAACTGGGCGTATGAAAATCATCCGGACTGGCGCGTAATCAACGGTGAGGGCAAAACGTCACGCGAATATGAAGAATACAATAGCCCGATGATGTTTCGCAAAGGCAGATATGGCATTGTCTGTCCCAACAATCCCGATTACCGAGCCTATGTTAAGGCATGTCTGACCGAAATAACCGCCAACTATGATTTTGAATCCATCTTTTTAGATATGCCATTTTGGTCTGAAGTTTGCTACTGCCCATCCTGCCGCAAAAAATATTACGAACAAACCGGACGCGAACTGCCGCGTGTGATTGATTGGGCTGACCCCGATTTCCGTGCATGGCAGGCTTTGCGTGAGGAATGGATGGCAGACTTTGCCGCTTTTTCTGCGCACTGTGTCAAAGACATTAAACCGGCTGTGACCATTGAGCAAAATATGTCGATTGCAACGGCACCTTGGCAGTTTGGCACGTCTGATTTGATTGCCGATTCCTGCGATTATGTCGGCGGAGATTTATACGGTGGGTATTTAGAACAAAGCTTTATTTGTAAATACTATCGAAATTTAAGCAAAGTTCTACCTTTTGTATATATCACTTCGCGCTGTGACCCAGGATTGTCCTATCACACCACCACAAAATCCGAGAACGAACTGCTTTTGCACGCACTCACAGCGCTTGTGCATGATGGTGCTTTTTCCATCTGCGACGGTGCCAATCCGGACGGTACACTCTGCGATAAGGTTTACACCGGTGTTGTGAAAAATGCGTTTGCAAAATCGCGCAAATACGAAAAATACGTCAATGGAAATTTATTGACAAACGTTGCCGTCTGGTTTGCCAACCGCTCTAAATATGATTGGAAAGACAATGGCAAAAATGTATGCAGCACCGCGTTTCACGATTCATTTTTCAATGACTTCATCAACAATCCGGTAAAAATGGCAGAAATTCTGCGACAGGAAAATATTCCGTATGATGTCATTCCAAGCAAAACACTCAATGGACTTACCGATGATGTTTTGGTAATTTCAAACGTCGTTTCCATTCGCGATGACGAAATGGACGCCATCGAAAAATATGTGATGAATGGTGGCTCGCTCTATATCAGCGGACGACTTGGCAATGAGCGCCTGCTCAATTTGTTGGAAGCAACATATGAGGGCATGACCGAGGACAATGTGACCTATATGAATCCTACCGAAAGCGGCAAACGCTTTTTCACGGATTTTGATGCGCAATGCCCGATGGCTGTGCAGGAGCAAATGCAACTTTTGCGTGTACACGGCAACTATGAGTTGCTTGCATCCATCACGCTGCCGTATACGCATACCGGCAAAAGAGAATTTTCTGCCATT
>JAVXRV010000001.1:50465-51348 GCA_036643515.1 Ruthenibacterium sp.
CATTCACTCAAATCCTCCCGGCATTTACACCGATTACCCCGCCGCGATTTTAAAAGATGTCGGCAAAGGTCACATTTTATGGCTTGCCGCCCCCATTGAAAATGCAAGACCATATATGAGCCGTTTGGTTGTCGGACGCATGATAAAATCGCTGTGCCACACATTGCAGTTTACATCCACAGCCCCTACTTTTGTTGAAATTGTCGCATGGGAAAAAGACGGCAAAAACTATGTTGCCGCCATCAATCAACAGGAAACCGCGCCCATTGTTCCGATGTTCAACATTGAAATTACGCTTCCCTATCTCATCAAAGAGGCGCATTTAGTGGAAAGCGAACAGGAAATTTTATTGACCGTAAACGAAAATTCCTCTACCTTAAAATTGCCCGAGCTTGCGATTTTCGCACTTATCGAAATTACAAAATCTATTTAACAACAAAAAGGACGCGTGAAAAACATGGATATTTCTATGCTAAAAGACCAAATCTGCGAAGTCTGCCACAAGATGTGGCAGCAAGGCTGGGTGGCGGCCAACGACGGCAATGTCACCGTGAAACTGGAGGACGGTTCCTTTTTGGCAACGCCCACCGGCATCAGCAAAAGTTTTATCACACCCGAAAAGCTGCTGCGCATCAACGATAAGGGCGAAGTTTTAGAGGGTGCGGAGGGTTATAAACCGTCCAGCGAAATCAAAATGCATTTGCGCTGCTATGCCGAGCGCCCCGACGTGGGTGCTGTTGTACACGCACATCCCGCCACAGCCACCGGTTTTGCCGTGGCCGGAAAAAGCATGAACGATTACTCTATGATTGAAAGCGTCATTGCGTTTGGCTCTGTGCCCTTAACCCCATATGGCACGCCCAGTACCAACGAAGTGCCGGAT
>JAVXRV010000002.1:0-48106 GCA_036643515.1 Ruthenibacterium sp.
ATAGCCGGTTTCCACGGCGGTGTAGCTGTGCGGTGTGGTGTACATGCCGCCGCTGCCGAACATCATATACGCTGCCGCCATTTCATACGGTGTTACGCCATAAGTTGACGAGCCGAGCACCATTGGGCCGGCGGCTTTGTCTTTGGGTACAAAGCTTGTGATGCCGAGGTCGTTGCGCATAAAGCGGTAAATATTGCCGATGCCCGCTTTTTCGCCCACGCGCACGGCAATGGTGTTGATGCTTTCGGCCAGTGCGTCTGCCACAAGCACATCTTTTTCGGAATAAGTTTTGCTGAAGTTGGCCGGCCAATCCTTTTTTTCGCCTGTTTTTTCATCGACTACTTTGCGCACAGGTGTGTCTAGAAACGGCGTTGACCAGTTTATTTTATTGTTTTGCAGTGCCAAGGCATACGCGCCGACGGGTTTCATGGTGCTGCCCACCTGTCGCACGGCATCTGTGCCGCGGTTAAACCCGCGGCTCACTTCTTTTTCGCCGATGCCGCCCACCACAGCTTTGAGCGCGCCGTCATAGCCGAGCGACACCATCGCCGCCTGCGGCGTTTCCACAACATCTTCTTTTACAGGATTTCCCGCGTCGTCAAGCACCTTTTTTCCGTCTTTGTCATACACAACCGCCTGCGTTTTCACGCCCGGCTGCGGAAAAAACTTGCTGCCGTTTTTCATGGTTTTTTCCATGGTCGTTTGCAGCGTTGTGTCCACTGTGGTGAAGATGCGCAAACCGCCGTTGTACAGCAAATGCGTCGTTTCACCGCGGTCAAGCCCATATGTTTTTGACAGACCGTCCGACACTTCTTCAATCACCGCGTCGGTGAAATAAGTTGTGCGCTGCGTTTCCGGCACGTCCACATGGCCCACGTCAAGCGCAACACCCTGCGCACTCGCCGCAAGATATTGTTCCTCGCTGATATATTCCTGCTGCCACATCTCATACAAAATATAATTGCGCCGTGTGATGTGGTTTTCGAGGTGTGTCGTCGGGTCGTATCGATATGGATTTTTGGTGATGGCCGCGATGGACGCGCACTGTTCCAGCGTCAATTCGCTTGCTTTTTTGTTGAATAATTTTTGGCTCTCGGCCTCGACACCCGCCGTATTGCCCGTAAAACTGATGACATTCAAATACGCTTCCAAAATTGTATCTTTTTCATAGGTTGCGTCCATTTTATAGGCGCGATAAATTTCGCGCACTTTGCGCAAATAGCCTTGCAGTCCGCCCGCGTCATCGTCACGCGTGAGGTTTTTGATGAGCTGTTGGTCGATGGTGGACGCGCCCTGTTTGATGCCGTTTTCGCCGCCGAAATACGTGCCGGTCATCATATATTTTGCCTCGTTTAAAAAGGCGAACACCGTGCGTTTCAAGCTGACGCCGTGGTGTTTATAAAAATCTTTGTCCTCAATGGCCACAAATGCGTGTTGCATATCCACCGGTATTTCTGCGAGCGGCACCCATGTTTTTTGCTGTGTCGCCTCAAGCCGCGCATACTCCGTCCACTCCGCATCTGCGCCGCTTTGCGCATATAAAATGGTGGCATCGCGATGCGGCAATTGCTCTAAATCGAGCCATAAAAAATCGTTTTGCGTGTTGAAATGAATGTATGCGCCGAGAAACAGGCACACGCACACAAGCCCCGCGGCACACAGCGAAACAAACGCTTTCAAAAGCCTGTGCTTTTTGCGTCTTTTGTTCGGCTTATCGGGAGATTTTTTTTGCTTTTTCTCCGGCTTCTGCTCTAGTTCTGCATGGCTTTGCGCGGCTTCCTGCGCGGCAAGATAGCTCGCCGGCAGGCGGATATTGCGCGGCGGTTTTTCATTGAAATCCACAAAACGGCTCCTTTATAAAAAACGCGATGGGGCGGCATTGCACGTTCTGCAATACCGCCCCCCGCTGAACCATTATTTTTTCTTTTTCTCAAGCGGGGTACGCGTTCCGTTTTCATCCACGATGACCGTGTGCTCCAGCTGCGTTTGCAGCGATGCTTTCATCGAGGCGATATACTCTTGACGCAACGAGGCCTGTTCCGCTTTTTCTTCATTCGAAAGGCCTTCCGGCGTGCGGCTTTTTGCAGCAAGCGCGTTAATCCTTATGATATTTTCCGGCGTCATGCGGTTTTCTCCCTTTCGCAAAACGGTCGCGCGGCTTTGAGCCATAAGACGGTTTTTTGCCCTTATACTCTCCACCGGCATGATGTGCAAACACCGCTTTTGAGGCGATGCGCGTATACGTGACTTCCTGCTGTTTGATTTTGCCCTTTGGCATTTCGGCAATCACCTTGTCGGCGTTCTCTTTGGAGAGGTCGATTTCGGTGTGGTCGGCATAAATATTGATTTTTCCGATGTCGGACGCGGAAAGGCCTGTGCCCTCGACAATGGCGCCTACAATAAAGTTTGGCCCGATTTTTGCGTCTGAACCGATGCTGACGGAAATCCATGCGCGGCCGGCAGACGTGGTGCCCGCGCCGGTGCCTCTTTGGCCGCTTGTGGCGGTGATGCTGCGCACATTGTGCACGGCGGCAAGGCGTTTGTTTTTATTCTGCAAACGGCCGCAGAGCACTGCCGCGATGTCGGCGGCATCCACGCCCTCTTTCACAAGGTCGTCTACAAATTTTTTCCATTCGTAGCCGGATTGCTCAAGCACACCTTTGCGGATTTCGTCGGCAAACGTGGCAAAGCCGTGTGCGCTGATGCTCTCGATGCTTGGCACTTCGCGTGCTTCAATCGGGGTTTTGATATAGCGCTCAATTTCACGCACGCGCATGAGCTGGGCGCGGTTGGCGGCGAGCGTGTAGCTTGCGCCTTTTTTGCCCGCGCGGCCTGTGCGGCCGATGCGATGGATATAATATTCATATTCCTGCGGAATATCGTAGTTGAACACAGCCTCGATGTCCTCGACGTCAATGCCGCGTGCGGCAACGTCGGTGGCGATGAGGATGTTATTGCGGCCGCTTTTAAAATCGGCCATCACGGCGGTGCGTTGGCTCTGTTTCAAGTCGCCATGAATGCCTGCCGAGCGGAAACCGGCCGCATTGAGGTCAGCCACAAGCTCGTCTACCATGCTTTTGGTGTTGCAGAATACGAGCGCACGTTTCGGGCGATGAAATTCAAGAAGCAACTTCAATGCGTCGTTTTTTCCGCCCTGTGGGATATTATAATAGCTCTGATCGATGCTTTCGACGGTTTTTGCGCCGCCGTCTACCGCCACCATGACCGGCTCTTTTTGAAAATCTTGCGTAATTTGCAAAATCGCACGCGGCATGGTTGCGCTGAACAGCACCGTTTGGCGGTCTTCGGGCGCACTTTCCAAAATCGTGCGGATATCGTCGATAAAGCCCATGTTGAGCATTTCATCGGCCTCGTCCAAAATCACCGTTTTGAGGTGCTCAAGTTTGAGCGTTTTGCGGCGCAGATGATCCATGATGCGTCCCGGCGTACCGATGACGATTTTGGCAGTTTTCAGCGCACGGATTTGAATATCCATCGGCTGACCGCCAAACACAATGGCCGTGGAAACGCCCGGCAGATACTTCGCAAATTTGCGAATTTCGCCGGCAGTTTGCACCGCAAGCTCCCGCGTGGGGCTTAAAATCAGCACACTGGCACGGTCGGCACAATCGGCTGCCATCTGTACGACGGGAATGCCGAATGCCGCAGTTTTGCCGGTGCCGGTGGAGGAGCGCCCCATGACGTCCTTCCCCGCTAAAATCGGAGGAATCGCGCCGCTTTGAATGGCGGTGGCTTCGTCAAAGCCGAGTTCAGCGACGGCGCGCAGGATTTCTTCGCGCAGGGAAAGTTCATTAAATTGCATTTTTTACCTTATTTCTTTCATATTTTAAACCAAATCTATCTAGACATTTTAGTATATCACAAATTGTGCGTTTTGCATAGTATTCTTTTACCGATTTTAGTAAAAATTCTAATAAAAATGCTCGCACAAAACAGACCTTTCAGCGGAAAGATCTGTTTTGTACGAGTTCTGATGACATTAAGAATTGAAATAGGAGTGTGAAAATTTATGTAAACCCGCAAGCGGGAGAATTGGTTGTCGTCGGGCAGATGGCATTCGCCATGACCCGACTTTTGTGGGAGCATTCGCTCCTTGCTTTGTAGAACGCACATCTGGCGAAAGATTTCTCTCACCCTGTGCTGCAAAGATTGTTTTCTTTGTGGCATGATTCTATTATACGGAGTACTTGTGAACAAAATACGTGGTACATTTTAATTCTTTTGTAACAATTTGTGATATAATTGTGTGAAGCGGAGGTGCTTTGCCATGAATTATCAACTTGAAATGGAACAAATCATACAAGGTTTCGGCGATGCTGTGCCGAAATTGCTGCTTCATTCCTGCTGTGCGCCGTGTTCGAGCGCCGTGCTCGAGCGTTTGGCGGAATATTTTGAAATCACAGTCGATTATTATAACCCCAACATTGACCCGCCGGCCGAATATCACCGCCGTGCGGCAGAACAGGCGCGTTTTATCACCGAAACGCCGCGTGCGCACACGGTGACCTTTTGGGAAGCGCCCTATCAGCCGAGCGATTTTTACGCGGCCGTCAAGGGTTTAGAGCAAATTCCCGAGGGCGGCGCACGCTGTTTTGCGTGTTACGCGCTGCGGTTGCGGCAGGCGGCAAGGCTTGCGAAAGAAAACGACTTCGATTTTTTCACCACCACGCTGTCCATCAGTCCGCACAAAAATGCCGCAAAACTCAACGAAATCGGCTTTGCGCTGCAAGAAGAATTTGGCGTGCGCTATTTGCCGGCCGATTTTAAAAAGAAAGAGGGCTTTAAGCGCAGCACGCAGCTTGCGGCGCAATATGGCCTGTATCGGCAGGATTATTGCGGCTGCATTTTTTCGCGCCGCGTGCGGGAAGATACCGAAGCGCACACATAAGTGTGCCATAGGGCGCACACGTTTTCAGCCGCGCGCGATTGCACAAAATTCACAAAAACACAGGCCGTTCTATGCAGATTGCAGCATAGAACGGCCTGTTTATTGTGCATGTGCGATAGCACGCACATAGGATAAGTTTTATTTAAAAGAGTCCGCTGATGACGCCGTTTTCGTCCACGTCGATGTTCTCTGCCGCCGGACGTTTGGGCAGGCCGGGCATCGTCATGATATCGCCCATCACCACCACCACAAATCCGGCACCCGCCGACAGTCGCACGCCGCGCACAGTCATGGTAAAGCCGGTCGGTGCGCCGAGCAGCGCCGCGTTATCGCTGAAACTGTACTGCGTTTTCGCAATGCAAACCGGCAATTTGCCAAAGCCGTTTTGCGCAAGCTCCGCAAGTTGTTTTGCCGCCGGCCCACTGATGACAACGTCTGCCGCACCGTAAATGTTTTTGCACACGGCGCGGATTTTATCCTCAATGGAGAGGTCGTCTTGATAGGTAAAGTGGATGGGATTGTCATTCAAAATCGCGAGTGTTTTTTCGGCGAGTTCAAGGCCGCCTTTGCCGCCTTTTGCAAACACTTCACTCAGTGCACACGGCACGCCTTTTTTGGCGCAAAAATCGCGCAAGAAGGCATGTTCTTCGGCGCTGTCTGTCGGAAAGGTGTTGATGGCAACGCACACCGGCAAACCAAATTGCTGCTGCATATTGTCGATGTGACGCGCCAAATTCGCACTGCCGGCCTCAAGCAGCGCCACATTCGGCTCGCCCAATTTGTCTTTCGCACAGCCGCCGTGATGCTTTAATGCACGCACGGTCGCCACAAGCACCACCGCGCTCGGCCGAATGCCGGAGAGGCGGCATTTGATGTCGAGAAATTTTTCAGCGCCGAGATCTGCGCCGAAACCGGCCTCTGTCACAACATAATCGCCCAATTTCATGGCGAGTTTCGTCGCCATAACGCTGTTGCAACCGTGGGCGATGTTCGCAAACGGCCCGCCGTGCACAAGCGCCGGCGTGTGCTCTAAGGTTTGGACGAGATTCGGGTCAAATGCGTCTTTTAACAGCGCCGCCATTGCGCCGGCCGCGCCAATTTCTCCCGCCGTCACGGGCGCACCCTCATAAGTGTAGCCCACCACAATGCGCGCCAAACGCGCTTTGAGGTCAGATAAATCGGTCGCAAGGCAGAAAATCGCCATCACTTCGCTTGCCACCGTGATGTCATAACCGTCCTCGCGCGGCGTGCCGTTGGCTTTGCCGCCAAGACCGTCGGTCACATAGCGCAGTTGGCGGTCGTTCATGTCGACACAGCGTTTCCATGTGATGCGGCGCGGGTCAAGATGTAGCGCATTGCCGTGGAAAATATGGTTGTCCACCATGGCGGCAAGCAGATTGTTTGCCGCGCCGATGGCGTGTAAATCGCCTGTAAAATGCAGATTGATGTCCTCCATCGGCACAACCTGCGCATATCCGCCGCCTGCCGCGCCGCCTTTGAGGCCAAACACAGGCCCAAGGCTCGGCTCACGCAGCGCAAGCACCACGTTTTTGCCCATTTGATGCAGCGCGTCGCCAAGCCCGACACTGGTGGTTGTTTTGCCCTCGCCGGCGGGAGTGGGGCTGATGGCTGTCACCAAAATCAATTTTCCGTCCGACCGATTCGCCATTTTTTTCACAAGACGATGGTCTACTTTTGCCTTGTATTTGCCATAGGGAATGAGATTTTCGTCTGCCAAGCCTAATTTTTGTGCCACTGATGCCACAGTGTCAAGCGTTGATTCCTGTGCGATTTGAATGTCACTTTTCATCCCAAAACTCCTCCTCATATTGAATGTGCGCTGCCTATTATTTTATCGTACATAAAAGTTTAACAAATTCTGCGAAAAAATACAAGTAATTGCGTTTGCTTTTTATCGCGCACAATGGTAAACTGAAGAAGACAAAAGATAACAGCTCTGAATCAGATGGGAGTTTCCAAATGGACATACAAATTATTGCAGATACCAGTTGTGATTTAACACCCGCGCTCGCCAATGTTCTGCGTGTGTCACTCGTGAGTTTTAAGCTCAGCATCGGCGCTGATACTTTTATTGACGACGCTTCGCTTGATGTAAAACAGCTGATTGCCACCATGAAAGCCTACAAAGGCGCCGCGGCAACGGCCTGCCCATCGCCCGACGACTTTGCCACCTACATGCGCAAGGCAAAAGAAAGCGTTGTCGTCACCATTTCAAGTCATCTGTCCGGCTGCTATAATTCTGCCATGGTCGCACGCGATATGGTGTTGGAAGAAGACCCCACCCATAAAATTCATGTGTTCGACAGCGAAAGCGCCTCTGCCGGTGAAACACGCGTGGCTTTACTTTTGCGTGACATGATTGACGCCGATTTGCCGTTTGAAGAAATTGTCACACGCGGCACTGCGTTTATCGCCACCATGCGCACCCGCTTTGTGCTTGAGGATCTTGGCAACTTAATCAAAAACGGCCGCATCTCCAAAGCCGCCGGTCTGCTTGGCACAATGCTGAACTTGCGCCCCATTATGAGCGAGGACGGTCACGGCGAAATTATCTGCCTTGAAAAAGTGCGCGGCACGCAAAATTCCATGCGCCGACTGGTTGAAATTGTTGCCGAAACCACGCAAACTCTCGCAAAAGGCAGCACCACCATGGTATTGAGCTATTGTAACTGTGTGGAGCGTGCCACCGAACTCAAAAAAGATATTTTGGCGAAGTGCACCGCATTTGACAAAATTATCATGGTGCCGACGGCCGGTCTGTCCACGGTTTATGCCAACGACGGCGGTGTGATTCTCGCCTATTAAACATCGCACAAAATCGTAAAGTCGACAAGGGAATTCTCGAAAAGGGTTCCCTTGTTTGTTGTTTCGTTGTATAGTATAATCTGTATAATACAAATTTACATCAAAACAGTGAGGAGCTTGCGCTTGGAATTTCATTATCTCGATAACGCCGCCACCACGCGCGTAGACGACACCGTGGCAGACGTGGCAAATGATGTGCTGCGCGCGCATTTTGCAAATCCGTCCTCGCTGTATACACCCGGCGCAAAAAGCGAAGCCGTTATCACGGCCGCCCGCAAATCCGTCGCCGATGCGCTCGGCTGTGCGCCGCAAAATATCACCTTCACGTCCTGTGGGTCAGAGGGGAACAATCTCGCGATATTCGGCGCGGTCAACGCACGTAAAAAATGGGCAGACACCGTTGTTGTCACCGGATATGAGCATCCCAGCGTCCAAAACTGTATGCGATACCTCGCCGAAAACGGCTGGAACGTCATCACCGTTTTTCCCGATGCCGCAGGACATGTTGACGCGGACGCGCTCGTAAATGCCGTCACGTCCACCACCGCGCTTGTCGCCGTGATGCATGTCAACAACGAAGTCGGCTCGATTCTCGACGTCGCCGCCATCGCCGCACGCGTCAAGGCCAAAAATAGCCGCACCGCTGTGCACGCAGACGGCGTACAGGCGTTCGGCAAACTGCCGATTGCCCTCGCAGCCACCGCAATTGACAGCTACACCGTATCCGGCCATAAAATTCACGCGCCAAAAGGCGTGGGTGCGCTGTATTTGCGCAAAGGTTATTTTATCGCACAAACTTTTTTCGGCGGCGGACAGGAGCGCGGCTTTCGTCCGGGCACCGAAAATATCGCCTATATCGCCGCATTTGGCGCAGCCGCGGCCAAAATCACAGCGGCGCAAACACAAAATATTCCCCATTTGCAGGCGCTGAACGAACATCTCACTGCCGCGCTCGCCCAAATGCCGGACGTCACGCGCAACAGCCCGCCGGACGCGCTCTCCTCCCTCGTCAATTTTTCCGTTTCGGGCGTGAAAAGCGAAACGATGCTGCATTTTCTTGAGAGCCGCGGCGTGTATGTTTCAAGCGGTTCTGCGTGCAGCAAGGGTGAGGCAAGCCACACGCTCACCGCGATGCATCTGCCCAAAAAGCGCGTTGATACAGCACTGCGCGTCAGTTTTTGCGCAGAAAATACCTTGGCCGACGTGGACGCATTGCTGGCCGCCTTGCGCGAGGGCATCGCAACACTCTCGAAAATTCGCTGAAAGATAAAGGAAACAACTGATGAAAGAACTGATTATGGCCTATCAAGGCGAAATGGCGCTCAAAGGGCTCAACCGTGCCACATTCGAAAGTGCACTGCTGAAAACCATGCGCCGCCGCTTAAAACCGGTGGGCAAATTTAATGTATATAAGGCGCAGTCTACCATGTACGCCGAACCGCTCGAAGATCTTGACATGGAGGAGGCCTTTTCGCGCATCTCCAAAATTTTCGGCATCGCGACCATCAGCCGCGCCGCCGTTTGCGAAAAAGATTTTGCACAGATTGCCGAAATTGCCAAAACGTATCTTTCTGCCGAGTTGAACGCGGCAAAAACCTTCAAAGTGAGCGCACGACGCGCCGACAAAACCTTTGCGATGGACAGCATGGAAATTGCGCGGGAGCTCGGCGGCATTTTGCTTGAAGCTTATCCGCACCTCACCGTCGATGTACACCATCCTGACCTCAATGTCACGGTGGAAATTCGCGATTTCGGTGCCTACGTCCACGGCGGCAAAAAGCAGGGCGCGGGCGGCTTGCCGGTGTCCACCTCCGGCAAAGCGGCGCTGATGCTCTCCGGCGGCATTGACAGCCCCGTGGCGGGCTATATGATGGCGCGGCGCGGCCTCACGCTGATTGGCGTACACTTTGCAAGCCCGCCCTATACCAGTGAACGCGCACGCAGCAAAGTCATCAGCCTTGCACAGCTTCTCACGCCGTACACCGGCAATATGAACGTCTATGTCGTGCCCTATACAAAGCCGCAGGAGTTCATCCGCGACACCGCCCCCGAGGAATTGTTTACGGTGCTCATGCGCCGCAGCATGATGCGCATTACCCGCATGTTGTGCGACAAAGAGGGCGCGGAAGCCATCATCACCGGCGAGAGTTTGGCGCAAGTGGCAAGCCAAACACTGCGTGCCATCGCCTGTACCGACGCGGCGCAGGATTTGCCTGTTTTTCGCCCGTGCATCGGCATGGATAAAACAGAAATCATCGACATTTCGCGCAAAATCGGCACATTCGAAACAAGCATTCTGCCATATGAAGACTGTTGCACCATTTTTACCCCCGCGCATCCGCGCACAAAGCCGCATCTCGATGAAATTGAAAGCGCCGAGCGTTTGATGATGCCGGAGCTTGCAGAGCTTGAGGCGGCGGCCGCCGCAGAAACACCGGTTGAATTTTGCATCGTTTCGTGATATATTAGGCTTTGAGAATCGAAAGAAGGATTTATTTGGAAGCGGAGATTATCGCAGTCGGCACCGAACTTTTGCTCGGCGACATTTTAAACACCAACGCGCAATATTTAAGCAAAGAGCTCGCCGCGCTTGGCATCAGCGTCCATTTTCAAACCGTGGTGGGCGACAATCCCGCACGGCTGAAAAGTGTGCTCACGCAGGCCATGTTGCGCAGTGATTTACTCATTTTATCCGGCGGCCTCGGCCCCACAGAGGACGATTTGACAAAGCAGACCGTCGCGGAGGCTTTTGGCGACACTTTGCGTTATGATGCCGAAGAAGCACGTAAAATCGAGGCTTTTTTTACAGCATGGCACCGCACCATGCCTGAAAACAACAAAAAGCAAGCCATGGTTCCCACAAATGGGCGCAAAATTGAAAATGCCAATGGCACAGCGCCCGGCATGATTTTTGAAAAAGACGGCAAAATCGCCGTTTTACTGCCCGGCCCACCCAAAGAATTGCAACCGATGTTTGCCGACAGCGTCAAACCGTGGCTTGCCGCAAAAAGCGATGCTGTGCTGTTTTCCACGACATTGCGCGTCGTTGGCATCGGCGAAAGCCATCTTGAAACCATGGTTGCACCCCTGTTGGCGCAGGCAAATCCCACGGCCGCACTATATGCCAAAACGGCGGAAGTGGTAGTGCGCATCACCGCAAAGGCCGCCACGCAAGACGCCGCAAAAGCGCTGTGCGAAAAAACGGTCGGCGATTTTTACGACATTTTAGGCGACTGCATCTATGCGCGCGACGCGGATTCTCTGGAAGAAACCGTGGTTGCACTGCTTTGTGAACACCAAAAAACGCTTGCCACGGCCGAAAGCTGCACCGGTGGTCTTGTGTCAAAACGCATCACCGAAATTTCCGGCGCAAGCGCGGTTTTTCCGCTCGGCATATGCACTTATTCCAACGAAATGAAGGAAAAGATGCTCGGTGTCAAGGCCGAAACTCTGGCACAATATGGCGCAGTATCGAGTGAAACCGCCGCCGAAATGGCAAGTGGCGTGCGTCGTGCGGCCGGCACGGATTTTGGCATTTCCATCACGGGCATTGCCGGACCGACAGGCGGCACACCGGAAAAACCGGTCGGCACCGTTTACATCGCCGTCGCCGACGCCAACGAAATTTTTGTGCAAAAACTCGTGATTGTCAATCGCACGCGTGACGTTGTGCGCGCATCGGCGACACAGCACGTGCTCGACATGGTGCGCCGCTTGACGCTGCACCTCAAACAACCTGCGTGTCAAGCATTTTCCACCGGACAAGCGGCGCACATGGCCGAATCCACGCGCATGCAAAATCAATAGCATAGGGAGGATAATAGAATGGATCCGATTGCAAAAAATATCGAAAAACAGGTGATTGTACGCTTCTTTCAGCCGGATATGCAGGTGCTGAAAGCAACGGCAAAGCATCTCTCCACCGCCATGCCGGACGCAAAACTCGGTCTTTATGGTCAGGCCGGTGAGGTGCTGGTGGTCATCACGGCACACGCGTATGCGCCCGCCGCTGCCACCGAGCTGACAGAAAGCGCTGCCGAGCAGTTTGAACAGGCCGCCGGTGCCTGTGCCTATGGCCGCGGCAAGGGAGGCCTTGCCTATGTCACCGCCGGAGAAATGATTGAAAGCGAAGCCGTGGTAGCCGCCGCTGATGAAACCACCGGCGCACTGCTTGATGCCGAATTTGCCGCCACAAAGCGCGGCTCAAAAGTATTTGATTTCGGTGCTGACAGCTATGCCAACCCGAAAGTGGCCGCTAAAATAGACGCTGCCGCCACCTTTGACCCCGACGAGGAGCCCACGCCGCTGCAAAGTGCGGCCGACCTTGCCACCGCCGCCGCCAAATGCACGCGTGCTGATTTCGGCGCTGCCATCGCGGGGCTTGACGAAGATGGCGATGTTTACGCCGCCGTAGCGCACAAAGGCAGTGTACATATCAGCCGCATTCCGGCCGGAAAATTTGCCGGCAAACAGGCTGCCCTGTCGATTCTTGACATCATGCGCCGCTTGCTTGCAAAAGAAGATTTGCCCAATTCCAAATGCTTCCGCGCCGGCAACGAAATCGACTGGAACGCACCGCAAAAAGCAAAAGCCGCCAATAAAAACCTTGTGCCCATCATCATTTTGATTGTGTTATTGCTTGCGCTGTGTGGCGCATGTTGGTATCTTGCCAGTCATTTCTTCTTTGGCAAAGACAAAGGCGACGCCATTCCGGCGGGCAATTCCTCCTCAATGACGCAATCTGTGTCCGCACCGAGCGCTTCTGCCTCTGCCCCTGCCGCGCCAAGCGCCCCTGCTGCGCCAAGCACTCCCGCAGCCGCCCCCTCTGGCAGCACACCTGCCGCCGAGCCTGCCGCGTCTGCGCCCGCACAGCCACAAGGCACAACCAGTGCCGTCAACAGCGGCGGTGTCGTGCATCCGTTTGCATAGCGCTTTCCTCATGAATCAAACAGCCGCAAAACTTGTTGCTTTAGACAAGGTTTTGCGGCTGCTTTTTATTTTTCTATTGACAAGTTTTCAAATTCATGTTAAACTGAACGTAGTTCAATATGAAGAAGGTGACGCCATCAATACCGTTGTTACATCCAAAGAGGCCATTTTATCCGTGTGCCTTTCCATGGCTGCCGAAGGCGGGTTGCAAGCGCTTAATATGCGCACCGTCGCAGAAAAATGCAACATTTCTGTCGGTTCTGTCTACAATTATTTTCCCTCTAAGGCAGATTTGATTACCGCGGCCATACGGGAAGTGTGGCAAAATATTTTTCACACAGACCATCTCTGTAAACAAGCAGAATCTTTCCCTGCCTATGTCGCAAACATTTTTGAAAGCGTCACGGTCGGTACGGCGGCATACCCGCAATTTTTCACGGCGCATTCGCTTAGTTTTGCCACCGCAGACAAAAGCAACGGCCGCAAGGTGATGGAAAATTATTTTGAGCACATGAAATCCGGCTTGCTTTCTGCCCTAAATCATGATAAAAACATCGTGCACGCAGCTTTTTCCGATACGCTGACCCAAAGCGCTTTTGTGGATTTTGTATTTTCAAATTTGCTCACACTGTGGATGCAGCACGCCGAAAACTGCACCGTTCTCACCGAAATATTGCGCAAAGTGCTGTATTCCGCTTAGAATTTATTTTATCTCCTCCAAAAAATTCCCGCTGTTTGATATCCCGACCATCGGCGCATATGTTTGGGCCGTACTCATTGGCTACAACGAAATGAAAGGACTTGCAAAACATGAAAAAATATCTTAATTATTCTCTTGCCTACGCCATTGCCGCCATGGTGGGCGGCGTATTTTACCGCGAATTTACCAAATTCAACGACTTTACCGGCGTTACCGCGCTCGGTAAAGTGCACACGCATTTATTCATTCTCGGTATGCTGCTGTTTTTAATCGTTGCTCTTTTCGCGGCGCACACAAAGCTGAACGAGGAAAAAATGTTTAAAAACTTCATGGTTACGTATAATATCGGCGTGCCGCTTATGGCCGTGATGCTGCTCGTGCGCGGCATTCCGCAAGTGCTCGGCATCACGCTTGCCTCGGGTGCAAGTGCAGCCATCTCCGGCATTGCCGGCATCGCACACATCTTAACAGGCGCCGGCCTTGTGTTTTTATTGCTTGCACTGCGCAAAATTGCAAAATAATCTTTTCACCTCAAATGCACAAAAGCCGCCCAAAAAGGGCGGCTTTTGTGTTTGGTAGAGTCAATTTAAGAACTTCAAACGGCAAGCGCTAACTGCCGTTTTTCGCTTTTTTATCGCTGCACGCGACCCGAGGCATTGCCACCGGCAAGCTTTTCCACTTCGTCCACGGTCACAAAGTTGTAATCGCTTTCGATGGAGTGTTTGAGCGCGGAAGCCGCCACTGCAAATTCAACGGCATCCTGTGTATTTTTACCGCTGAGCAAGGAATAAATCAGCCCGCCGCCGAAACTGTCACCGCCGCCCACGCGGTCGATGATATGCAGATGATAGAGCTTCGAGAAGCAATATTCGTCTGATGCAGCGTCAAATAACATGGCGCTCCAATCGTTGTCAAACGCCGAAATGCTCTCGCGCAGTGTGATGGCAACTTTTTCAAAGTGGAATTTGTCGGCGAGCTGTTTTGCAACGCTCTTATAGCCGTCTTTGTTCAATTGGCCACTGGCGACGTCGGTGTTGGCGGCTTCGATGCCGAACACGTCTTTGGCATCCTCCTCATTGGAGATGCACACGTCTACATATTCGCAAATTTTCGTCATGGCAACGCGCGCTTCGTCACGCGTCCACAATTTTCCGCGATAGTTGAGGTCGCAGCTGATTTTCACGCCCGCTTTTTTGGCGGCTTTGCACGCTTCGATACAGATATTCACGCAGTTTTCGCCAAGCGCCGGTGTGATGCCGGTGAAATGGAACCAATCTGCGCCCGCAAAAATTTCCGCCCAGTTGAAATCAGACGGTGCAGCTTCTTGAATGGCGCTGTGTGCGCGGTCATAAATGCACACGCTGCCGCGCTGTGAGGCACCTTTTTCAAGGAAATAAATGCCGACACGGTCGCCGCCGCGTACAATTTTATTTGTGCCTACGCCATATTTGCGCAAGCTATTGACGGCCATCTGCCCGATTGCGTGTTTGGGCAATTTGGTGACATAGTCCACATCCACGCCATAGTTTGCAAGCGACACGGCCACATTGGCCTCGCCGCCGCCAAACGTTGCCTCAAAGCTGTCGGCCTGCACAAAGCGCAGGTAATCATATGGCTGTAAGCGCAGCATCAATTCGCCAAAGGTAATTACTTTCATGGAAGTTCCTCCTAAAATTCAAGTTTATTTTTGTACAAGATGCACCGCAAAACCGGCAATTTCTTCTTTTAAATAAATGGCGGTCAGCTTGCCGTTTTTCTCCATACGGCTGGCATCGTCGAACACAACGCCCTGCGATTTGAGGTGTGCCACGGCGCGGTCAATCGTGTTGGTGCCCACGGCGATATGTCCGTATTTGCCACGGCCCTGCTTTTTCATGATTTCAATGGAACGGTTGCCGGCAAAAATGGACGAATTTCCTTCGGCGATGTCGAAGCCGAACAACGCTTCAAACAATTTTGCCGCTTGCATGGCCTCGGCATCGTTTGCCGTGTTGAGGCCGATGTGTTTCAATTCAAAACCGAGCATATTACGCACGGCTTCTTTGGTCAAACGTGTAATTTCTGCCCAGTCGCCCGCATCAATGAGGTCGGTTTTCACCATCCATGTGCCGCCGCAGGCGATGATTTTGTCGAACGACAAATAATCCATCAAGTTTTTCGCGTTTACGCCGCCGGTGGGCATCCAGCGCAAATTTTTATACGGGCCGGCAACGGCTTTCAGCTTGGCAACGCCGCCGTTTTGCTCTGCCGGAAAAAATTTCACAGCGTCAAGCCCCATGCTCATGGCCTGTTCCATTTCGCCGGGCGTCGCGGTGCCGGGCATGAAATTGATGCCCTTATCCAGTGCATATTGTGTGATGGCAGGGTTAAAACCGGGGCTGACCATAAATTTGGAACCGGCCGCCGCCGCGCGGTCAACCTGCTCTTTTGTCAACACCGTGCCCGCGCCCACGAGCATTTCCGGCACTTCGGCAACAATGCGGCGAATCGCTTCTTCCGCGGCATCTGTGCGAAACGTCACTTCCGCAGCAGGCAGGCCGCCCGCGACAAGCGCTTTTGCCAGAGGCACCGCTTTGTCTGGATCGTCAATGGCAATGACCGGAATAATTCCGATTTCGTAAATTTTTTGAAGAACCTCGTTCATAGAAATACACTCCTTAAAATTCGTCCTTGTTAATTCCGTATTGTGGAACGGCGTTCCAGTTTCTTGTTTCTTTCATTATAGTAAGTTCTGCGCCTTTGTCAATGTGTTTTTTAATTTTTGTCATTTTTATTCTGTTTTATCGCTCACAAAGCCATTCTTCTCTTGCAATTTGTCTTTTCATGCGTTACAATACAGAAAAGAAGCGTTTCGCATTGTGGAACGCACCAAAATTTCGGAGGGTTATTTGTGGAAAACGGAAACAGTGGCGTGCAGAGTGTCGCACGTATTTTTTCAATCATCGAAGTGCTTTCCGCGCATCCGAAAGGCGCGTCTTTGCAGGACATCAGCAAGGAAAGTGCGCTTGCAAAAAGCACGGCGCACCGCCTTTTGGCAAGCCTTGTCACACTCGGTTATGTGGTGCAAGACAGTTTCACCACCCATTATCGCCTCACGATGAAAATGTTTGAGCTGTCGAGCGGCATCGTGAACGACATGGACGTTTTGTCTGTGGCAAAACCGCATCTCGACCGGCTTGCACGCCACACGGGCGAGGCCGTGCATCTCGTGATTCAAGACGGTGTCGACATCGTTTACCTTTATAAAGCCGAGGGCGGCGCGGGCACCATGCGCATGTCAAGCCATGTCGGGTTGCGCATTCCGATGTACTGCACCGGCGTGGGCAAGGCGATTCTCGCGACGCAAAGCTATGGCGAAAGCGAGCGTGTTTGGCGCAAAAGCACGATTCAAAAACTGACGCCGAACACGTTGACAAGTTTTGACGCGCTCATCAACCAACTCAAGGAAATTCGCCTGCGCGGCTATGCCATCGACGATGAAGAAAATGAGCTTGGCATTCGCTGTGTTGCGCTCAGTTTGCCTGCGCTGACAGGCCGCGCGGAAGCCGCGTTTTCCATCAGCGGCCTTGCGCCGCATATGAATCCGGCTCGCGTGGCAGAGCTTGCGCAGACCGGCCTTGACACAAAACAGGCGATTCTGCGCGATTTAGGCTGGAAATAACATCCATCTTTCAAAAAAATGCTGTATCGGCCTATGCCGATACATAGAATCGCCCCGCGAGGGGATCTATAGCAGTTTCACAAACTGTAAAAAGCATCCATGTCTAAAAAAACTGCTATAGAAAAACCGTCGGGAATGATTGTTGCATTCCTGACGGTTTTTTGCGATTGATTGCAATTTTCTATTTCAAATTCGTATAAATATCGCGGCCGATGACGTTTGCGATGGCACGGCCTTTTTCAATCGTGGTTTTAAATTTGTCGGGACGCAAGCTTTGCGCACCGTCGCTCCACGCTTTTTCGGGCGCTTGGTGCACCTCGATAAGCAACCCGTCAGCACCGGCGGCAATGGCGGCAAGCGACATGCTTTCCACATAGTGATAATTGCCGGTGGCATGGCTGGGGTCGATGATGATGGGTAGGTGCGTCTTTTCTTTGATGATGGGCACCACCGATAAATCAAGCGTATTGCGGGTGTATTTTTCAAAAGTGCGAATGCCGCGCTCGCAAAAAATGACGTTTTCGTTGCCGCCCGCCATGATATATTCGGCCGACATAATCCATTCTTCAATCGTGTTGGCAAGGCCACGTTTGAGCAAAATCGGCTTTTTCATTTTGCCGACTGCTTTTAAAAGCTGAAAGTTTTGCATATTGCGTGCGCCGATTTGCACAAGGTCGACATATTCTTCAAACTCGTCGATGCGCTCCTCGCTCATAAGTTCGCTCACAATCGGCATACCGGTAGCCTCGCGCGCTTTGACCATGTCGAGAATGCCCTCCGTGCCAAGACCTTGAAACGCATACGGTGACGTACGCGGTTTATACGCGCCGCCGCGCAGCATACAGCCGCCCGCCGCCTTCACGGCCGCCGCGATATCGAGCGTTTCCTGTGCGCCTTCAACGCTGCACGGGCCGCCGATGACGACGATTTTTTCATTGCCACCGATGGGAATGCCGCCGACGTTGATGATGGAATCGGCCTCGTGGAACAGGCGATTTGCCTTTTTATACGGTTCGGATACGCGCTGTACATTCTCAACATATGGGTTGGCACGCACCTGTTTTTCGTCAATTTGCGTGGTGTCGCCCACAAGGCCGAACACGTTGTAGTCCGTGCCGCGAATCATCGTGACGGATAGACCTTTTGCCTCAAATTCTTTGATAATTTTATCAAGTTCCTCTGCGGGCGTGCCGCGTTTTGTGCTAATAATCATACATTTTTCTCCATTCTATTTTATATTGTTTGTATAGATTTGATGAGTGCCTCCATGGCATGGACGTATCCCTCGCGTCCTTCTCCGATAAAATGCCACTGACAGGCAAGCCCCGCATAGCTGATTTGGCGAAACGCTTCGCGCGTTGTCACGTCCGAAAGATGCACCTCCGCCGCCGGCAGATTGACGGCTTTGAGCGCGTCTAAAATGGCGACGCTTGTGTGCGTGTAGGCGGCGGGGTTGATGATAATGCCGTCTTGTTTTTGGTAGGCGTGCTGAATGGCATCGACGAGTGCACCTTCGTGATTTGATTGAAAAAACGTCAGTTCTACGTTTCTTTTTTGTGCTTCCTGCGTTAGATATTCCACCAGATTGTCATACGTCAGCGTGCCGTAAATCTCCGGTTCACGAATGCCCAGAAAGTTCAGATTCGGGCCGTTTAAAACAAGCAGTTTCATCGAAAGCCTCCTTTATTTTTGTGGCGACAGCGGCAAGTGCGCCGCTGTTTTCAACCGTGACATCCGCGGCCGCGCGGTAAAGCGGCAGACGCTCTGCGTATAGTTTTTGCACGGCGGCCGTGTTTGGAGAGAGAGGACGCGACGCGCCTGTCGCAAGCGTATCCGTTGGCCGGTCGATGAAAATTAAAACACCGTTTTGGCGCAAGAGGCGCACGTTGTCTGCATTTTTCACAATGCCGCCGCCGGTGGCAATCACCTGACCGGTTTCTTTGGAAATTTCGGCGCAAATTTCATGTTCCAGCGCACGAAACGCGTCCTCTCCTTTTGACGCAAACAGCGCCGCGATGGTGGTGTTTGCGCGGGATTCCACTGCATCGTCAAGGTCGATAAACGGTTTTTTCAGCAGCGCGGCACAACGTCTGCCAAGCACGGATTTGCCACTGCCGGGCATGCCGATGAGAATTAAATTCATGCGCTGTTTTAAAATTTCGTCCGTGATGCGTTTGATTTCGCTGTCTGGAAATGTGGTATTTAAAAAATATTCCGCGGCATATTTTGCCTGTGCCACAAGCATCAAAAGGCCGTTTGCCGCTTTGACACCAAGCTGACGCGCCTGCCAAAGCAGCCGTGTTTCAAGCGGATTGTACACCGCGTCAAACACGGCTTCAAGTGCCGGAAAGCCGGATAAATCAAGCAGACACGCGCCGTTTTGCGGATACATGCCGACAGGACTTGTGTTGACGATGATTTGCACATCGCGCCGCGCCGCCGCCTCGGCATACGTGAGCGTCTGCGCGGTTTTGGTGCGGCTGACACGCAAAACCTGCTTTGCACCGACGCTTTTTGCGGCGGCCTCCACGGTTTTTTGCGTGCCGCCTGTGCCTAAAATCAGCACTGTTTTGTCTGCGAGCGATACACCATTCGCGTGCACCAAATACAAAAAGCCCGCAAAATCGGTGTTTGTGCCAAAAAGCTTGCCGCCGCGATTGACAATCGTGTTCACCGCGCCGATTTCACGCGCTTTCTCATCGATTTCATCACAAAACGGCAATACAAATTCCTTGTAGGGAATGGTGACATTGATGGCCTTGAAATTTTTTTCGCACAGCAATGCGGCGACGTCGCTTTCGTTTGCGAGCGGGCAGAGATCGTAGGTATAATCTGTCAACTGTTCGTGAATTTCTTTTGAAAAGCTATGCCTTAATTTTGCGCCAATCAGTCCATATTCCATGCGCCGGCCTCCTGCCATTTTGTGCCGAGCGCCATCGTGCATAAATCTGCAAGGCCGAGCGCACACAGGCTGTCCTGCACCACGCGCGCGCGGTGGACAATGCACGGGTCGTGCCGTCCGCTGATTTGCAGCGTGGCGTTTTGTTTGGTTTCAAAATCGACTGTATTTTGCATTTGATAGATGCTTGGCGTCGGTTTGACGACAGTGCGCAGCAAAATCGGCATGCCGTTTGTGATGCCGCCGTTGATGCCGCCGTTGTGGTTGGTGGCCGTGGCAATTTTACCGCTGCGCATACGAAACGCATCGTTTGCACTGCTGCCGCGCAAATTTGCAAACGCAAAACCGTCGCCAAATTCTACGCCCTTGACGGCCGGCATGCTGAATAAAAGCTCCGCCAAAACGCTTTCCACACTTGTGAAAAAAGGTTCACCAAAGCCGGCAGGCAAACCCAAAATCACCGTTTCAAGCACGCCGCCGACCGAATCGCCCTCGGCGGCAGCGGCCGTGATGGCGGCGGTCATCTCCTGCGCTTTGTCTGCGTCAAGCACGGCAAAATCCGCATGATTTAACGCGTTCGCCTGTGCTTTTAATGTATTTTCATCCGCCGAAAAAGCGGCATCTGCCACACCTGCGCATTGCAAAAGATGGGTGGCAATCGTCACGCCTTTGGCGGCGAAAAGCTTTGTGAAGATGCTGCCGGCGGCCACGAGCGGCGCTGTCAGCCGGCCGCTGAAATGCCCGCCGCCGCGCGCGTCTTGAAAGCCGTGATATTTGGCATATGCTGTGTAGTCGGCATGGCCGGGACGCAAAAGGCCGCTTGTTTTGGCATAATCGTCACTGTGCGCCGCCTTATTTTCAATTTGCAGCGTCAGCGCCGTGCCGGTTGTGATACCGTTGAAAACACCGGAGAGGATTTTTACGCTGTCTGCCTCCTGTCGGGCGGTGGAAATAGAACCTTTTGCACGTCGTTTGTCCATTTGCGACGCCATAAAATCCGTATCGACCGCCACACCTGCCGCAAGGCCGCCGAGCACCGCGCCGATGGCCGCGCCGTGGCTTTCGCCGAACAGGGTCAGCGTGATGGCATGTCCGAATGTATCTCTCATCGAATGCCCTCCTTGACAATGGCGCGCAAGGACGCGAGCGGCACGGTTTCAAGCCGGCACTCCCCTGCTTTTGCCACTTTGACAAGCGTGATGGCATCGCCGCTCGCCTTTTTATCGTGCGTCATCAACTCAAAAATAGCGTCACCGTCATATTGCACCCGACACGGCAAGCCGAGTTTTTGGTACACGGCGCGTGCACGGCGGCGCAAGGCGGGCGTTTCAAGCATCGGCAACATACCGAGTGCCACGCATTCGCCATGGTATAAATCGCCGAGATGACAATAACTTTCCACTGCGTGCCCGAGCGTATGACCGAAATTGAGCACCGCACGCAGGCCGGTTTCGCGCTCGTCTTGCTCGACGATATTTTTTTTCACAATCAAGCTGCGGTAGATGATTTCTTCGATGTTTTCGTGTGCATCTTGGGTTTCAAACAGCGTAAACAAGTCCGCATCCGCAAGCAAACCCGCTTTGACCGCCTCGGCAAGACCGGCCGCAAAATGGCGCGGCGTTAAAGTGCTGAGCGCGGCGGTATCTGCCACCACAAGACTTGGCTGATAGAACGCACCCACGACGTTTTTTGTGCCGCATAAGTTGACGGCCACCTTGCCGCCGATGGAGGAATCCACCTGCGCGAGCGTGGTGGTGGGGCAATTGATAAACGTGATGCCGCGCATATAACTTGCGGCCACAAAACCCGCAAGGTCGCCCACAACGCCGCCGCCCACGGCGACAACCGCGTCGTTTCGGCCGAAATGATGCTCTAAAAGCTGCTTTGACAGCGCTTCAAAACAGGCGATGCTTTTGCTGGCTTCTCCCTGTGGCACCACGGCCAAAACGCCCTCGCCACACTGTTTTAACACCGTGTTTGCATACGCTTTCGGCACGCCGGAATCTGTGACCACAAGCACCTTGCGGTTGAGGTTAATCAGCTGTGACACACGGTGTAGCGCACCGGATTTTATGATAATATCGTAACTGTGCTCCTGCAAGCGCATCGTTAATTTCATCTTGTGTTCTCCTTTTCTGCGCGGTGATATACACCGAGCACGCGCACGCTTTTGCACACGCTTTGCAACGATGCAAGCAGCGCGTCTGCGCCGTGCACATCACCCACAAGCTCGGTGTAAAAATAATATTCCCACGACACGCGCGGCATCGGGCGGCTTTTGATGCATTCCATATTATAGCCTTTAGCGCCGATGATTTGAATGACGCGCGCCAAACTGCCGGCGGTATGTTCCACCGTGAAAAGCAGACAAAATCGATTTCCGGCGGCCGGCAGTTCTTTGCCAATCACAATAAAGCGCGTGGTATTGTCGGTGCTTTCGTTGATGTCCTGTGCGAGAACGGTAAGGCCGTATAAATCGGCCGTTTCTTTGGCGGCGATGGCCGCGATGGTTTTGTCGCCCGTTTCCGCCACAAACTGTGCGGCGACGGCGGTGTTGGGATATTCTTTTTGTGTGACGTTTAAGTTTTTCAAAAATCGCGCCGACTGCTGCAATGCCTGCGGATGCGAGAGCACGGTTTTGATGTCGGCAAGGCACGCGCCCGGCACGCAGAGAAGGTTTTGCGTGACGGCAAGGTCGTACACCTGCGTGACGCAAATTTTCGGATGCGCAAAGCAGAGGTCAAGCACGTCTGCCACATCGCCCGCGTGGCTGTTTTCAAACGGCAGTACGCCATATGCGGCGCTGTCGTTTTCCACCGCGTCAAACACATCGCCAAAGCGCGCGCATGCTTTTGCCTGCGCATACGGAAACAATGCCGACAGCGCGATAAAGCTGAACGCACCCGGCACACCTTGATATGCCACGGTGTCGTCGCCGCGCAGCTTTGCCTGCCACGCACGCGAGAGCGCCATGTTGTGACGTATAAAATCTTCATAATACACGCGCAGCGCGGCGGCATCCGGCGGCAAAAGCGCCAGATTTTTCTGCACAACAGCTTCCTCGCGTGCGGCGTCTAAAATGGGCATTTGATGTTCTTTTTTATAGGCGAGCACGGCGCGCACGGCCTCCATACGGGTCGCGAAAAGCATCGCCATTTGTTTGTCTGCGGCATCAATTTCCGCGCGGGCAGCGGATAAAGCGTCCATACACAATTCCTCCTGCTGTTTGTTGTTTTTAAGTATACCATATTTTTCCGCGAATTTATACGTCGCTTTCCTCTGTGCCGAGATAGGTAAATCGGCGCACGGTTTGGCCGCCGTATTCCACCATTTCATTCCACATCGATGCCGGACGTACCCATATGCCGCCCTCGCCATACACTGCGCGATACACCACCATTTCTTCAAGCGTTTCGCTGTGCCGTGCCATCGATAAAACGGCATATTCGTTGCCTTTAAAGTGCCGATAACGGCCGATTTTTACAGTATATTCCATTTTTTTCATCCTTTGCATTGATTCACTACTGCAAAAGTATAGCACAATTTTTCTTTTTGTGCTATACTGTTACCTTATAAAGGGGGTGCTGCTATGTCACGCACATTGCGCGTGCTTTTATGGCTTATCATGGTGCTTTTTTTCATGTGCGTGTTGCTTGGCGGCACACTGTATTATGCATATTCCACCACAGATGCGACAGATTTTGACACACCGGCCGTCAGTTTGTGCGGTGAGGCGTTGACACCTTCAGCCGTGAACTGGCATGCACCGGTGCTCGGCGGCGTGCTGTATAAAGAAGTTTCACAGGCGATTGCCAAAATTTCAGACGTACCTGTGTTTGAAACGACCGAAATTTCTCTTGCGCTGCCTGAGGGCTACACCGCGCATTATCAGTTGACAAAAGACGGCGCGGAAATTGCAAGCGGCAGCAGAACAGACGCAAGCGCGACGATTCATTTGACCGCGAACGGCACGTATCATTTGGCACTCACCTTGCAAAAACCGCAGGAGGAGGGCAAAGCATACGGCACATTTACCTACGCGGACGATTTTAAGGTGCAGGTAAAGCCGAAAATTGTTTTTTCATCGACAAAAATTGACCAAGGCGGCGTGGTGGCCATTGAAGTGAGCGGCGTGTTGGACGGCAGTGTGGCCACCGTGGAAACCGACCTCAGTTTGGCGAAATTCACACACGTCGGCGACAAGCAGATGGCCTATCTCGGCGTTGCATACAACCGTGAGGCGGGCGATTATCCCATCAAGGTCACGTGCGGCGATTTGAGCGAAACGCAAGTGATTACCGTGGTATACAACGCATTTACGCGGCAGGATATGACGATTGACACAAGCGTTTCTGACGACACCATGGACAATCCGAACGGCGGCCCCGAATGGAGAAGCGTGATTTGGCCGCTGTTTTTGACGGCGGACGACACCACCTACTGGTCGGAAAAATTCATCCGCCCGATTGAGGGCGCCGTGAACACCGAATACGGCTTATTTCGCTATACCAACGGCTCAAAACAGGCCGAACGGCACGCGGGTGTCGATTTGGACGGCAACGAGGGCGACCCTGTAAAAGCGCCGAACAACGGCCGTGTGGTATACGCCGGCACGTTGATTTTTACTGGAAACACCGTTGTGATTGAACACGGAAACGGCCTCAAAAGCTATCTCTTTCACATGAGCCGTCTCGACGTGAAAGAGGGCGACATGGTGACGAGCGGGCAAATCATCGGCGCGGTGGGCAGCACCGGATATTCCACCGGCCCGCACCTGCATTATGAAGTGCGCATCGGCAACCAAAGCATCAATCCCATGGATTTATTCAGCGGACAATCGGGCTTATATTTCAAGTCCTAGCGAATCATTTAAAAAGGAGGCAGAACCATGCCGGAAACACCGAAAGATTCTCTCAACAAAAACGAACAGCAATTTTTTAACGATACCGAAAAAGCCGCAATGCCGGCCGTTTTGCCGCCCGATGCCGCACAAAAAGACACAAACGCAAACACGGACATTCCTGCGAACGCGCAGGCCGCCGCACAGACAGAAACAAGCACGCAACCGCGCGCAAAATCTTTTGTGGCATCGCAAAAAGCGGTCAATGTACAAAAAAGCAAAAGTCCGCTGAAATTATTTGCTTTCAAAATGCAGCGCGGTGCAAATGATGCCGCCGCGCGCAGTGCCAATCAAAATCTCGATAAACTTCCGCCGCGCGTGCTGCTCAATGCCGTCGGCCAGCTTTTTTACCGCGTGGGCTTGCAGTGCGAATATTTATGTGTGCGCACAGCACGTGCCGTGCGCCATGCGTGCCATGCGTTTTTGCAAGGCGTTCTCCTGCTTGTGCATATGGTTGCGCGGCCGTTGCTCGGCTTTTTTCGAGGACTTTGGAACGATTTATCCGAGCCGGTGATCCACTTTTTCACAGGCTTTGCCCATATTGCGGGCGCGATGAAAGATGCCAAAAAGCAGGGTGAAAAAGCCTCCGGCGCGGGGTTTGCTTATCTTGCAAACGGGTTGAAAACCTATCGACATTTGTTTCTTTCTGCCGCGAGTTATCTTTTGCCGCTTTCTGCGGCGGCTGTGCTGTTTTTGACCATTCACACCGTGCTTGGCACGGATTATTCGCTCAAAGTGGAATATAAAGACCAATTGATAGGCTTTGTGGAAAATGAAAATGTGTGGGAAAACGCACAAAAATTGATTCGCAGCCGCATTCAGGCGTCCGGCTCTACCGAGGAATGGAGCGCTTCGCCGACGTTCGGCATCACAGCCGTGGACACGGCCGCGCGCAGCACATCTTCCAATCTGGCAGACACCATTGTGGCGATGTCGCCCGAGAAAATTCAGCAGGCCACCGGCCTTTATGTGGGCGACACCTTGGTGGGCGTGTGTACGGAAGGCAAAAGGCTGCAAAATATGCTCGATGACGCGCTGGCAAATGCCGTGGCGCAAACACCGGACGCGCGTGCGGAATTTGTGCAAAAGCTCGGCCTTGTTTCGGGGCTGTATTTTACAACTTCGCTCACCGATTTTACCGATATTGAACAGACGCTGCAAGCAACACAAGGCTTGCAGGTGAAAACCATTCTCAACCAGACCTATGAAGAAGAACTGGCGTTTAACACAGTGGAAACCGAGTCGGACAAGCTGTACAAGGGCGTCAAAAAAGTGCAGCAAAAAGGCGTCAACGGGCGCAAACGCGTCAATGCCGACGTGGTTTCCATCGATGGCATGGAGGTGGAGCGCCGCATTTTGTCGGAAGAACCGCTCGAAGCCGCGGTGGACAAAATTGTATTGGTCGGCACAAAAGAACTGCCGGTCGCGATGGGCAACAGCGGGCAAGTGGGCGGCGGTGCACTGTCGTTTCCTGTGCCGGGGTATAGCTATATTACCACGCGCTTTGGCGGCGGGCATCGCGGTGTTGACATCTGCGCGCCCTATGGTACGCCGATTTACGCTTGCGACGGCGGCACAGTGGTGGAGGCCGGCTCGCATTACAGTTGGGGCAATTATATCAAAATTGACCACGGAAACGGCATGGCTACCTTGTATGCACACTGCTCATCATTGCTTGTGGGCGCGGGGCAAAGCGTTGCACGCGGACAGGCCATCGGCCTTGTGGGCGCAACCGGCGCAGCCTCGGGCAACCACTGTCATTTGGAAATGTATGCCGGTGGCGGGCTGACAAATCCGATGAACTATATCAGCGGATAAAAAAACAAACGCATTGTCCAAAACAAATCGTTTGGACAATGCGTTTTTTACTAAAACGTGGACTTGTTTATTAAAAAACTTATCCTATGTGTGTGCTATCGCACATGCACAATTAAAACTACTGCAGCGTGCGGTTTTTCCACACGCCTTTGCCGTAAAACAGCATGGTGAGCGCCGTTGCCATCGTCCAACCGAGCGGCCACGACAGCCAAATGCCTCTTGCGCCAAAAATGGGTGCAAGCACAAACGCGAGAACCACGCGCAGCACAAGGTCGGCAAAGGTGGCAATCATAAAACAGGTCATGCTGCCCGCGCCGCGCAGCACACCGTCGGCCATCAGTTTGATGGAGATGAGGAGAAAAAACGGCGACACGATTTTGAGAAACTCGACGCCGACCTGCAAGGCCTCCGCACTGGGATTCGTCATGAAAATGCCCACCATCTGTGCGCCAAAAAAGAAATAGGCGACGACAAACGGCACAGCGACACAAAGTGTGAGCACCATTCCGGCGTGAAACCCCTGTTTGACGCGCGTTTGCTTTCCGGCGCCAATATTTTGCGCCGTGAAATTGGAAAGGCCGCTACCGAGTGTGGAAAAGCCCATAATCGCAAAACCGTTCAGCTTGATGGCCGCCGCATAGCCTGCCACCACGGCAGAGCCGAACCCATTGACCAATGTTTGAATGAAAAGCTGCCCGACCGAAATAAAACTTTGCTGTAAAATACTCGGCACCGCAATTTTGGCGATGCGCACAAACTCACGCTTTGAAAAGCGCGGATACGATGCCACTTGAATGGTTTTGAGGCGGCGATAAAGGGCGAGCGCCGCAAGAACGGACGCGATGCCCTGACACAGAAATGTCGCCCACGCAACACCCGCAACGCCCATGTGAAAGCACACGACAAACACGATGTCCATGCCGATATTGGCGAGCGAGGACGCGATGAGAAAACACAGCGGCGTTTTGGAATCGCCGAGCGCCGTGAACACGCCGTTGCATAAATTATAGAGAAACAGAAAAAACAATCCGCCGACATAAATATTTAAATAAATCATCGAATCGGCAAAAATATCGTTTGGTGTCGTCATTTGGCGCAAGATGGGCGCGGCTGTTAAAAAGCCGCCGAGCGTGAGCAGTGCCGCCAAAATCAGCGCCGAAATAAACGATGTGGAGATGGCCGTTTTCATGCGCGAATAATTTTTTGCGCCGAAAAGCTGGCTGATCACAACGCTGCAACCGATATTGCAGCCGGTGGCGACCGCCATGAAAATCATGGTGACGGGGTACGACGCACCCACGGCCGCGAGCGCACTTTCGCCGATAAATCGTCCGGCGATGACGCTGTCTGCGATGTTGTAAAGCTGTTGAAATACGACGCTGAGCAGCATCGGCATGGTGAAGCGCCACAATATTTTGGCGGGCGAACCTTGTGTCATATCCGTTGTCAAATAGAATCCCCTTTTCTTCTGCTTTAAAATTTAGCCTTTTAAGTATAAAACTTTTTTCTTCCGTTTGCAAATGAAACAAAAAATTTTTGGAGTGTGCATCATGCCGAAAAGTGAATTACAAAAACTGAAACTGCTGTATCTGGCAGACATCTTGCAGCGCGAAACAGACGAAACCCACACCTTGCGCGTGCAGGATATGATTGAAAAACTGGCGGCGCTTGACATCAAGGCCGAGCGCAAAAGCATCTATGACGATTTGGCGGCGCTTGCGCAATATGGCTATGACATCGTGCGCACACAGGATAAAAGCATCCATTATGCCTTGGCGCACCGCGATTTTGAGTTGCCGGAACTGAAGCTTTTGGTGGATGCGGTGCAATCGAGCAAGTTTTTATCCGCCAAAAAAAGCCGCGAGCTGATTCACAAACTGGAGGGCCTTGCAAGCCGCTATGAGGCGCAGGCACTGCAGCGGCAGGTGTATGTGACGCATCGCGTGAAAAGCATGAACGAAAGCGTTTATTACAGCATCGACACACTGCACACCGCCATCAATGCCGACCGGCAAATTACATTTCAATATTTTGAATGGACCGTGCAAAAAACAATGGCATTTAAACACGGCGGCGCCGTTTATACCATTTCGCCGTATGCACTGATACGCGATGACGAAAATTATTATTTCATCGGATATGACGCCGCAGCGGATAAAATCAAAAATTATCGCGTGGACAAAATGCATGGCATTGCCGTGACGGACACCGTGCGCACCGGCAAAAAATATTTTAAAAATTTTGATATGGCGGCCTATACGCAAAAAATGTTCGGTATGTTTGGCGGCACAGAAGAAGCGGTGGAAATTGTGTTTGCAAACCGGCTGGCCGGTGTGGTGCTTGACCGCTTTGGCAAAGACTGTACGCTGTTTTCCATTGATGATACGCACTTTAAAATACATATCAAGGCGGTGGTGTCGCCACTTTTTCTCGGTTGGGTGGCCGGTTTTGGCGCAGAGGCACGCATTATTGCACCGCAAAGCGTGGCCGACCAATTGATGGCTCTGTGCAAAAATACGCTGGCACAATATTCGCAGGGCGATTTATAGGACAGTGAATTTGCTATACTGAATACATCGAACAGACACGGGGATTTTCCCGATGGAATGAAAGGATGTGCTTTTGTATGGTACGCATGGCAAATTTGGCGCCGCAGGGCGTTTTTGAGGAAGAAGAAATGGCAGTTTTCGCTTGGGAGGAAATGCCATACGAACGACATTTTGACGATTATACGCGTAATTATGAAGATGTGGCTTGATGATATGACATCGACCGGCATCAAAAAAATGCTTGGACATTTTGTCCAAGCATTTTTATTTAGCAATACCATGCGGGCAGCAATTGCGGCGCGCCAAGCAATAGAATGTTTTTGCGGATGCCAAGCACGCGAAAAAGATGTGCCATTTCGAGCGTGGCCGCAATTTTGTCGGCGGCGCTGACGAGGTAGCTCTCTTTAAACGCGGGCAGCGGACGCGTGAGCGGCCACATGTGTTTTACGATGATGTCGGCCTCTTTGTCTGACAAGTCAAACACCTTTGCGTTTTGCAGCGCGAGATGCGGATGCAGCCAAAGACGCTCAAATCGGCCGACATCGGTGTCCTCCCAATGCTGCAAATACAAATCATGCAGTAGGCCGGCACGCGCTGCCGCACGGTAATCAAGCCCGAGCATGCGGCAGAATGTAAAGCTTAAATACGAAACGAACATGCAGTGGTCATAGCAACTGACGCCTTTGACATGCTGCGGAATGTCGCGCATGGACATCACAGCAGCGTCGTTTTCAAGCCCCTCGAGGCAAGCGTCAAACAGCGCGCGGTGGGTACTTTTCCACATGGGCATCACGGCCTTTCTGATTGTTTTATAAATTGTTGATACTTCTATAACGAGGCGGAGATTAAATTTTTTTCAACATTGATATGCAAATTTTTGCGGCAGTGGTACAATAGGCGCTGATGTCGAACAGCGTTTCGTGCGCGTTTTCGTTGGCGTCGTCGCTCATGGCACGCAAAACAACACATGGAACGTCATTTTTTGCGGCGATGTGCGCCACAGCCGCGCCCTCCATCTCCACACAGTCGGGCGCACATTTTGCGACGATGGCCGCCTTGGTTGCGCCATCGCCCACAAAATCGTCGCCTGTGGCGATTTTGCCGACAAGATAACGCACGCCGTTTGCCTCGCACGCGGCTTTCGCGGCGGCGATTAAATCAGCATCGCCCTCAAATATTTGCCGGTGCGGATAGCTTTCGGCAATCATGCGGCAATGCGCATCGTGATAAAGCAGTGTTTCGCCGATGACGACATCGCCCACGCTAATTTTATCGGTCATATTTCCCGCGATTCCGCTGAAAATCACCGCGTCACAGTGAAAATGCGTGGCCAAAAGCTGTGTGGCTGCGGCGGCGTTGGCCTTGCCCATGCCCGCACAACAGAGAACGACGTTTTTGGCGGCAAAATTGCCGCAGTGAAATTCCACCCCGCCGATTTTCTCGGTCGTGCGATTTTGCAATTGTGCGTTGATATGTTCTATTTCGTCCGGCATTGCGCCGAGAATGCCAATCATTTGATAAGACATCTTGTTTCCTTTCCTGTTACACATTGAAGCGGAACAACGTGACATCGCCGTCTTTCATGACGTACTCTTTGCCCTCGCTGCGCACAAGGCCTTTTTCTTTGGCCACGGCGATGGAGCCGCACGCCATCAAATCGTCGAACGCGACAATCTCGGCACGGATGAAGCCGCGCTCAAAATCGGAGTGGATTTTGCCGGCCGCCTGCGGCGCTTTGGTGCCGTTTGTGATGGTCCACGCGCGCACTTCCGGCTCACCCGCCGTCAAAAAGCTGATGAGCCCGAGCAAACGGTATCCCTCGCGGATTAAATTGTCAAGGCCGCTGTCGGAAAGGCCGAGTTCTGCCAAAAATTCTTTCTTTTCGGCCGGTGTATAGGAGGCGATGTCCTCCTCAATTTTGGCACAAATCGGCATACAGCCTGCGCCCTCGTCGGCGGCAATTTTTTGCACCACGGGAAAATAGACATTGCTTTCCATGCCGCCGAGCAAATCGTCCTCCGACAAATTGGCCGCGTAAATGACGGGTTTGCCCGACAATAACGGCAAATCGGCCATGATTTCAGCCTCGGCTTCGCCCGTGACGGGGAATGTACGCGCGTTTTTGCCGTCGCTCAAATATGCCGCCAATTTTTCGAGAAACGCACTTTCGGCCGCGAGTGCTTTGTCGCCGCTTTTCATGGCTTTGCGCGCGCGGTCAAGGCGGCGCTCCACAATTTCCATATCGCTCAAAATCAGCTCTAAATCGATGGTTTCGATGTCGCGTGCGGGGTCAACACTGCCCTCCACATGAATGATATCGGTGGAATCAAAACAGCGCACGACGTGGATAATCGCGTCCACCTCGCGGATATGGCTCAAAAATTTATTGCCGAGTCCCTCGCCCTTGCTTGCGCCCTTGACAAGGCCGGCGATGTCTACAAATTCAATGATGGCGGGCGTATATTTTTTCGGATGATACAGCTCGGCCAGCGCGTCAAGGCGCGCGTCCGGCACAGGCACCACGCCCACATTCGGCTCAATGGTGCAGAACGGATAATTTGCCGCGCCGGCACCCGCATTGGTAATCGCATTGAACAGCGTGCTTTTGCCCACGTTTGGCAGGCCTACAATCCCAAGTTTCATAAAAATGAGTCCTCTTTCGTTTCTATCGTTATTGTTTTATTATAATACATTTAAGGCAAAAATGCAAAAGCGTATAAAAGACTTTTTTTATACACAATTATGGCGTATAATATAAGAAATATAGGAATAATTTGATAGGAGAATCGCTATGGCCAACGAAAAAATTCTCATTGTGGACGACGATAAAAATATCTGCGAATTGCTGCGCCTTTATCTTGTGAAAGAAGGCTATGAATGCAGCCTTGCGCATGACGGCGAAGCCGCGCTCGCGGCGTTTGAAGCGCAAAAGCCGAAGCTTGTTTTGCTGGATGTGATGATGCCCAAAATGGACGGTTGGGAAACCTGCCGTAAAATACGTGCCATCGACAATACCCCTGTGATTATGCTGACGGCCAAGGGCGAAACTTTTGACAAAGTGCTTGGGCTTGAGCTTGGCGCCGATGATTATGTGGTGAAGCCGTTTGACACCAAAGAAGTTGTCGCGCGCATCAAGGCCGTTTTGCGCCGTGCTCTGCCTGCGCCGGATGCCGCAAACGGCAACGTGATTGTGTACGACAAGCTGTCGGTGGATTTATCGCGCTATGAGCTGAAAGTAGACGGAAAAACAGTCGATGCACCGCCAAAAGAACTGGAACTTTTGTATTATCTCGCAAGCCACCCGAACCGCGTGTTCACGCGCGACCAACTTTTGGACGAGGTGTGGGGGTTTGAATATTATGGCGATTCGCGCACGATTGACGTGCACGTAAAACGTCTGCGCGAAAAATTAGAGGACACTTCTGACGCATGGACGCTGAAAACCGTGTGGGGCGTTGGGTATAAATTTGAAGTAAAAGAGTAGCGACAAGAGGGTTTTCGCAAAGCAAAGGGGTATGTTCTGTGAGAAAAAGTATTACAACACGCTATTTTTACTCCACGGCTATTTTGTTGCTTTGCAGCATTGCCGTGATGGGGTTTGTTCAGCTATATCTTTCGATGGGCTATTTTCGCACCTCCAACAACGAGGTATTGCTCGGCACCATTGACAACACCACCCGCATTTTGCAGGAATCAAAATTGGTGGACGGCGGCAAAACCGACCCCGCCGCAGCCAGTACGGTGGCACGCGAAATTTTAATCACCGCGCGCGCAAGCGGCAACTTGATTTTTGTAACAGACCCCTATGGCATTACTTTGCTGTGCAACGACGGCGTAAACAGCGCATATCAAGGCAGGCAGTTTCCAGAAAAAGCACTTAATATCGCTTTTAGTCAAGGCGAATACACCGAGCTTGGCACCTTAAACGGTTTTTTTGACACGCGCTTTTATGCCGCGGGAAAACCGCTTTTGGGCGAGGACGGCAAGTTGGCCGGCTTTATCTTTGCCGCGACGAACGCAACCGGTCTTGGCGAATATATTTCAAATATGTTTTCCACTTTTATTTTGTCGGCCGGACTGATGCTGATGGTGTCGAGCGTGCTTTCCATCGTGCTCACCGCGCGCATGACAACGCCGCTGCGCCGCATTGCCGAGGCCGCAAAACGTTTCGGCAACAGCGATTTTTCGTCGCGCGTGCCGGTGGAGGGCGACGACGAAGTGGCACAGCTTGCCGTGACGTTCAACAATATGGCGAGCAGTCTTGAAAAAATAGATTCGAGCCGACGCAGTTTTATGGGCAATATCGCACACGAACTGCGCACGCCGATGACCTCCATCAAAGGCTTCATCGATGGCATGCTTGACGGCACCATTCCGCTTGAAAATCATGAACACTACCTCGGCATTGTGTCACAGGAAGTGGGGCGGCTGACGCGGCTGATTAAAAATATGCTGGACATCACCAAACTGGAGGCCGGCGAATATAAAGTAAATGCCGGAAATTATGACGTTTGGGAAACCATTACGGGCGTTGTGTTTGGCGCAGAACAGCGGCTTGAGGCAAATCATATTCAAATCAGCGGCTTTGCGCCTGTAAAAACCATGGTGTATGCCGACGCTGACCTTGTGTATCAGGTGATGCAAAACTTGATGGACAATGCCATTAAATTTTGCGATGAGGGCGGCGAAATTCGGTTTACCGTCACGCAAAGCAAAGGCGTTGTGACCGTGGGTGTGCGCAACACCGGCGTGGGCATTGCCGCAGACGCGCTGCCCTTTGTGTTTGACCGCTTTTACAAAGAGGACAAAAGCCGCGGGCTGAACACCACCGGCAGTGGCCTTGGGCTGCACATCTGCAAGGTGCTCATCAGCCTTTCGGGCGGCAATTTGTGGGTCGCAAGCAAAGAGGGCGAATACTGCGAGTTTTTATTCACGCTACCTGCCGAAAAGAAAAAGCCGGCCGAACCGAGCGGCACCGTGAAACAAGACGCATTTTAGGAGGAGGGTCACATGCAGGAAATACAGCCGTATTCTTATACAGATTTATACAAAGACAACCCGCCGCCGTTGCCGCCGCACAGCAAATTGCCGCTGATTCTCACGGCCGTTTTGCTTGTTATGGCGCTTTTTGTGTTTTTATGTGGCGAATTTGCGGGGCATGTTGTGCGTCGCGTTGTGACGACAACACCGTCGTCTGCGCCTGTCGTCACAAATAATGTGCCTGCCAAAGACGTTCCGGCGCAGTTTGGTTTGGCGGAAGTGCCTGAAAAAACAGACGGTTTGCCCACAACGGAAATTGCAAAAACAGTAGGGCCGAGTGTGGTTGGCATCGAAGTTTACGACGCGCAACACATCGACGCCATCGGTGCGGGCAGCGGCATCATCATGAACACCGACGGCTATATCATCACCAACGCACATGTGGTGGAAAACACCGCCGCGCTCACGGTTTTGTTGGCAGACGGGCGAAAGGCAGACGCAAAAGTGATTGGCGCGGACGCGCAAACGGATTTGGCCGTGTTGCAGATTGATTTAGACGGCTTGACACCGGCTGTGTTCGGTAGCTCTGACGCGCTTGAAACCGGCGAACGCGCCATCGCGATTGGCAACACGGCAGGCGAATTTTCCGGCAGCGTAACGCAGGGCATCATCTCGGGTTTGCACCGTAAAATCAAGATACGTGCGCCGAGCGGCGACGTTGCAACGCTCGATTTGATTCAAACAGATGCCGCCATCAATCCCGGAAATTCCGGCGGCGCACTGGTTAACCGGTTTGGGCAAGTCGTTGGCATCAACTCCTCCAAACTGATCAATGTCGATTATGAGGGCATCGGCTTTGCCATTCCCATCAACGGCGCAAAACCGATTTTGGAAAGCTTGATTGCAAACGGCCGTGTGCCCGGACGCGCGGTGCTTGGCATCACAGTGATTGCCCTCTCCCCTGCCACGGGCGCGGCGAACGATTTGCCCATACAGGGCCTGTATATTTCAGAAATGGCGCCCGAAAGCGCTTTGCTCGCGCATGACATTACGGTGGGCGATGTGATTTTGACGGCAGACGGCACAGTACTGAAAAAAACAGAGGATTTGACCGAACTTTTAAAGACAAAAAAGCCGGGCGATGCCCTTGTTTTGACCATTCATAAACGCGGCAGCGGCAAGGAAATCAGCGTGGACGTCGTTTTGATAGAGAGTACAAACTAGCGCGAATTTACGCGACATCGTTGCGTTTTTGAGATTTTGCGGTACAATAGAATCAAAATATGTGGAGGAAGCAACATGGATTTGCAAGAAATATTTCAGTTTGCGGCCGAAAAATCGGCATCTGATATTTTTATTGTGGCGGGGGCACCCATCACCGTCAAGGCGTATGGCCGGCCAAACCCGATGGGCGACGCGCTGAGCGCGGAAGAATGCGCCATTGCCGTGGAAACATTGTATACGCTTGCCGAGCGCGACGACACACGGCTGCACGACACCGGCGACGACGATTTCGGCTTGGAAATCACCGGTGTAACACGGTTTCGTGTGAGCGCCTATCGCCAAAAAAACAGCTATGCCGCCACGATGCGTCTGATTCCGAATACCTTGCCCAACCCGCAAAAACTCGCCATTCCGCAATGTGTGATGGATTTGGCGACGCGGCAAAAAGGGCTTGTGCTCGTGACCGGCACAACCGGCAGCGGCAAATCGACCACGCTTGCCTGTGTGATTGACGCCATCAACAAAACACGCACAGGGCATATCATCACGATTGAAGACCCAATTGAATATGTGCATCCGCACAACAAAAGCGTCGTCAGTCAACGTGAAATTGAGCGCGACACCGAAACGTATTTGTCGGCACTGCGCGCGTGCTTACGGCAGGCGCCCGACGTGATTCTCGTGGGCGAAATGCGCGATTATGAAACCATTTCCGTTGCCTTGACGGCGGCAGAAACAGGCCATCTTGTGTTTTCGACCCTACACACCATTGGCGCGGCATCCACCATCGACCGTATCATCGACGTGTTTCCGGGCGACCGGCAAAACCAGATTCGCTCGCAGACAAGCATGGTGCTGCAATCGGTTATTTCGCAGCAGCTTGTGCCGACTGTGGACGGAAAGCTCGTGGCAGCGTATGAAATTATGCACTGCAACAACGCCGTGCGCAATTTGATTCGCGAGGGAAAAACGCATCAGCTCGACAATATTATTTCGCTGTCGGCAAACGAGGGCATGATTGGCATGGACACAAGTTTGCTGAATCTTTATACAAGTGGACGCATTACCGCTGAAAACGCGATACGCTATGCGGTGTTGCCCGACATGATGCGCCGTCGGCTTGCGCCGGGCGGCGCGGTGTAGGCCACAAAACGAGAGGGGGAAATGCAATGCAACGCAAACAAAAACGCGGATTTACGCTGATTGAAGTGATTGTGGTGTTGGCGATTACGGCCATTGTGGGCGGCATTGCGGTTCCGCTTGCGTATAACAGCAACAATGCCGTCAACGCGCGTGCGTGCCAAAGTAGCCGCGACAGTTTGTTTACTTATTTTATGATGAATAGAAAACTCAACGGTGGCACGGAAGATTTAAACGTATTTCTGGAGGATTACACCAAAAACACCCATAAGGGCGACGAAGATTATGTGTTGCCGTGTCCGCAAGGCGGCACGTTTTACGCTGAAAAAGATATCGAAGCGCAAACGTCGGTGCAATGTACCGTACATACCGGAAAAGTGGAAAGTAAATGGCTGTTTGATTATAAGGAAAAAGCGCGAGAATTGATGGATCTGAGAAATCAGCCGAAGGGCACGACCATCACCATTGACGGAAGAACCTATACCAGTCTTGGCAATCAACAGGTAAAAGACAACACCACAGGCAAAGAATATAATATGAATGCCTCAACCAACACCAATATGATTGAAATGTTGTATGCCGCGCATGGGTCGCAGTGGCCCACATTGGACATACCCAAAGATGCGCCTGGGGGACTGGATCAACTGACAAAGCCGCTTTTTGTGCTTCCGTATGCGGGACTGGATAACACAGCTTCTTACCCGATTGTTTTTGCATCGCCCAACAATACTTCCACTGGCAGTTGGGCGGCCACACTGGTGTATCTGCCGGATGAAGCGCAATGGTATCTTTGCCCGAACGGCGCCAAAAAAACCGCCAGCATTGCCGGATGGAACAAGAAAACTTATGATGAAATGCGCGCAGAACTTGAAAATAACAAGTGGACAAAAATCACTTTTAATCCATCTGCGCCGAAAAAAGCATAAAAACAGGCGCTGTTACAGATGTGTTATATATCTGCAACAGCGCCTGTTCTATTTTCGTTGCTTATCGAATCAGATAAAAATAGCCGAGTACCAAGATACCGAGCACAATGCGATACCAGCCGAAGATTTTGAAATCGTGCTTTTTCACGTAGCTCATGAGGAAACGAATGCTCAAAACAGACACGATAAATGCCACGAGCATACCTGTGAGCAAAATGCCGATTTCCATGCCGGTGAACGCGAAATCGAATTTCAGTAGTTTAATCAAACTCGCGCCCGCCATCGCGGGAATCGCCAAAAAGAACGTAAATTCGGCGGCAATGGTGCGTGAACAGCCGAGTAGCATTGCACCGAGAATGGTTGCGCCGCTGCGGCTTGTGCCCGGCACAAGCGAAAGCACTTGAAACAGGCCGATGCCAAGCGCGATGGGATACGTCATTTGGTGAATGCGCCGCACGGCAAAACGGCGGCCTTTGGTGTAAAAAGTTTCGAGTAAAATAAAGAATACACCGTAGAGAATCAGCATCGCCGCGACAACCGGCGGGTTGTGCAAATGCTCTGTCATCCAGTCGTCGAGCGGTAGGCCAATCACCATGGCGGGCAAGGTGGCGACAACCACTTTAAACCACATGCTCCACACGTCTTTTTTGCAGTAGCGGTCGATGAAGCCGCTTTCGGTGCGATTGTTGCAGAACGGCCAAAGTTTCGGCCAAAACAAAACCACCACCGCGAAAATGGCGCCAAGTTGAATCACGACATCAAATACGTCTTTAAATGCCGGTGTTACGCCAAGTTTTATCAATTCGTCCGCCAAAATCAAGTGGCCGGTGCTTGAGATGGGCAGCCATTCGGTGATGCCCTCGATGATGCCGAGAAGTGCCGCTTTAAAAATGTCTATCATGTTGATTCCTCCCCTATATCCTATGAATTTGTTTGCAGTGTAATGCCGACAGGACAGTGGTCGCTGCCGAGGACATCCGCACAAATAAACGCTGTGTCAAGTTTTTCTTGCAGCCGTTTGCTGATGATAAAATAATCAATACGCCAACCCGCGTTGGTTTCGCGCGCATGCCGAAAATAGCTCCACCACGAATACGCGCCCGTTTCCGTCGGGTGCAGCGTGCGGAACGTATCGGCGAAACCGGCATCTAATAATTGCGTCAACTTTGCGCGTTCTTCGTCGCTGAAACCCGCTTTTCCGCGGTTCGGTTTGGGATTTTTAAGGTCGATGTCCTCATGCGCCACGTTTAAATCGCCGCAATATACCACAGGTTTTTCGACGTCGAGCGCACATAGATACGCGCGCAAATCATCCTCCCACGTCATGCGGTACGGCAGACGCGCAAGTGCGTCTTGGCTGTTTGGCGTGTAGACATTGACGAGGTAAAAATCGGCAAATTCAAGCGTAATGGCACGGCCTTCGTGTGCGTGCTCGTCTTTTCCGATGTTATAACGCACGCTGATTGGTTCTTTTTTCGTAAATACCGCCGTACCCGAATAGCCTTTTTTGTCGGCGCTGTTCCAATATTGATAATAGCCGTCGGGGTTAAATTCCGCCTGCCCGATTTGCATTTTCGTTTCTTGCAAGCAAAAAATATCCGCGTCAAGCTGTGCAAAAATCGTGTCAAATCCTTTAGTTAAAACAGCTCTGAAGCCGTTTACATTCCATGATATCATTTTCAAAACGAGTGTCCTCCGTTTTTTTCTTCGCATTCTATTTGTATTATAGCACAAATCAAACATAATTTGTGCTATAATTGCGCGTCGCGTCGCGTGCGCATAGAAATAAAACATCATAATTGCAACTGCAATTATGATAGCACAAAGCACCCTGTCGTTACAGACAAGGCGCTTATTTTTTAGGTCGGCGCAAAAATATTGGCAAGAATCAGCAAGCTGCACAAAAGAAGATAACTGCCCATGCCGACATTGCAAAGCGTCGCCCGCACCGGATGCGGCGGCAGCGGCTGTGTGCCCGACTCGTAGGAAATGCGGTGCGAAAACAGTACAAAAAGAACGCTCGCCGCGCACATCAGCGCCAGAATGAGCGCCATGCCAAACATCGCTGTAACGTTGTTTTGTGTGAGCAGCGGCATACCGATGACACCGACGAAATTGACCCCGATATGCAGGGCAATGGTGTTCGCAATTCGGCCTGTTTTGGCGTATACAACGCAAAAAAATGCGCCGAGCACAAACGCATACAAAAGCTGTGACAAATTGCCGTGCATCATGCCGAACAAAAGGCCGCCAATCAAACTATATGCAAGCGTGCCATATTGGCCGATTTTGCGGTAAATCCATTTGCGAAAGAAAAATTCTTCGCCGACGGGGGCAAGGATGCAGCCGATGATTAAATTGTACGCAAAACTGCTGTTTGAAACGGCATTTGCCACGGGATTGTTGATGGGGCTACCTTTGAGCAGTGCCAAAATGCCGTTGATTCCAAACGAGATAGCATTGCACAAATAGGCGCTGCCAAGGCAGAACACAAAGCACAAAAGCAATATTTTTGGCGGCAGTGTGTGTTTTTCCGGCGCGACGGTGTTTGGCATTTTGCGCAGCAGCAACAGCAACATCGGCATACCGACTGCGTAAAGCGGCACATAACTGCTCACCCAAATAAACCAATCGGCCTGTAAGAGCGTCGGCGCAAGCGCACCGACTGCACTGACACACACAATGCTGAAAATTTGTGTTGAAAACAAAAGCATAAAATAACAAATGCCAAGCTGCGAACAGGTTTTACGATAGGTTGTCATCATTTTCCTCCGTGTAAATCGACAGCATTTTGCCGAAGATAGGCCAATTTTAAAGCAGCTCACACAAAATGCTGTTTTGCAAAAGCATGCCTTTTGGCGTGAGGCGCAGTATTTGATTTTCAATCGTTGCCATGTCGTTTTTACACAGCGTTTGCAAAAATTCACACTGCTTTTCGTCAAAAACAACGCCGTAATTTTGCTGCAATGCCCGCAGCGACAATCCTGCTGTCAGCCGCAATTGCAGCATCATATAGTCGGTTGCCGTAACGTCGCCCTGCGGCTCATACACCGTCGGCGTCGCCACAAACGCAGCCGTGCCGGACGGTGTCGCAAAGCGCTTTCCGGCAAGACAGCTGTGTGCGGCCGGACCAAGCCCAAGATGATTTTCACAATTCCAGTAAAGCAAATTATGCCGACCGGCAAAATTGTCCTTTGCAAAATTTGAAATTTCATACTGCGCATAGCCGCGTGCGGTCAATTGTTCCACCGCCGCCAAATAAAAGTCGGCTGACGCGTCGGCATCGGGCAAATTTGCGGGCGGACGCTTGCCAAATACAGTTTGCGGCTCTATTTTCAAAAGATAGCTGCTGATATGCGTGCAGCCGCCCTGTTCGAGCAAATCGAGCGTCGCGGTCAATTCCGCAAGCGTGTAGTCGGGCAGCGCAAGCATCAAATCTCCGCTGATATTTTCAAACCCCGCCTGCTGTGCAAAGCGCATGGCATCGCGGCTTTGCTGTGCTGTGTGCCGTCGGCCGAGCCGTTTTAAGCTTGCGTCAAACGCCGTTTGCACGCCAAACGAAATGCGGTTCACCCCTGCCGCGCGAAAATCGCACAGCAAGTTCTGCGTCACCGTTTCGGGGTTTGCCTCAAGCGTAATTTCGGCATCGGGCGCAAGACAAGCGGCGTCAATCAGCCTTTTTACCTGTTGTGGCGTGAGCAAAGACGGTGTGCCACCACCAAAATAAAGCGTATCAAATGTTGACACATCGCCGTTTTTTACAAAGCGTGCCAACTCCCGCAAGAGCGCGTCCGGATATATTTCCGGCACGCCATGGCTGCCGCCCGCAGAATAAAAATCGCAGTAATTGCACTTCGACGCGCAATAAGGAATGTGCAGATAAAGACCGGTCATCGGTGCTCCTTTCAAAATAATGCAAAGCCTACTTGACAGTTTTTGCAAAGTTTGCTATACTATTTTTGCGAAGTAAACTTTGCATTTGGAGGTGTACTGCATTAAAAACAAAATCAAAGAACTGCGAAAAAGCCGTAAAATGTCGCAGGAAGAACTCGCGTTCGTCGTTGGCACCACACGGCAGACCATCACCTCGATTGAGGTGGAAAAATACACAGCATCGCTCGCGCTTGCTTATAAAATAGCGCATTGTTTTGGGCTGTGCGTGGAAGATGTATTCGATTTTTCTGCGCTTGAGGCAGAGATGGAAGGAATGAAAGAAAATGGACGCTTATAGAAGAAAAATCAAACAGCGCATCGTGGTTTATATCTTACTCGATTTTCTGCTCGTTGCAATTTTGCTCTGTGACCAATTTATCGAAAGCGCCGCGCTGCAAAGCAGCATTGTTTTTGCGTTTCAGTGCGGAATTGCTGCCGCCGCTATTTTGATGATTTGCGTTAAAATCATTCATTATCGCAAAATTTTAGAGGACGATACCAAGCTGACACTGCAATACAACCGCGAAAACGACGAGCGCACCAAGGCCATTCGTACAAAGGCCGGCATGCCGATGGTGCTGTTTTTGAGCGCACTGCTCATTTTGGCGGGCATGGTTGCCGGATATTGGAGCGAAGTTGTTTTTGCAACGCTGGTGATTGCCGCATTGGTGCAGCTTTGCATTGCCGCGCTTGTGAAATTGTATGCGATGAAAACGATGTAATGGCATCGCGAAAGGACGTAAAACCGTATGGTAGCACAAGAAAAGCTCGCCGTTCTCGCCAAAATTGCGCGTGCATTCCAACAAGAAAAAATCACTTGATTGCCGCGTTTTCTGCTTCTGTTATTGTATCATAAATCATTCTTGATTTGTGATACAATTGCGCGTCGCGTAGCGTGCACATAGAAATATTGTATCATAATTTTGCAGTCTGTGCAAAGCGCCATTGTCAACCTTTTTAAAATTTTGGTTGACAATGGCGCTTTTTTGATTATAATAAACATAGAAACAATTGAAAGGGGGCAAAAATATGACCACAAAACAGTCCCTTTTGGCGCAACTTGAGCTACACAAAGGCAGCGTGCTTTCCGGTGAGGCGCTTGCGACAGCGCTTTGCGTATCGCGCACCGCCATCTGGAAAGCCGTGAAAGATTTGCAAAAGGCCGGCTATCCCATCGACGCTGTGCCGCATGCGGGTTACACGCTTTCGCAAAACAGCGACACATTGTCGGCAGAGGCGATTCGCCCATTGCTGCACTGGCATGGCGGCGATGTGATTGTGGAATCGTGCATGGATTCCACCAACACGCGCGCAAAACAGCTTGCCGCCGCCGGTGCGCCGCACGGTACACTTGTGGTGGCGAATGAGCAGACCGCCGGACGCGGGCGGCGTGGACGCAGCTTTCATTCGCCGGCCGGCAGCGGGCTGTATTTGTCGATGATTTTGCGCAATTCTCTGCCGATGGAAAGTGCGGCGCTCGTGACAAGCGCGGCCGCCGTTGCCGTGTGTCATGCGGTGCAAAGCGTCTGCGGGCTTGCGTTGCAAATCAAGTGGGTGAACGATCTCTACAAAGACGGCAAAAAATGTTGCGGCATATTGACCGAAGCATCGGCTGATTTTGAAACCGGCGGCGTCGATTATGTCGTGGTGGGCATCGGCGTGAATGTGCGCGAGCCTGCGGGCGGCTTTCCGGCAGACATTGAAAAAATCGCCACAGCGCTCTATGCGCAAGAGGCAAACGTGCCGCGCAGCCGTCTTGCCGCTGCCATTGCAAACGAAGTGTTTGCGCTCGCAAACACACTGCCCGACACAGCTTTTATGGCCGAATATCGCGCGCGCAATCTCATTCCCGGCCGCGATATTTTTGTGCTGCAAAACGGCACAAAACGCGCCGCGCATGCGCTCAATATCACCGACAGCGGCCATCTGCTGGTCGAATTTGCGGGCGGCGACACCGAAGAAATTTCTTTTGGCGAAGTAAGCATCCGCTTACAATCATCATATACAGGAGAAAAATCATGAAAAAATATACCACAAAAACGCTCATTTTAATCGCACTTTTCGCCGCATTGACTGCCGTTTTGGCACAAATTCAACTGCCCATCGGCCCTGTGCCGTTTAACCTTGCGGTGCTCGGCGCATTTTTGGCCGGTATGCTGCTGCCACCGCTCGCCGCCACCCTCAGCATGGGCGTGTACATGATGCTCGGCATCATCGGCATTCCGGTTTTCGCCGGCTTTATGGGCGGCCCGGCGGTGCTGTTTGGCAAAACCGGCGGCTATGTGCTCGGCTATCTTGCCATTGCTTTTTGCACGGCGCTTGCCATGCAAAAAAGCGGAAAAATCGTCGTTGTCGCGTGCAGTATGGCGTTCGGTCTTGCTGTCTGCTACACGCTCGGCACCATTTGGTTTATGATTTTCACAGGAATGGGTCTTGTGCAAAGCCTTACCTTCTGCGTGATACCGTTTATAATCCCCGATATCGTCAAAGGCATTTGCGCATGGCTTCTCGGCAAAACTTTACAGACAAGATTGTCTGTGGCCGTGAAATAAAAGCTCCCTCAACAAAAAAAATCCTCGACAAAAAATGTCGGGGATTTTTGTTGCTTTTACCAAAATATAGGTCAAAATGCCCATTCGCCGTCTTTGAAAATCTCGACAACATCGCCTGTTTTCGTCAGACCCGTGATGTGCATATCGGCAGAGCCAACCATCACGTCCTCGTGAATAAGGCTGTCGTTCACACCTTTTTCCATGAGCTGCGGAATCGTCATCTGCGCGCCGCCTTTGACCGTGCCCGGATACCCTTGCCCAAACGCGATATGGCAAGCGGCATTTTCGTCAAACAGCGTGTTGTAGAACAAAACGCCGCTTTTGTTGATGGGACTGGACGCCGGCACAAGCGCCACTTCGCCGATGTGCCGCGCACCTTCGTCGGTGTCAAGCAGTTTGCCAAGCAGTTCTTTGCCGCTTGTTGCGTCATAATCGACAACCACACCGTCCTTGAATGTCACGGAAAAATTTTCAATCAAATTGCCGTTATAGACATACGGTTTTGTGCCCTTGACCACGCCATTTGTGCCAAGCCGATGCGGCGCGGTGAACACTTCCTCCGTCGGGATATTCGCGATAAACGCATAGCCCTCCGGCGTTTTGCTCTGCGCACCCTCCCAGACATTGTCGTCCGCGAGTGCGACGGTCAAATCCGTGCCGTTTGCGCTCATCAAATGCACACTGGCAAGGTTGAAATCGTTCATTTTATCGCGCCATTTTATCATTTTGGCAATATGTTCTTTCCATGCGGCCACCACATCGCCGCCCGTGACACGGCAGACATCGAAAATTGCGTTCCAAAGCTGTTCAACGGCTTCGTCGGTCGGCAAATTCGGAAACACCTTTTTCGCCCATGCATCGCCCGGAATCGCCACAATGCTCCATTGCACAAGGTCGTTCATTGTATAGTGACGGCGCGGTTTTGCGGCTTTACTGAGCGCAATGTGTGCTCGGTCTACTTTTTCGCTGTCAATGCCGGCATAAATTTCGGGGTCTTCGGCGATGATATGCAGATAACACGCGCCGCCCTCACTCTCAAGATATTGCAAATGGCGCTGTTCTTTCCACGGTTTCACATCTTCGAGCACGGTGATGTCGTTGTGCATCATCTGAATGCGCGACAATTTTTCGTCGTTGTAAAACACAACAACCTCACGCACGCCGCAGGTGTAAGCCACCTCGGCACACGCGCGCGCAAATGCCGCGCCCTCAATCGGCGCATTGATGAGCAGTGTCTGCCCTTTTTGCGGATTTGTGCCGATTTTTACGGCAAATTCCGCGTATTGTTTCATCAAATTGACATCCATTTTCATTCTCCTCTATCTCTTTTTTATAGACTTTGCAGAAAGCGCACGTAAAATGCAACAGTTTTTGCAATTTCGCTCACGGGAATGCGTTCGTTGTCGTTGTGAATGAGGCCGCGCTGTTCACCCGAAAGCGCCATCGCGGAAAATTTGTAAATATCCTTGCAAAAGCCGTTGTAATTGCGGCTGTCGGAGCACGCAATCATCAAATACGGCGACACAAGACAGCCCTGCCATGTGTTTGCGACGGCGCTTGCAAGCGCGTCCCAATGGGCGCCCTCGGTGGACGAGTATGGGCTTGCGGCCTGCGCGTGCACGACGTTGACCGTGATTTTATCGTCTGCAATGTGTGCCGTGAGCGCCTGTTTCACGCTGTCGGGCGTGTCGGTGTTGATGAGGCGCATGTTCAGCCCCGCGCTGGCATCGTTTGGAATTACGTTGATTTGCTTCGAGCCTTTTGTCATGGTAAATGCCATGGTGGTGCGCATCATGGCATTGATTTCGCCGCCGAGTTTTTCTGAAAACGTGCAAAGCAGGCCGCCAAAACACCATAAATTCGCAAGCACAATCCGCAAGGCAAACGGTGCGTGCGGGCCGACAGTGGCAAATAATTTTTGAATCGGCAAGGTCAAATGCGCTTTAAACGGATGATTTTCACACGCAAGCACCGCTTTGCTCATGCGCCCGATGGCCGACGGACGAATGGGATGGCTTGCGTGCCCGCCCGCGCTTTTCGCGGTGATTTCGACGTTCATCATGCCTTTTTCACCGATGCCGATGACGGCAATCGGCTCTTTCACGCCTGGGAAAACACCCTCCACCACAGCGCCGCCCTCGTCCAAAACCATCGCGGGTGTAATGTTATTTTGTTTAAAATAAGCGATGATATCCTTTGCGCCGTGTCCCCCTACTTCTTCATCGCCCGCAAACGCAAAATAAACGTCGTTTTGCGGCGTAAATTTTTCGCAAAGCAACTTTTCTGCCGCTTCAAGCGTGCCAAGCAACGTAATTTTGGTGTCAATCGTGCCGCGTCCCCACAGTTCATTTTCAAAAATTTCCCCGGAAAACGGCGGATGTTTCCAATTTTCCGCATTGACCGGCACCACGTCATAGTGCGCCATCAGCACAATGGGTGCCGCCGCATTTTTGCCTTTTAAATGAAACAAAAGGCCGGTTTTTCCGCAGAGAATCGGCTTGCACACGGCGTGCACCTGCGGATAAAGCGTTTGCAACAGCGCGCGAAATTCCACAAATTTGGCATCGTCCACCGCGCTTTCGTCATAGTTCGAAATCGTGGGAATGCGCACCATTTGTGCCAAATGCTCCGCCATTTTTGCGCCGTCGATGTCCACCTCTTTGCGCGGCGCATAGTTTGTGGCTACGGGCTTCATCTGTGCGGCACGCAGCAACAGTACAGCAACAAAAACGGCGATGAGCGCCAATAAAATCCATCCAATCATCATGAAAACCTCCCTGTAAAGAAATGGACGCCTATTATGACGTCCGCTTCATTTTTCAATTTAAAACGCGGTTTTTTCCGCAATATAGTCTTTCAATGCTGTGATGGGAATGCGTTTTTGTTCCATCGTGTCGCGGTCGCGCACGGTGACGCAGTGGTCAGCGGCCGTTTTGTCGTCGCCCACCGTTTCAAAGTCGACAGTGATGCAAATGGGCGTGCCGATTTCGTCTTGACGACGATACCGTTTACCAATCGAGCCGGCTTCATCGTAATCAATCATGAAATACTTCGATAAATCGGCATAAATTTCATTTGCAGCCTCGCCGAGTTTTTTCGACAGCGGCAAGACGCACGCCTTAAACGGCGCAAGTGCCGGATGCAGACGCATGACGATGCGGGTGTCGTTTTTCTCGGCGTCCACCACTTCTTCATCATATGCTTCGCACAAAAATGCGAGTGCAACGCGATCCGCGCCAAGCGACGGCTCTACAACGTACGGAATGTAATGTTCGTTTGTTTCAGGGTCAAAATATTCAAGCGATTTGCCGCTTGCTTCTTGATGGCGGCCAAGGTCATAATTGGTGCGGTCTGCAATGCCCCACAGTTCGCCCCAACCGAACGGGAACATAAACTCAATGTCCGTGGTGGCTTTGGAGTAGAACGAGAGTTCTTTTTGGTCATGGTCGCGCAGACGCATATTTTTTTCTTCGATGCCAAGCGACAAAAGCCAGTTTTTGCAGTAGTCTTTCCAGTAATAGAACCATTCAAGGTCAGTGTCCGGTTTGCAGAAAAATTCGCATTCCATCTGTTCAAATTCACGAATGCGGAAGATAAAGTTGCCCGGCGTAATTTCGTTGCGAAAGCTTTTGCCGACTTGACATACGCCAAACGGCAGCTTTTTGCGTGTGGAACGCTGAATGTTGGCATAGTTGACAAAGATGCCCTGCGCGGTTTCGGGACGCAGATACACTTCGCTCTTGGAATCTTCGGTCACGCCCATAAAGGTTTTAAACATGAGGTTGAATTTGCGGATATCGGTGAAGTTTTTGCTGCCGCAAGCCGGACACGCAATGCCGTGTTCGGTGATGTAGGCGCTCATTTCCTCGTTGGTCATGCCCTCCGCCTGTGCGCCGGAATCCTCAATCAATTTGTCGGCGCGATGGCGCGTGTGGCAATCTTTGCAGTCCATCAGCGGGTCGCTGAAGCCGCCCACGTGGCCGCTTGTCACCCATGTTTGCGGGTTCATCAAAATGGCGGAATCGAGTCCGACGTTGTACGGACATTCCTGCACAAATTTTTTCCACCATGCTTTTTTGACATTGTTTTTGAACTCAACACCAAGCGGGCCATAATCCCAGGTGTTGGACAGACCGCCGTAGATCTCACTGCCGGAAAAT
>JAVXRV010000003.1:0-37570 GCA_036643515.1 Ruthenibacterium sp.
GGCCGGTTTTGCAAGCGGCACCATCTTCACAAACCACTGTTTCGACACCATCGGTTCCACGGTTGTGCCACAGCGATAGCACGTGCCCACATTGTGCGCATGCGGTTCTACTTTTGCAAGATAGCCGCCCGCCGTCAAATCCGCCACAATGGCTTTGCGTGCTTCATAGCGATCCATGCCCGCATATTTGCCGCAGTCGTCCGTCATATGTGCATCGTCCGTGAGCACTTTGATGATGGGCAAATTGTGGCGCTGTCCTACTTCAAAGTCGTTCGGGTCGTGTGCCGGTGTAATTTTCACAACACCTGTTCCGAACGCAATGTCCACATACGTGTCCGTCACCACCGGTATTTCTTTGCCCACAAGCGGTAAAATCACGTTTTTGCCGTGCAGATGCGTGTAGCGTTCGTCGTCGGGATGCACTGCAATGGCCGTGTCGCCAAGCATCGTTTCCGGACGCGTCGTCGCAAGCTCCACAAAATCGTCTGTGCCGGCAATCTGATATTTCAAATGCCAGAAAAAGCCGTCTTGATCCTCATATTCCACTTCGGCATCCGAGATGGACGTTTTGCAGTGCGGGCACCAGTTGATGATGCGCTCGCCGCGATAAATCAGTCCTTTGTCATACAGTCGTTTAAATACTTCAAGCACCGCGTCGCTGCAACCGTCGTCCATCGTAAAGCGTTCGCGCTCCCAGTCACAGCTGCATCCGAGTTTTTTCAATTGTTCCACAATGCGTCCGCCGTATTGTGTTTTCCATTCCCACGCGCGTTCCAAAAAGCCGTCACGGCCGAGGTCGGCTTTCGTCAATCCTTCGCTTTTCATCTTTGCCACCACTTTGGCCTCGGTGGCAATCGACGCATGGTCTGTGCCGGGCACCCATAGCGCCGCATAACCTTGCATACGTTTAAAGCGTGTTAAAATATCCTGCCATGTTTCGTCCATGGCGTGACCCATATGCAGTTGACCCGTCACGTTGGGCGGCGGCATCACAATTGTGTACGGCTTTTTGCGCGCGTCACGCTCTGTGTGAAAATAGCGTTTGTCCATCCACGTTTGATAGATGCTGTCCTCCACCGTTTTCGGATTGTAAATTTTCTCAAGTTCTTTCATAAAATCCTCCGTCTGTTTTTTGAAAACAAAAAACCGTCCCATACAAAACCTGTATGGGACGGCAAAATTACCGCGGTACCACCCAAATTGCCACACAACGTGGCCACTTGAACCCTTAACGCGGGCAAACGAAAACAACTACGCACAGTACTCAAGATACCGTTTCATCATTTCTGCTCCAAAGCGACAGTGCACAGCGCATTTTTGCAGCTCTCTCACCCCAAAGCCGCTCTCTTTGAAAAACGCCCTGCCGCGCACACTCTTTCTCATTGCATTTTATCTTTTTATTGTATCGTTTTTTTCCGCCTTTGTCAATCCGCAGTTTAGCCGAGCGATACACCCATGCGCCGTGCCACAGTCAGCATATCGCAGGTTTCCGGCACAAGCTTTGATTTGCCTGCCACCTCTTTGAGCGGATTTTCACACACGATATTGTTTTTCATAGCCACCGCCACGCCGTAATGGTCGGCCTCCACCAGTTTTGCGGCATATGCGCCAAACTGTGTGGCAAGCACGCGGTCATACGCCGATGGGCTGCCGCCGCGTTGCATATGTCCGGGCACGCACATCCGCGTTTCAAAACCGGTGGCTTCTTCAATTTGTTTTGCGATACGGTTGGTCGCGGTCACTTCGCCGCGTTCCGTCCGCGCCCGCAAACGGTCTTTTTTCTTCATGGCCGCTTCGCCGACGTCATACACGCCCTCCGCCACGGCCAAAATCGAGAAGGTCTTACCGTTTTCGTTGCGCTTTTGAATGGCCTCGCACACATTGTCGATGTTGTACGGCAATTCCGGAATCAAAATAATGTCCGCGCCACCCGCAATGCCGGAATACAGCGTCAGCCAGCCGGCCTTATTGCCCATAATTTCAATCACCATACAGCGACGATGGCTCGATGCCGTGGTGTGGATGCGGTCAATCACTTCCGTTGCGATGTCCACCGCTGTGTGAAAACCAAAGGTCACGTCCGTGCCGTAAATATCGTTGTCGATTGTTTTTGGCAGGCCGATGATATTGAGGCCTTCTTCGCTGAGCAAATTGGCCGTTTTGTGTGTGCCATTGCCGCCAAGGCAAAGCAAACAGTCCAGTTTTGCATCTTTATAGGTTTTTTTCATGGCGCTTACTTTGTCTACTTTGTCATCGCCAATCACAGTCATCAATTTAAACGGCGTGCGTTTTGTGCCAAGAATCGTGCCGCCCACAGTGAGAATGCCCGAAAATTCATACGATTTCATCTCGCGCCAATTGCCGGTGATGAGGCCGTCGTAGCCATTCAAAATGCCCACAATTTCAACGTCGCTGCCAAACCGCTCATACAGCGCTTTTGCCACGCCGCGAATTGTCGCGTTCAGTCCCGGACAATCGCCGCCCGATGTCAAAATGCCCACTCTCTTTTTCATGCAAAAACCTCCCTATGCGTTTTTTCTTGTTTTAAGCGTACCGCGCCGCACACGTTTTGTCAACACTTTTGCCGCCGCAAATCAAAAAAGACCTATCTTCCACTGTGTGGAAAACAGGTCTTTTGGTTTGCTTGACGAAATAGATGCCCTTGCGGCTCAAAGATTAGCGCTGTGCTAAAAACAACTTTTGATAGGACTGTTCTCCGCTGCGCTGCGAACCGCTTTGGCAGCACCAAAACAAAAGCAGCCCATTTTCGCATCTATTCGATGCAAAAACGAACTGCTTTTCCTTTGGCGTCCCCTGCGGGGATAGGCTCGCTTTGCTTGCCAACTGCCAAATGCGTGGTCGGAGTGTGGAGATTCGAACTCCAGGCCTCTGCGTCCCGAACGCAGCGCGCTACCAGCTGCGCTACACCCCGTAGAAATCGGCAACATGGTTACCGACTCTGGTTGCGGAAGAAGGATTCGAACCCTCACGATGCGAGTCAGAGTCGCAGGTGCTACCGTTACACAATTCCGCATTACACACAAGGCGATTGCCGAGTGCTTTATTATTATAATGGTTCGCGGCAGTGATGTCAACACTTTTTCGATTATTCTCGCTTGTTTTTTCAATTTTCAAAGCGACACTTGCAATTTGCGCGTATATCCTTTAAAATAAAGAAGCTCACAATAGAATATATAGAATAGGATGGTACTACAAAATGGCAGAATTTAAATATGAAATCACGGAGCGCGTCGCAGTGCTCTCTCAAAACCCCAATGGCTGGGAACGTCAGCTCAATATGGTGAGTTGGAACGAGCGCGAGCCGAAGTATGACATTCGCGATTGGTCACCCGACGGCACAAAAATGGGCAAAGGCATCAGCCTGACGCACGACGAAATTGCAATTTTAAAAGGCATTTTGAATGACCTTGAGATTTAATCATGAGCTACAAACAAGAATTTATCGACATCTTCACCGCGAATGTCACACGAGCCGGCGCAAAACAATTGCTCGATTGGCTTGAAACCACCGATTTTTACACCGCCCCCGCCTCCACCCGTTTTCACGGCGCATGCGAGAGCGGCCTTGTCATGCACAGCCTCAACGTCTATCATGTGCTGAAAGACAAGTTTTTCGCCGAGGGTGACAATCTGGAAAGCTTCACGCTCATTTCCCTTTTGCACGATTTATGCAAGGCAAACTACTACAAAGCCGGCTTTCGCAATGTCAAAAACGAAACCACCGGCCAGTGGGAAAAAGTGCCGACATTCAACGTGCAGGATGCATTCCCATTCGGTCACGGTGAAAAAAGCGTGTATTTAATCGAGCGTTTCATTCGTTTAAAACCGGCAGAGGCCATTGCCATTCGTTGGCATATGGGTGGATTCGACGATGCCGTGCGCGGCGGCAGTTATGCCATCAGCAATGCATACGACGAATACCCGCTTGCGGTCAAACTGCATTTGGCGGACCTTGAAGCCACTTATCTTGTGGAAAAAGGCACCAGCAACGTCCCTCGCACTTGACACATCAAAAAACAGGGCGGCCAATCCCAAATGGGAACGGCCGCCCTGTTTTTTTGCATTATACGAGTGCGAGCAGTTTTTCTTTCGGCACAAGCCCAACACTGCGGCCGGCTTCTTTGCCGTTTTTGAACACAATCACGGTCGGAATCGTGGCCACGCCGAACTGTTGCGCCAATGCCTGCTGTTCGTCCACATTGATTTTACCGACTTTGATGGCATCGTTTTCCGCTGCAATTTGTTCAATCACAGGGCCGAGCATACGGCACGGGCCACACCACGGCGCCCAAAAATCAACAAGTACCGGGGATGTGCTTTGCAACACTTCTGTGTCAAAATTGGATTTTGTAATTTCTAAAGACATAATAATCTCCTTTTTTATAAGAGTGATAGGTTCATTGCTTCTCTATCCATACTATACCATTTCGGTATAATTAAAGCAAGCCTTTTTTCAAATTTATTTTATGCAAAAACGCCTGTGTTATCCACAGGCGTTTTGATGATTGATTTTTAAATAAAACATCACTCGCTGCGGATGCTTTTATTTTGGATTGGTATTATTCAAAAGGCTCGACAGGCCGTCAAACAACGTGTCCGACAATGTGGCGCGCGGACGTGCCACCGGATTGCGTCGCGGCTGCACCGTGCGTTTTTGCTGCGCCGGTGTGATAGGCGGTGTCCCCTTCGGTGCCGAAAACGCTTGCTGCTGTGCAAACGGCACATTTTGTTGTGCAAGCGGTGCGGGCGCTACCGGCGCCGGCTGCGGCGGCACCGGTGCAAGCGGCGTTTCAACCGGCGGGGTATACGGTGCTTGTGCCGGTATCTGCGGCGCGGGCGGCGGTGTCATCGGCGGCGTTTGCGTCTGTGCAGGACGAACCGGCTGTGATGCCGGTACTGCCGGTGCAGAATAGGGTTCATATGTTTGCGCGGGCGGCGTTTGCGTCTGTGCGGGGCGAACCGGCTGTGATGCCGGTGCTGCCGGTGCAGAATACGGCGCATACGCTTGCGCCGGCGGTGTCTGTGAAAGATACGGTGCGTTTTGTGTCGCAATCGGCGGTGTATACGATGCCGCCGCAGTTTGCACCGGTACATATGGCGGCGGTGTCTGCGCATACGGCTGTGCCGTGCGTGGCATTGTCGATGCGCCGGCCAATCCGGCAGTGCCCATTTCCTGTTGCATCATCACCGGCGGCTCGGAATAACTTTCCACCGGTCCTGCGGCAATGGGCGCGGGGCGCGGCACATAATTGCTTGCGATGGGTGTGTTTTGCGGTTGTGTCGCATATGCCGGCGCGGCCGGATATGTTTGCTGTGCATACACAGGCTGTGTATAAGTAGGTGTCGCCTGCGGGAACGGTGCAAACGGCATCGGCTGTGGCATATGCGGTTGGCCAAACACAGGGCTTGTCGGCAACTGGCCATACACACCGGTGGTTTGCTGTGCGTGTGCCTCGCGCTGTGTGCGCTCATACGCCGCACGTTGCTGCGCTTCATACACTTCACGCATCTGCCGCTCATAGTCGGCGCGTTGTTGCTGTTCAAACGCTTCGCGCTGCTGTTTTTCATATGCTTCGCGCTGCATTTTGTCATATACTTCACGTTGACGCTGCTCAAATGCCTGCTGCATTTGCCGGTCATAGGCTTCGCGCATCTGCCGATCATACTGTTCCTGTTGCATCCGCGCATATGCCGCACGTTGCTCTGCTTCATAGGCCTCGCGCTGTTGCTGTGCATAATATGCCGCCGCCTGTTGTTGCTGCTGACGTTCATACTCCGCGCGTTGCTGCGCTTCATACGCAAAACGCTGTTCGTCATACACATCATAGTTCTGTGTATATGCCGCACGCTGTTGTGCGTGCAGTTCATTTTGCCGCGCAGGATCTTGCGTATAGTTCAGCACCGGCGCCGGCTGCTGTTGCATCGGCATTTCAGGCTGCTGCATCCTCGGTGGCGGTGCAGACTGCAAAGGCTGTGTGGGCACCACGGGCGGAATCGGCGTCGGAAATTTTTCCATTTGTACTCCAAGCATCACAAGGTCTTTTTCCGTGTTGCCAAGCGCTGCAGAGATACAGCCCGTGGCTTTTTGGAGATTGCCTGTTGCGGCGAGTATTTTCTCGTCCACAGCGGCCAATTGTGATTTCAGTACCACAATACTGGCGGCGATATTGTCAGCCGAATCGGTAATCATCTTTTTGGTGTCTGTTTTCTGTTGACGCGCCTGTGCGGTAATGATGCGTGCCTCATCCTCAGCCTTGGCCTTTGTCACCATTGCCTGCGCTTCGCTCTCGCGGCGCATGGCATCGGCACGCTGCCTTGCCGTTGCAAGTGCATCGTCTGCTTCCGCGCGTGCCATCAGCACTTTTTGTTCCAGACGTTCTTTGTTGCTCTCATAATCGGCCATGCTTGCCGTGAGTGAGTTGACCGTGTTGTTCAGCCTTGCATTGTCCGATTTGAGGCTCATCGCCTCTTGTTCCTTGATGGCAAGTTGGCTACGCACCTGTGTCAGCGCGTCGTTGGCCTTATCAATTTCCGCACGCAAGGTGTTCACCTGCGCCAATGCGGCGTCTGCACGCGTGTGCTCCGCAGTCAGGTCGGCGCACACTTCTTTTGTTTTGCGCAATAAAGTTTCATTATCGCGTTCCGCGTTTGAAAGCCGCTCTTGCAACTCGGCAATGGTTGTTTCAAGCGACTGTGCTTTTTCCATATTTTCTTTTGTCAAGCGTTCTATGCACGCAAGCACTTCATCCCGCTTAAAGCCAAACATCTCGCTGTGAAAGACGTTTTGCTCTGAAATAGACGTAGCATCGCCCTGAAAACTGCGATTATTCTGATTTTCGGGCACAGGCTACCCCTCCTTGCGCATAGGAATACATTCTTAATTTGTATTATAACACAATGCGCATCAAAAAGGAATGCTTTTTTTAAAAAAGAAGCAGGCGAAGCCAATCAAAATGGCTTCGCCTGTTGTTTTATTTTATAGATGCATCGTGTAATTCAAGCAATATTTTCCGTTGCCTTTAGTTGTGCCCACGGTTCGACAGCAAACCCAAAATGTCATCAAAATAAGTATTGTCGTCATCTTGCATGGTAGGTGTCGGTTGCTGCACCGGTGCCGGTACCACAGGCATGGGTGGGGCAACTTGTGCCGGCATCACCTGTGCTGTTTCGCTTGCGAATGTCACATTCACTTTGTCATAGCCGGTCGATGCTGCCATGGCCGGCATCGCACCGTCCATCACGTCAAAGCCTGTGGCCACAACCGTGATATGCATTTCGTCTTTGAGGCTTTCATCAAACGCAGCACCCCAAATGATATTGGCATCGGGATGTGCCGAATTGGTGATTAAAGTAGCTGCTTTTTCAACATCGTCAAGGCCGATATCCGGCGATGAAGTGATATTGATAATGACGCCACGCGCGCCGGCAATGCTGGTTTCAAGCAGCGGGCTCGAGATTGCCGCATTCGCCGCATCCTCCGCTTTGTTGACGCCTTTTGCCGCGCCAACGCCCATGTGTGCATAGCCCGCATCTTTCATGATGCTGCGCACGTCCGCAAAATCGAGGTTGATAAATGCGGCAACATTGATGAGGGAAGAAATACTTTCCACACCTTGGCGCAGCACGTTATCCGCCGCTTCAAATGCATTGGCAAGTGTGATTTTTTCTTGACTGATGCGTTTTAGGCGCTCATTCGGAATCACAATCAAGGAATCGACACGCTCCAGTAAGCCGGAAATGCCGATTTCAGCCATATTCATTTTGCGTTTGCCTTCAAATGCAAACGGTTTTGTCACGATGCCCACCGTGAGAATGCCAAGCTCTTTGGCAACTTCCGCCACCACCGGTGCCGCACCGGTGCCGGTGCCGCCGCCCATGCCCGCAGTAATAAACGCCATCTGCGAACCCTTGAGCGCAGTAGCTATTTCATCGCGGCTTTCCTCTGCGCTGCGCTGCCCGATTTCCGGATCTGCGCCCGCACCGCGGCCTTTTGTTAATTTTGCGCCAAGCTGTACTTTTTGTGTCGCTTGCGAAGCAAAAAGCGCTTGTTGGTCGGTATTCATGCTGATGAATTCCACGCCGCGCAGGCCGCTTTGTACCATGCGATTGACGGCATTTCCGCCGCCTCCGCCCACACCAACCACTTTGATGTTGGTTATATTCTGTAATTCTTCGTCGAGGATAAACGCCACGAAAGATTCCCCCTAAAGACAATTTATGCAGTATGCATTATATATTAGAATAACAGATAATGCGAATAAATTCAAGTGTTTTATCAAATAAGCTGTAAATTATACCGCAAATCGCCGATTTATCGTAATGTGATTTCACATAGAGTTGCCCCATACGGGAAACGAAAGCAGTTTCGCAAACTGCAAAATAACATCAATTTTCGGAAAGCTACTATCTTATAATGCGCCCGCAATCCAGCCTGCTTTCAATCGGCCCTCTGCGTTGCGGCTGCTCACGTCTAGCGTGCCGCGGTCTGTCGCGGCGCGGCTCTCATCGCTTGTGCCCGGCACGCACAAATATTTTGCCCATTCAATTTTTGCTTCCAATTCATTGGTGGTGCCAAGCAATACGCGAATGCGATTGTCATACAAAAAAGACAGCTCCAGCGGATTGGTCACATCAATTTCATAAATGGGTGCAAATGCCTGTCCGCCAAGCACACGGCTCAGCGTGCGCAAAATATCCATTTTTGCCGCATCTTTGAGCGTCAACGGCATCCCCGGCACAGGATTTTCGACGTCCGCACCCATCAGCAACACAAGTTCCGTCGGCGGTTGCGCCTCCACGCGCAGCACTTTAAACGAGCCGCTGAGCACAAGCCATCCGGCTGCGCTGTTGAGCTTGTACGTTTCCGTCGCCGCCGTCACGTCAATTTCCACTCGATCGGGCAAGCGTCGTTTGATGGTCACTTTTTCAAGATACGGCAAAGCCGTTGTCAGTGCGTTTTGTGCCGTTTGCGTTTTAAAACTGAACAAATTATCCCCCGGCTGCCGTTCAAATTTCGCCCGAATTTCTTCTTGCGTATACGGCACATCCCCCGTTATCGTGATTGTTTTAATTTTAAACAGCACCGTGAAAGACAGCACAACCCCCACCGCAAGCACAAGCACCACCGCAAAAACAGCCAGCAAGTTGCGATTGCGACGGCGGCGGCGTGCCTCTCCATACGTAAGCGGTTTTTTAGGCGATTTTTTAGGCGGCGCACTCTGCTGTTGCGTTGCGCCTTTTTTCGGTGCCGCATTCGTTTGTGCATTGCTTTGTTGCGGCTCTTTTTGTGTTTGTCGCGGCGGTGTCTGTCGCGGCGGCGGCTGTTGTTGCGTGTGCACCGTGCCGAGCGGCAGCACCATCTGCTGCATGCCTCCCTGCCGCGCTTTTCGGGTGGGCGGCAGCGCTTGCTTTTGGTCAAACAACGCATGCGCCTTTTCGGGCGCAGGCTGCGGCGGTGCCGTCTGCTGTACACGCGTTTCAATCGGCGTTTCCGGCATGCGCTGCATGGGCACACGCTTTTCGGTTTCTTTTTTATAATCGTACACAAGCCGATTTGTTTGTTTTGCGCGCCCCGTCTGTGCACCCGACGTTTGAAAATCATACACCGGCCGCTGCGGCGTTTTTTTAGCGGAAGGCGCTTCTGTCGGAAATTGACTGCGTTTCGGTGTCTGTTTTGCCAAAAAAAGCGCCTCCTTTCTCTGTCTTTATTTTAATAAGTGCGTACATTCTCCATCATTGCCGCGTAATTTTCGCACCAAGCGATGCAAACAGTGCGGCAAAATCTTCATACCCACGGCCAATCAGCGCCGTGTTATCAACCGTACTCGTTCCCTGCGCCATCATGCTCGCAAGACACAGCGCCGCGCCGCCGCGCAAATCGTCGGCATATAAATCAGCACCGCGCAATGCGGGCACGCCACGCATCGTGAGCGCCGCGCCCTTCACCCCCACATCCGCGCCAAGTGCCGCAAAGCCTTTTGCGCAGGCAAATCGATTTTCAAACACCGTATCCGTAAACGCGCCTTTGCCTTTTGCACGCAGCAGCGCCGCACATAAAAGGGGCAGCGCGTCCGTGGGAAAAGCCGGATATACGCCGGAATCCAGTGCCGTCGGCATCGTCAGCCGGCCGTTTGATGCAATCATCATATGACCGCCGCCCGCACAGCAACCACAGCCTGCACGGCGCAAAACTTCTAAAATTCGCGTCAGATGTGCGGGATTGCACCGTGTCAGCCGCACTTCACCGCCGCACCCCGCCACCGCACATAAAACCGTCGCGGCCACAATGCGGTCAGGACACACGGTGTGCTGTGCGCCCAGTAAAAAATCTTGCCCGATGATGGACAGTGTGCGTGTGCCGATGCCGCTGATGCGTGCGCCTGCGCCCTGTAAAAATCGCGCAAGGTCGGCAATTTCAGGTTCCGTGGCCACATTGCGCAACACGGTATTGCCGCGCGCCGTCACCGCCGCCATCAACAGGGTTTCGCTCGCGCCCACACTTGGAAAGCGCAACGTAAAATCCGTGCCATACAAGCCAAACGGCGCTGTGAGCGTAATTTGCTCACCTTCCTGCACAATGCGTGCACCCATCGCGGCAAGGCCGGCGAGATGCAAATCAATCGGCCGTGCGCCAAGCTTGCAACCGCCCGGCTGTGTGATGACGGCAACGCCGGTGCGCGCAAGCAGCGGCGCCAAATAAAACACCGACGAACGCATCGCACGCATGAGCTGCGGCGGCACGACACTCGACGATAAATCGCCCGATACCACCGTAACCACGTCTTTTTCAATCTGTGTTACACAGCCCAAACTGTCCAATATCTGTAAAGACGCCGCCACGTCCGACAGTTGCGGCACATGATAAAGCCGCACGGTTCCTCTGCACAAAATAGCGGCCGCAAGCATCGGCAGCACGCTGTTTTTTGCGCCCGGAATCGCCACTGTACCAAACAGGCGCTGCCCGCCTTCAATGGAAAAAGCATCCATACTACGCACCTCGCTTCACTCAAGATTACTCTATCGTATGCGAAAATGCGTTTTCGTGTGAAAACAGGCAAAACAATTGCTTTTAAAGCAGTGTTTCCAATGTTTTCCATATCTTTTCAAGAGAGTCCGGATTGCTGAGTGCCTTTGCTTTTGTGCCCATCACGAGCAATTCTGCGGGGTCTTTCGTCAAGCCGTCCACCAGTGCAATCAGTGTTTCGCCCGTGAGGTTTTTCTCCTCCACCACCAGTGCCGCGCCCAGTTTTTGCAATTGCATCGCGTTATAATATTGATGATTTTCCGCCACGTTCGGCGAGGGAATCAAAATTGCCGCCCTGCCCACCGCCGAAATTTCAGCGAGCGTCAGCGCACCCGCGCGGCTGATGACCAAATCCGCCGCCGCCAGTTTCGCCGGCATATCGTCGATATATTCGCGAAATTCGAATTTTTCGCTGCCGTCGATGCCTTTTTCTTTGGCCAAACATGCAAAATCATCTTTTTCAATGCTACCCGTCGCATGGATATGTAGAAAATCGCGGTTTGCGATTTCCCACTGCGCCAAATCGGCAATCACTTCGTTGATGCGCTGTGCGCCGAGGCTGCCGCCGAATGAAAGAATCACCGTCTGCCCATCTTTTGCGCCAATTTCCTTGCGTGCGGCGGCGCGGTTCTGCGTGAACATTTCCGCGCGAACCGGATTGCCCACCACGGTCGTTTTTTCCGGTACGCCAAGACGTTCCACGGCGTCGGGCATCGCGGCGAACACCGCATCTGCGCCGCGTGCGAGTATTTTATTCGTCACGCCCGGAAACGCGTTTTGCTCATGAATGGCCGTTTTGATGCCCTTGCGTGCGGCCGCCTGCAAAATAGGCCCGCTGACATACCCGCCCGCGCCAATCACAAGATTCGGCTCAAGTTCGTTCAAAATTGCGTTCGCACGCGGCACAGCCAGTGCCAAATGATACACCGACACCACATTACGCGCAATATTTTTTGGTGTGAGATGGCGCTGAATGCCGTTCACTTCAATGGGATGAAACGCATAGCCCGCCTTTGTCACAAGGCCGTATTCCATGCCTTTTTTGCGTCCCGCAAAATGAATTTCCGCGTCCGGACAGTGTTCTTTGATGACACTTGCAATCGCAAGCGCGGGGTTGATATGTCCGGCAGTGCCGCCGGCGGCAATCAAAATACGCATTTCAATCTCCGTTTCATGTTTTTTCGTTTGCGGCTTGCCTTGAAACAGCAAGCACGATGCCCATTTCGCCGAGCAGCATCATCAGCGATGTGCCTCCATAGGAAAAAAACGGCAAGCTGATGCCGGTGTTCGGGATGGTTTTCGTCACCACGGCGATGTTCAAAAGTGCCTGCAAAGTCACCTGCACCACAATGCCCACCACAAGCATTGAGCCGAATTTATCTTTGGCGTGATACGCGATGTGAAGGCCGCGCAAAAACAGCGCAATAAACAATAAAATCACGAGCACCGCACCGATGAACCCTAATTCCTCGCATAAAATTGAAAAAATAAAATCGTTCTGCGGTTCCGGCACATAGAGATGTTTTTGCAGAGAATTGCCGATGCCGCGCCCGAATAATCCGCCCGACCCGATGGCGTACAGGCTTTGAATAATTTGATGCCCCTTGCCCAGTGCATCTGCAAACGGGTCTTGCCAGCTTTCCACGCGTGACATCGCATATGGCACCAAATCCGGCATTAAAATCACCGCGCCCGCAACGCCCACTATGCCAAGCCCAAGGGCAAGGCCGAACCAAAGCAACCCCGTGCCGCCAATGTACATCATAATCGCGCCAATGGCACCGATGACAAGCAGCCCCGACAAATGCGGTTCAAGCAGCATCAAACCGGCAATCACGCCGAGAATCAGCAAAAACGGCGCCACACCGTAGGCAAAGGTTTTCATCTTGTCGGCATTGACCGAAATGATATGTGCAAACAAAACAATCACGGCAAATTTGGCCACTTCCGACGGCTGAATCGTGCCGCCGAACGGCAGAAAAATCCAGCGCTTTGCACCATTCAGTTCTTCCATAAAAAGCACAAGCACAAGCAAAAACAGCGTGACCCCCATCACGGGCCACGCAAATTTATGCCATGTATGATAATCCACCATAGAGGCAACAATCATTGCAGCGATGCCCATCATGGCAAAAACCGCCTGCTGCCGGATAAAAACATAGCTGTCGCCAAAGCGATAAAATCCCATGGCATAACTCGCGCTGAACAGCATCACAAGGCCAAATGCCAAAAGTATCAATACGATAATGGCAAACGGCCAGTCGATGCCAAGCCTTTTGCGCGTGTGCTGCTGCGCTTTTTGTTGCAATTTTTTCGCGGCTTCAGGCATAACAGCCTCCTTAATTTAGATAGACATACAAACAGCCGATGCCAATAAAAACGAGTGCCGTAAAGCTGAACGTGCACACAATTTTAATTTCGCTCCACCCGCACATTTCAAAATGATGATGAATGGGGCTCATTTTAAAGATGCGTTTGCCGTGCGTCAATTTAAAATACGTCACCTGCATCATCACGCTGAGCGCCTCACAAATGTACACAAAACCGAAGAAAAGAAGCAGTTCCGGCCGTCCCATACAGTAGGCCGCCGCCATCACCGCGCCGCCGAGAAACATGCTGCCCGTGTCGCCCATAAACGTTTTGGCGGGATAAAAGTTCCAACTCAAAAATCCGGCACAGCCGCCGGCAATCGCGGCGCTAAACAGTGCGATGGTAGTATACCCCAAAAGGCCGGCCACAAACATAAAGCCAAGCATCACAAGAAACGTCACGCTCGACGCAAGGCCGTCAATGCCGTCGGTCAAATTGACGGCATTCACAATGCCGATGATTAAAACATAGGAAATGGGATAGTAAAAATAGCCAAAATCCACCACGCCGAAAAACGGCAACTGCACAAGCGTCGTGAGTGTGCCATTGAGGTACAGCGACATCAAAAACGCTGTGGTAATGATAATTTGCAGCACAATTTTATACCGTGCCAACAAGCCGAGATTGCGTTTTTTAATCACTTTGATGTAATCGTCGGCAAACCCGACAAGGCCGAACGCAAATGTCGTGAGCACGGCAATCAGCAAATTGACGGTTTCCGTCGACCAAATTTGTGAAAACAGCGTCGGTGCGCTGATGACAAGCATCGCATACCCCGCCACAATGCCGAGCGTATCACCGAGATAAAACGTCAAGCCGCCCATCGTGGGCGTGCCGTTTTTCTTCTCGTGCCATGTTGGGCCGATTTCCTTGATGGTCTGCCCAAAATGCAACTTGCGCAACCACGGAATGACCAAAAATCCGGAAAGTGCCGTCACGAAAAGCGCCACAAATGCCGCGGCCGTCAGTGCATATTTTTCCATTTTTACACACTTTCCTTTCCGTAAAATCCCTCTAAAATGGTTTCAAACGCCATGCCATGGCTCGCTTTCACAAGCACCACATCGCCCGCGCGGCAATAGTTTTTCAGCAGTGCAAGTGCGTCATCTTTGGTGGCACAATGCGTTGCCGGCACGCCAAGGCTCTGTGCGCGCGCATGGGCAAAGCGCATGGCCTCCCCCACCGTCAACAAAAAGCTCACGCTGTTTGCGCCGACCAAATCGCCCACCTCGCGATGCGCCTGCTGTGTGATGCTACCAAGCTCAAACATATCGCCAAGCACCGCCACGCGCCGTCCGTTTGCCGGATATGCCGCCAAAGTTTCAAGCGCCGCACGCATGCTGTCAGGGCTTGCATTGTAGCAATCTTCAATCACGGTCACGCCGTCATGCACCACCATATTTTGTCGATGCCCTGTGGTTCTATAATTCGAAAGCGCGACTGCGGCCTCTTTTGCGTCAAGGCCAAGACGCGTTGCCAGCGTATACGCGCTCAGCGCGTTGCGCACATTGTGCAGCCCCATTGCGGGAATCGACACCGCAAAACTGCCATAAAGCCGGTCTTGCAGTGTAAAGCGCGTGCCCTGCGGCCCGCCTGAAATTTCCCGCGCCGTCACGTCTGCTTTTAAATTTTTAATGCCGAAATACACCGGTTTTACATGCGAAGGTATCTGCGCCTTCATCAAATATTCGTCATCGCCGTTTAATACAAGCGGCGCACCGTCCGTCATGCCGTCGCAAATTTCCATTTTTGCTTTTAAAATATTTGCGCGTGTGCCAAGCTGTTCCAGATGCGACACGCCGATGCACGTGATAATCGCGCCCGCCGGTTTTGCGGTCAGCGTCAATTTTTCAATCTCGCCCATGCCCTGCATACCCATTTCCACCACGGCATATTCGATGCTTTCGTCAAGCCGCAAAAGCGTGCGCGGCACACCGATTTCGTTATTGGCATTGCCGTCGGTTTTGAGCGTTTTGCCGAATGCCGAAAACACCGCATGGCAAAATTCTTTGGTTGTCGTTTTGCCCACGCTGCCCGTCACGCCCACAAGGCACGGCGTATACTGCGCGCGATAATTCCCGCCAATGGCAATCATGGCGTCAAGCGGATTTTCCACAAGCACCGTTTGTTCTGCCGACACACCCGCCACCGCGTGCTGTGCCACAATGCCGACCGCGCCGTCTTTGAGTGCGGCTGCGGCATAGCGGTGTCCGTCTGTTTTTTCGCCCTCGATGCACACAAAAAGGCTGCCGCTTTGCACCGCGCGGCTGTCGGTGGCCACCGAGGTAATTTGCGGATTTCGGGGCAGTGTGCCCACACCCGCAAGCAATAAATTTGCTGCTGTTGCCTGCATGTTTATTTCCTCACTTTAGCGCGCATTGATTCCGTTTTTACGCGGTTTCACTGTACGAGATTTTTGCTGCGCAGCCAATCCGTCACAATGCGGTGTTCGTCTAAATAGATTGTCACACCGTCAATTACCTGATAATCCTCATGGCCTTTTCCGCATAGCATCAGCACGTCGCCCGGCTGCAAAAGCTCCATGGCCTTGTGCAGAGCGGCGCGGCGCTCCACTTCCACAAGATACGGAAGTTTTGCGGCCTTTAAAGTTGGCTCAGCGTCTTTTATTATATCATAAGGATTCTCTTTGCGGGGATTATCCGACGTTAAAATTGCAAAATCAGCATACTTTACAACTGCGGCGCTCATCAGCGGCCGTTTTTTGGCATCTCGTTCACCCGCGCAGCCATACAGCACCAAAAAGCGATTTTTCACAAAGGGTGCAATGCCGCTCAGCACTTTTTCAATGGCATCGCCCGTGTGCGCAAAATCGCACAAAATCGTAAAATCGCCGTGGTACAGCACCTCGCATCGACCACGCACGCCGTGTGAAGTGGACAGTGCTTTTGCCGTGTCGGCCGGTGCAATGCCCATGGCGATGGCCGCCGCCGCCGCGCACAGCGCATTGTAAACGGAATAATCGCCCGGCATCGGAAATTTAATGCGCTGAATAAAGTTTTTGCCCACCATCTCAAATTTTACGCCTGCCGCCGAAAGTTCCAAATTATGTGCGGTGTAATCGGCCATATCATCTTTGGCCGAAACGGTAATCGTGTTTTCCACCGCGCAGTCTGCCACAAGGCGGCGTCCGTATGCGTCGTCCACGTTCACAATCATCGTTTTTACCTGCGCAAAAAGGCTTTTTTTCGCGGCAAAATAGTTTTCAAATGTTTTATGATAATCGAGATGATCCTGCGTTAGGTTGGTGAACACACCCACTTCAAACGTCAATCCCCACAGCCGCATCTGGTCAAGCGCTTGGCTGCTCGCCTCCATCACCGCGATGTCACATCCCGCCGCCACCATGCGCGCAAGTAGCGCGTGCAAATCCCACGCTTCGGGCGTTGTGTATTTCGCGGGCACTTCCATGGTGTCAATTTCGGTGTGAATCGTGCCCATCAGCCCCACTTTGTGGCCGTTCTGCTCAAACACCTGCTTCATCAACGTCGTGACGGTGGTTTTTCCGTTCGTGCCCGTCACCGCCGCAAGACGCAGCTTTTTCGCGGGATTTCCAAAGTAGTTGGCGCACAAAAGTGCATATGCCTTTCGTCCGTTTTCCACTGTAATTTCACGCGCAAGTCCCATCGCGTGCTCTGTCACCACACAAGCCGCGCCGGCGTCCAGCGCCTTTTGCGCATAATCGTGTCCGTCGCTCGTCTGCCCTTTTGCGCACACAAATACAGCACCTGCCGAAACGCGACGTGAATCCTGTGTCACAAGGCAAATGTCACCCTGCGGCAACATCCCCTCATACACAATCCCCTCAAATAACAGCTCCGGTTTCAAACGAAAGCCCCCCTTTTTTAGTCTGTTGCAGTCATATCGTGGAACGTCACCGTCACCACTGTGCCCTGCGGTACTTCGGTGCCTGCCGGAATATCCTGCATCACCGCGCGCACCCCAGCGCCATCACTCGTAATGCCCACCGGATTGACGTTCAGTCCGGTCATTTTAATGCGTTCTGTCGCAATTTTCATACTGGTGTTCGCCACGTCCGGCACAACGACCATCGCGCCCTCGCTGCCCTCCTCCGTGTACAAAATCACGGTGGATTGTCTGCGCAGCAGCGTGCCCGCCGCCGGATATTGATAGGTGATTTTATCTCCTGCGCCATTCACTTTATAATTGAAGCCAATGGCGTTGAGTGCTGCCTCCGCCTCCGAAACCGTTTTCTCGGTCACAGCCGGAATCGGTGTTTCCATCGTTGCTTTATCGGCCTCTGAATATTGCGCCTCCACGTTCAAATACGGCATAACATCCGCCAAAACATTGCGCACCACAGGGCCGCACAGCGCACCGCCGTAGGAGCTGCCTGTCGGGCTGTTCGGCTCGTCAAGCACAATCAAAACCGCCACCTGCGGGTCATCGGCCGGTGCAAACCCCACAAAGGAGGCAATGCGCAAATGGTCGTCTTCGTTGCCGAGAATCACGCTTTGCTTTTGGCTTGTGCCGGATTTTCCGCCCACGCGGTAGCCTGCAAGGTATGCCGCTTTGTTGTGGTGTCCGTCCACGCTTTCTTCCAAGAGCTTTGCGATTGTCGCGCTTGTTTCGGCCGAAATTGCCTGTCGTTTCACCACGGTTTCATGGTTTTCGAGAATATTGCCGTCGCTGTCGAGCACCTGTTGCACCATGTACGGCTGCACCAAATCGCCGCCATTCACGGCCGCCGACACCGCTGTAATCATCGCGAGCGGCGTCACCGTGCTCGACTGTCCGAATGAGGAGGACGATAATTCTGTGATGCCCATTTTATCGCGCTTATATAAGTTGCTCTGCGCTTCGTTCGGCAAATCGATGCCTGTTTTTTCGTAAAAGCCGAATGCCTGCATATAATCGCAAAAAGTATCCGCGCCCATCTGCCAGCTCAGCTGAATAAAATATGGGTTGCACGAGTTGTCAAGTCCGCCGAAAAAATCGAGTGTGCCATGCCCTTCCGTTTTGGCACAGCGCATGGTGTGATCTGCCACCGGAATGCTGCCGCTGCAGTTAAAACTTGTTTCAAGCTGCGCCTTGCCGGAATCCAGCGCCGCGCTCGCCGTCACCACTTTAAACACCGAGCCCGGCTCATAGGTATCTTGCACTGCCTTGTTGCGCCACATGCTCTGCTGTGCATTCTGACGCTGTTTTGTGCGTTCCGTTTCGTCCGGCACGGCCGCAATCGCCGCCGCCACGGCCGGATCGTATAAAGTGTATGGGTCGTTGAGGTCATACGTTGGCAGCGTCGCCATGCCAAGCACCGCGCCGGTGTTCACGTTCATCACAATCCCTACGCCGCGGTTGCCCACACTGTGCTCAGCCACCGCATTGCCAAGATATTTTTCAAGGCTGCTCTGGATTCCTTCGTCAATCGTGAGCACAAGACTGTTGCCGTTTTGCGCCGCGTGCTCGGTTTTATAATCGCCCGGCATATCATATCCGAGTGCATTTTTCGCGCTGACAATGCGTCCGGGTGTGCCGGTGAGTGTGTCGTTGTAATACAGCTCAAGCCCCGCAATGCCGTCGCCATCCACATTGGTGAATCCGACAACATTCGAGGCCATTTTTCCGTATGGGTAGTAGCGTTTGGAATCCTCCACCAAATTGATGCCCGCCACCGGATTTGTTTTGCCGGCTTCGGATGCGTTGTATTCTTTCAGCCACGCTTCAATTTGATCCGCCACCGGCTTTTCAATTTTGCGCTGAATAAGCTGATAATTCGTGTCGGTTTTCATGAGCTTTTCCATCAGCTCATCGACCGGCAGTCCCAAAATTTCGGCCAGTTTTGTGGCCACCATGTTGACATTGGTTCCGGCTTTTTGCATACTGCGCGGGTCAGCCGTCACCGTCCACACCGTCGCGCTCGACGCAAGCACCTTCATATTTGCGTCATACAAAGTGCCGCGATGCGGCACAATGATTTCGTCGTCCAGTTGCTGTGCCTCTGCCTTGGTACGGTAATAATCGTCGTTGATAATTTGATATTGCACCAGATGATACACCACTGTGCCAAAGCCGCCCAAAATAAACAGCAAGGCAATAAAACCCGCACGCAGACGCATACTGTGTGTCACCGGCGGATGGTTCGGCCCTTGCTGTGCTTCTTGTTTTTTCATGCAGGTTGCCCCCCTTTCCGCCCATTTAAAAATATTACCACCGACCATTTTCCATCTTTGAAAGAATGGCGGTGATAATACTTATTGATTTAGGGCGTCAGGTATTCCATAAAGCTCATCGCCTGTGTGGAAACCGATCCAAACATTTTTTGCAATTCATTTTGCGGGCGCACAATCACGTCATCGTTTTTACGTTCCACATAAGTAACCTGCGATTTATCAATCTTCACAAGGCCGAGTTTTGTACGTGCATAGTCCTCCACATTGGCAAGGTTGGTTTTCATTTCCACCTCGTTGTTCAAATAAGTATACTCACTTTTCAAATCCACAAGTACTTTTTGCTGCATCGCAATTTGCCCCGCCATCTCTGTGGCCGTGGTTTGGGAGTAAAGCACGCTGCAAACCAGTGTTAAAAATATCACGGCCACCATAGTCCATTTGATGTTGCGCAAGGTAATAAACGACAGACGGCGACGTCTTTGGGTGCGCGGCGCTACGCGCAATCGCTCGCGCGGTTCGCGTGCGGCAAAGGCATCCAAATCATATGCTGCATTTTGTTGCATTCGGCTTTTCTCCTCTCCATAGTGTTTGACGCAAATTTACAGTTTTTCTATCACACGCAGTTTTGCGCTGCGGGCGCGTCGGTTTTCATCTTGTTCCGCACCGTTTGCTTCAATCGGTTTTTTAGTCACCAAAATCGCCCGCGCTTTTCCGCCGCATACGCAAACGGGAAAATCCGGCGGGCAGGTACAGGCTGTCGCCCATTTGCGAAACCGCTGTTTCACAAGACGGTCTTCGAGCGAATGAAACGTAATCACGCAAAAACGACCGCCCGGTTTCAGCATCTCAAAAATGACATCAAGCCCCTCGCTGAGCGCGTCAAGTTCGCCGTTCACGGCAATGCGCAATGCTTGAAACGTGCGTCTTGCCGGATTTTTTTCTTTGCGGCGCACCGCCGGCGGCAACGCAGAAACCAGCACTTTCACAAGCTGTGCCGTGGTGATGATCGGCGATATTTCGCGCGCCGCCACAATTTTTCCGGCAATCTGCCACGCATACGGCTCCTCGCCGTATTCCTTTAAAATGCGCGATAAATTTTCACGCGTTTCGCTGTTGACCAAATCGGCCGCCGTCGGCCCGCTTTGGCTCATGCGCATATCGAGCGGCGCGTCGCCCTGATACGAAAACCCGCGTTCAATTTCATCCAATTGATGCGATGACACGCCAAGATCAAGCAATGCGCCGTCAAGTGCCGTCACGCCCACGCCCGCAAGCGCGTCGTTTGCGTATCTGAAATTATTCTGCAATACCGTTGCCGGCAACCCCGCAAGCCGCGCCGTTGCCGCCGCAATTGCGTCGGGGTCTTGGTCGAGGCTGTACAGATGGCCGCTCGTCAACTTTTTGGCAATTTCTTTTGAATGCCCCGCCCCGCCCGCAGTGCCGTCGAGATACGTGCCGTCCGATTGGATGGCCAAATTGTCGATGCATTCTGCGAGGAGGACGGGGATATGATCAAAACCCATAAGGCATACTCCGTTTCTATCGATGGCCTTTGCACTGCTTAAAAGTCCATCATTTCCATGGCGTCGGCAATGGCGCCTGAGCGCATGCGTTCGTTCATCTGCTGCCATGCCTGTGTATTCCAAATTTCAGCGTGTGCGCCAACGCCCACAATTGTCACATCTTTATCAAGATGTGCATGTTCGCGCAAATTCGTCGGCAACAGGATACGTCCCTGTCTGTCCGGCGTTTCTTCCACGGCGCTTGCATATAAAAACCGCTGTATATCGCGTGATTTTACCATACTTTTTTCGCTGAGCAAGGCAGAAATGCGCTCCCACTCCGTTTGCGGAAACGCCACAAGGCAGTCGTCAAGCCAGCGCGTCACAATAAAATCCGCGCCCATGCTCTCTCTGAATTTGGCAGGAAAATTCAGCCGGCCTTTGTCGTCAATCGCATAATTGTATTCGCCAATCAGCATTTCCCGCCACCGCCTTTCGGGTTGTGTTACCCACTTTTACCCACATTCACCCACTCAGTAGTTTTATTATAACAGATACCCATCAAATTGCAATAGCAGTGTTCAAAAAAAAGAGTACAAAAAGACAGTGCGCTTTTCTACAAAATGCAAAAAAAGCGCACTGTCTGGTTTATGATGCAAAACGGGGTCACATCATGGCTTTGTTGTTTTTTCACAGTGCAGGCAGGTGTCAAAAAGTGCCAGTTTGCCATGCAGCACCATCTCCAACATTGTGACGGCATCCACCGTATCGGTCACCGATTTGTTCACCGCAAGCAAACACTTCGGCGATAAATTCATGTGGAGTGCCTTTTGAATTTTTTCTCCCTCCGCGTTGAGAATGTGCGACAGCGCCGTCTGTTCCAGTGCCACCGATTCCATGATATCCGAAATGGCCTGACACCGCGGCGCACAGGTGGTGCTCATCGTGCTGCTGGTTGAGGTCGAGGTTGACGTGGTCGTAGTCGAAGTTGTGGTCGTGGTCGATGTTGTAGTCGTGGTCGAAGTGGTCGTGCTCGCGGTCGTGGTAAAACTGGTGGACGAATCCGTGGTAGACGGGTTATACAAGTCCGGCAGTGTGCCCAAAAACGGATTGTTCACGGCATTGAGGCCGCCCGACAAATTTTTGCACATCATCGTTCCGTAAATCGTCACATTTCCCGTCAAAATCGTTGCATACGGTGCAAGAAACGCGCCATAAATATTGCTGTTCAAGTTTAGTGTCAACGCCGCCGGAAAATTCCACGCCACATATGCCGCTTGCGCTTTTGTGATAGGAGCCCCATTCAGCAACGTCGTAAACGCGTTGAGCGTGATGGCATTGCCGTCCACGCTGATGAGCGCCGTCGCGCCCGCCGGCATCACCAAATTCACCGTCGTTACCGTGCTCAGCGGAAAGCCGGAGCCCGCCACATTGGCACTGTCCAGTAAAAAAGTGTTGAGTGCGGTGCTTGTGCCGGTCAGCGTCAAGGTTGTGCCCGCGAGCGCCGCCGTGCCGTTCACTGCCATTGACGCCCAACCCACAGAGGAGGTTTCGAGATAAAAATACGGATACACGTCCCACGGTCTGTACGTCAGCGTCAGCGGCTGGTTGGGCACACCGTTGCTGTTCGTCATCGTGTACTTTGTCACCGTGCCCAGTGCGTCAATTTCGCTGCTTCCCTTGTAGTTCACACCGCCCGTAATATCCATGTTGCCAAGCACCGACAAATAGGCAAATCTCGACATTGCAAGGTCTGCGCCCACATTGTAGCCATTGTATGTTGCCGTCTGTCCCACCCAAACTTGGCCGGTGGCGCTGTTTCCGCCGCCTTGCGTATGGTTTCCGATTACAAACACATTGTAATCATTTGCAAGCCAAAAGTTCACTGCCATATGATACTCTCCTTTCCATGTGTCACGAAATACTTCGTAACGCTATATAATATGAAAAGAAGATACAGCCTGTGAATGGAGTGAACACCTTGAAAGTCGCTATTTTAACGATGTTTAATGGTTTATCGAACGTTTATTCGCTTGTCAACGTCGTGCGCGAGCAGCTTGAAATGCTTTTGGCAGACAATATTTCCGTGAAAATGCTCGTGAGCGAACACTGTCCGGATGCCGAGCGCACCGGCATTTTTGCCGACGAACGCATCGCGTGGGTAAAAATTGTCAACAGTAAAAACGGTCAGTTTTTCAAATGGCACACCTATACCAAAGCAGAGGACAAAATTCACGACACGTTTTTTGAAGAAGCGTCGTTGATTGCCGCCGATTTCGTACAAAATTTGCAAGATGTCGACGTCTGCATTCTGCACGATATTCTATACCAAGGTGTGCATCTTGTGCACAATGTCGCCATTCGCGAAGCGCAAAAAAGTTTGCCGAACGTCAAGTTTTTGGCATTCACCCATTCCGCGCCCGCCGCGCATCTCGATGCTGATACGCCCATCCGCTGCATGTTTTCTCCCATGCCGAACACCACCTTCCTCTACCCCACGCAGTGCGGCCTTGCCGCCATCGCAAAGCAGTATCAAGTCAAAATCGACCGCTGCGCCTGTGTCAGCAACAGCATCAGCCCCGCGCTTGGGCTTTGCGCCGAGGCACGGCAAATTCTGCAAACAAGCGGCTTTGCGCAGCGCGATATTCTGCTCGTTTATCCCGCACGGCTCACACTCGCCAAACGCTTTCACATCATCGCGGAATTTGCGGGCATTTTAAAACAGTGCACACACAAAAGTGTCGGCGTCATTTTTTGCGATTTCTCCTCCGCCGACATCGACCCCGCGCTCTATCGTTTTCTCGTCAAAGACATCGCCGTCAAAAACGGCCTCGCCTCAAACGATGTTGTGTTCACCGCCGAATGCGGCTATCCGGAAGGCATCAGCCGCGAAGCCGTGTTTGATTTATTTTCTCTCAGCAATTTATTTCTCTGTCCGTCCTATTCGGAATCGTTTGGCTTGACGGTGATTGAAGCCGCCGCCCGCGGCAATTACATCGTGCTCAACGAGGCTGTGCCGGCGCTCGCCGAAATCGGCAATGCCATAGACGCCTATTTTATGCGTTGGTCCGCACGCAATTTCGGCTTTGAAACCATCGAAACCTATCATCCGTCCGAACGTGCCTATTATATAGAACACGCGCAAAAAATCGTTGCCAATATGGAGCACAACCCTGTCATCAAAGCAAAAACTCTCGCCCGCACGCGTTATTCAAGTACATGGGTCTATGAAAATCAACTCAAGCCGCTGCTGTATTCGCAGTAAAAAAGCGCTCTCGCATATATCTGTACAAATCAAAAAACCGCACCTCAAACGAAGTGCGGTTTTGTTTTATTCTGCCGAGGTTGGTGCTTTGTTCTTCAAAATGACGTCGTGGCTGCCACCCTCCACAATACTTGTGGAAGAAACCACGGTCAAACGCGCTTTTTCCTGCAACTCCGGAATCGTCAATGCACCGCAGTTGCACATGGTGCTGCGCACTTTGGCAAGTGTCACCGACACGCCGTCTTTGAGTGCGCCCGCATAGGGCACGTAGCTGTCCACGCCTTCTTCAAAGCTCAGTTTGCCCGCGCCGCCCATGTCGTAGCGTTGCCAGTTGCGCGCGCGGTTGCTGCCCTCGCCCCAATACTCTTTTACATAGGTGCCGTTCACGCGCAATTTATTGGTCGGGCTTTCGTCAAACCGTGAAAAATAGCGTCCGAGCATTACAAAATCCGCACCCATGGCGAGCGCAAGCGTGATGTGATAATCATGCACCACGCCGCCGTCTGAACAAACGGGCACATAAATGCCGGTTTCTTTAAAATATTCATCGCGCGCCGCCGCCACTTCAATGGTGGCCGTGGCCTGTCCGCGTCCGATGCCTTTTGTTTCGCGTGTGATGCAGATAGACCCGCCGCCGATACCGATTTTCACAAAGTCCGCGCCTGCCTTTGCCAAAAAGCGAAAGCCGTCACGGTCCACCACATTGCCGGCGCCAATTTTCACTTTGTCGCCGTATTTTGCACGCACCCATGCGATGGTGCGGCTCTGCCATTCCGAAAAGCCTTCTGAGGAATCGATGCAAAACACGTCTGCGCCCGCTTCCACCAGTGCCGGAATACGCTCGGCATAATCGCGCGTGTTCACGCCCGCGCCCACAATATAGCTTTTGTTGGTGTCGAGCAGTTCGTTCACGTTTTCTTTGTGGCTATCGTAATCCTTGCGAAATACAATGCATTTCAGATGCTGATTTTTGTCAATCAGCGGCAGTGAATTGATTTTATTATCCCAGATAATGTCGTTTGCTTCTTTGAGCGTTGTGGCTTCGTCGCCCACCACAAGGCGGTCAAACGGCGTCATAAATTCACTCACGCGCAAATCGGTGCTCATGCGGGAGATGCGGTAATCACGGCTGGCCACAATGCCAAGCAATTTGCCGTTTGCCGTGCCGTCGTCGGTCACTGCCACAGTGGAATGCCCTGTTTTTTCTTTCAGCTCAAGAATGTCCGCAAGCGTGGCATCCGGACTGACGTTGGAATCGCTGACAATAAACCCTTTTTTATAGCTTTTAACGCGTGCAATCATGGCCGCTTCGCTCTCGATAGACTGCGAACCGTACACAAACGACACACCGCCCTCTTTGGCCAGTGCAATTGCCATGGTGTCGTTCGAAACCGACTGCATAACAGCCGAAACCATCGGAATATTCATCGTAATCGGGCATTCTTCCTGCCCTTTTCGATATTTCACCAGCGGTGTTTGCAAGCTGACGGAGCTCGGGACGCATTCCGCCGAGGAATAGCCCGGCACAAGCAAATACTCACCAAACGTGCGAGAGGGTTCTTGAAAATAGGTGGCCATATCATTCTCCTTTTCATACGAAACAATTGTGACAGTAAATCATCATTTAGTACCTTATATAATACCACACTTGCCCACCAAAAGGCAAAGGAAAAGCAGAAAATTGCGAAAATTGTATGCAGAAGAATTGCCGAAAAAGCACGCGAAAAGTATACATAATATACAAAAGCGCCTTATGCTGACAACATAAGGCGCTTTTGTATATTAAACTGGAGAAATAGGAGATTTGACACAGCGCCCAAATTGCTGTTTTCTAGCCAAAACAACAAAAGGAGGAAGGACCTGCGTCTGATGAAAAAGTGCACTGCAAGTACTTGTAACTTTCTTGCAACTAAATTGTAACTCTTTTGAAACTATTTGTCAACACTTTTTCAAAAATAATTGTAATTTTTTTGTCACTATTACAAATTGCACTTTATCGCAGGGTCATTTCGGCCTCAAAACACTTCGTTTCGTCGGTTTTTCCGATAAAATACCAGCTGTCGTTTTCCGTTTTTGCGCGTAGCAGCGAAAAGCTTTCTCCCATTGGCACTTCATGGTGATAGCTGATGGCAAATCGTGACGGACTGTGTGTCAACATGCTTTCCAGTGGCATCGCGTCCGTCACAATGTCCGCATACACCGTGTTGTTGATGTGTCGGTTGCCGTCGCAACGCGTGTAGGTCGCGGTTTGCTGTGATACAAACACCGGTTCTGCGGCCGCCTTGTGCACCGTCACATCCAAATCCGCGGCCGGCGGCCCGTCAAAGCACTGTTTCACCTCTGCCGGTGACTGCCGCAAAATTCGTTTTGTGTCAGTGTCAATCAAAATCCAGCGGCTGTCCACCGCGGCAAGCAGCGTACCGTCGTCACCGCGAAACGTCGTATAGCGATAATACACCGCGCGCTGCGCCGAGGACGGCTGTGTGGTCAATGTGATTTTTGTGCCGCGCGGAATATCAACAAACACCTCCGCCACGGCTTTTGCCAGCAAAAACGCCGTGTGTGTGCGCGCATACACCGCAGCGGTCAACCCGCGCGCGCTGCACTGGTCGGTGGCAATCTGCTGCACGCGCCGTAAAATCGCGCTGAGCGTCATACGGTTTTCGGTGTCGCATTCATTGTCCGTTACCGTGAAAAAATCTTGATATGTTTGTGTTGCCATTGTCGCTCCTTTTTTGATGCTAATGCATTATAGTATAGCACAGGCCTTCTATTTTGTCGATTGCCACGCATCACAAAACCGGCTGCGTTTTGCAGCCGGTTTGTCAATTGAAAATTCGAATCAGCCGCCCATTTTGGCTGCATCGTATAGACAGACTTGATTTTTTCCTTTGTGCTTTGCCTCATACAGCGCAATGTCGGCATGATGATACAGTTCCTTGATTGTACCGCCATCTACCGGTGCCATGGCCACACCTGCCGAGCATGTAATGCGCACTTTTTCGGTGCCGATACGCTGTTGTTCCATCGCATCGCACACTTTTCTGCCGCGCGCAACGGCCAATTCTGCACTCTGGATATTTTTCAAGAAAATCACGATTTCATCGCCGCCAAGCCTTGCGATGATGTCCTCCGCGCGGAAGGTTGCGCGCAATGTTTTGCCGAGCGTGCGCAGCGCTTCATCGCCAAGCATATGCCCATAGGTGTCGTTGATGGATTTGAAATTATCCACATCCACAATTAAAAATGCCGAAATCAGCTTCTGATACATGGTCACGCGCAAAGCTTCCTCCGCATGTTCTTGAAACGAAACGCGATTTTTCAGCCCTGTCAGCGGGTCGCGCCGTGCCTGCCTGCGGATATTGAGTTCAGCCGTTTTGCGCTCATCAATATCGCGAATACAAATGAACATGTGCACGTTTTCCGACTCCGTGTCCGCGATGTAATTAAACGTCACACTCACCCAGCGGAATCCTTGATACTGCCCCGTTTTCGATTTCATACGGCACTCAAGATATGTTTCACTGCGTCCCGCGTGAATTTCTTTCAACAGCTGCGTACGATTCGAAATAAATGCAAACAGCGGGCGGTCGGCCTCGGCCACCGTTTCTTCAAGTATCTGCGCGGTGGCGTCATTCACCATTTTTCCAATCACATGCAACTCCGGCGGAAAACACGACAGGCACTCGCCTGTCAGCAAGTCAAACTCCACAAACGCCAGTGCATCGCTGATGACCGACTTGCGGAAGCCATATTTTTCGCGTGCTTGAATCTCCTCTGTCACATCTTTGCACACGCCGATGGCCACGCGCGGCACGCCGTTTTTATCAAACATCGTGGTATACCGCACTTGATTCCACTTACTGATGCCGTTATCTTTGCGGATTTTCGTCACCATTTCGACAGGACTTTCGCCTTTTTCCAGTCGTTTTTGCACCGCGCGGAACGCCGCCTGTGTATCATCGCTCAGCAGCCCAAGCGCCCGCAGGAAAATCTCGGCGTCCTCCTCCTCGCGCATCCAAATATACTTCTTTTTCATGCGCTCCGTCAGCTTGATGGTGTGCTTTTGAATATCATATTCCCACATCAACATATCCGACTGCACAAATGCAATCTGCAATTTTTGGTACGCATCTTCCAGTGCCGATTGCTGCTGTGCCACAATGACACTCTGTCGATGCTCCTCTGTAATGTCGTTGATGACCGAATAAAACACCGCTGCGCCATCGTGCTCATACGCAAAGTTCGATTTTTCACGCATCCATTTTTCGTTTCCGTCGCTGCGCAAAATCCGAAACTCCATCACATACGGCAGTTTTGTTTCAAACGCTTCACGCACCTGCTTGTGCACGTGTTCTCTGTCGTCCGGATAAACAGACGAAAACAAATTTTCGCCAAATTTGGCAAGAAAGTCCTCCACCGTATAGCCAAACGAAGACGCCAAACTTTTGCTGACATAGCCCGTCGTGGCCGTTGTGGCCGTAAATTTGCTAATCATCACGCCGGCCGGCAGATTGTCAAGCAACTCCTGCACGCTTTGTCTGCTTGAGGCAAGACGCTGCAACTGAATCAAGTTTTTGAGCCGCTGTTTGATGATTTCCGGCTCGTACGGTTTTTTCATGAAATCGCTTGCGCCAAGTTCCAATGCACGCAACTCGTTTTCGTGCGATTCCGATTGTGAAATCACGATAATCGGAATCATCGCAAGTGCCTCGTTGCTGCGGCGACGCTCTAAAAATTCATACCCATTCATCACCGGCATAATGATATCCAGCAGCACCGCATCCACATGATATTCGGCCTGCTTCAAAATATGCAGCGCTTCTTTTCCGTTTTCGGCTTCCAACACGTCATAGGTTGAGCTCAGCATTTTGTGCAAAATGATACGGTTCACTTGATTGTCATCCACAATCAAAATAACTTCTTTCCGCGTCCTATTCTGCAACGTGTCTGTCAGCACGTCCGGCTTTGGTGCGAGCGTCGGCTGCGCCGGCATTGCGTCCGGCATCGGCTTCAAGTCGTCTAAATCACGCACGCATTGTAGGCATCTGTGCTGTCCGTATAAATCGTCAAGTTGCAGCACGTCATAGCGCATCGTATGATATTTTCCATCCGCTTTGAGCACGCGAATGTTTGCGCCAAGGCTTTCGATTTCCTTACCTCTAAAAAACGGTATTAAATTATCCTCGCGCCCAATGCCCCAAAACAGCGCTCTGTCATCAGGATGTACGCGTTTTTCCACAAGAAGCGCAACATCGTTTGCATAATCGCTTTTTTCCTCCATCAGCGTCAGCGTATCCGATTGTCCGCCGCGCAAGCAATAGGTGTTCGTCGTAAAATTCACTTCGATAATCGTATCGTACACATTGCACAGTGCTTCCACATAGCGGTGTAAAAAGTTCTCCTGTTCCTCTTTGCGCTGCTGTGTAATATCGTTGAACACAAAACAAAACAGCGAACGACCGGCACGTTTTCCCATATACCGCACGCGCACGCCCAGCCAAAGCTGTGTTCCATTTTGGTGATAGCGCCGCACCGTCACATGAACCACCGTGTCTGTTTTTTGTGCTTTGTGACAGGCGCTGAGCAACATCGGGCGATCTTGTATATTCACCCACGCATTCGCGTTTTTGGTATCGCGCAAAAGCGTTTGCGGCGTCGCGCCGGTCAGCTCATAATATCCGTCGTTCACACGCACAATTTCAAGCGTATCATGGTACATTTCATAAATGCCGACGCCGCCGATTAAATGGTTGAACAACACACTCGTTTTTTCGCTTGAATCCATCAGCGCCTGCAAATTTTCCTGCGTAGTTGCGCTCTCGTCCTCTTTGCGCGAGTGCCCCTTGCCCGTTTTGGCAAGCAGTGCCACAAATTCCGCCGTCGGCATCGGTTTGGCAAAATAATATCCTTGGATATTATCGCACCCAATGCTGCGCAAAAAGTCAAGCTGACCCTTTGTTTCCACACCCTCGACAATCACGTCCATCTCAAGCCACTTGGCCATACGAATCACGCTTGTCAACACGCTGCCCGCACGCTCTGAATCCTCAATACCGCTGACAAATTTCATGTCAACCTTCAAAATATCCGTCGGCACGTCTTTGAGCATATTGAGCGAAGAATACCCGCTGCCGAAATCGTCCATCGACACCTGAAAACCATAGCGCTGCAATTTGCGCATGGCTTTGAGAAGCTGTGCGGGATTGTCGGTGTAGGCGCTCTCTGTAATTTCAATTTTCAGCAAAGACGGCGCGATATGATACCGTTCCACCAGTGCAATAATGCGCTCGCACAAATCCGGACTGTAAAAATTCATCCGCGAAATATTCACCGAAATGGGCACGACGGGATGGTGCAGTTTCTTTTCTTCAAAAATAAACTTGCACACGCTTTCCCACACATAATAATCGAGTTTTGTCACAAAGCCGTTACGCTCAAACAGCGGGATAAACCGCCCAGGCGGAATCATCCCATGTTGCGGGTGTATCCAGCGCACAAGCGCCTCTGCCGCAATGGGTTTTCCCTGTGACACGCTGTAAATCGGCTGTAAATAAATGCAAAACTGTCCGCTTGCAAGCGCCTCTTGCATCTCACCGGCAATCTGCTGTTCCATCATCATTTCTTCGCGCATGGTATCGTCATAAAACGCGAAGCGACGCATATAATTTCCTTTTATCGTGTGCAATGCCATATTGGCGCGGTCGCACATTTGATCCACGGGCACACTTGTGTCGTCAATGATATAAATGCCCACAGACAGCACAATATCATACCCGAGATGCAGCGCCTCGAAGCAGGCACTCATACTCACGCGCAATTTTTCGGTGTCCAGATATTCATACGGATAGCAACAAGCAAAGTTGTCCGCTTCCAGTCGGCCGTATGTGCCATTTCCGTGCAGCGTCGTCTGCAAATATTTTGCAAATGTGCGCAGCACCGTATCGCCCATCTCCGTGCCAAACAGCTCGTTAATCACTTTAAAGCGCTCAATATCCCACCGCAACATCACATAACGCATCGCCGGATTTCTCTCAAACAAAGTCTGTGTACTTTTCACAAACATGGCGCGGTTATAAATTCCGGTCAAATCATCGCGTTCCACATGCAGCCGCATTTGCTCCATCGTGCGGCGGCTTACCACATTTTGCACGCGCTGATGCACAATTTCCGGATGATACGGCTTTGCAATAAACTCAGACACCCCAAGTCGCAGCGCCGCAAGCTCATTGTCACTCGCCGTGTGCTCCACATTCACCACCACGGGAATGCCCGCGAGCACCGGTTTTTGCTTCATCTGGCGCAGCAGAGACAAACCGGCCGATGCCTCTTGTTCCATATCGATAATCACAATCGAAATTTTATCTTCATACTGTAATAAAATTCCCATGGCCTCTTTGTCGTTTTGCGCTTGCAAGACCGTGAATTCAGCTTCAAACATGCTTTTTAAAACGGCACGACTTTCCGCGTCATCATCCACTGCCAACATCAATTGTTGATTGCTGTCCATCGGCTGCCTCCCACCTGTCTTTTTCGCCGGCGCTCTGCCACGTACAAATATCCACCGTGCATAATTCACATAACTGTCTTTATTATAATGCATACATTGTGCAAAGTCCACACATTTCTCGCTTTTGGACATTATTTGCGTAAAAATAACAAGAAAAAACACGGCGGATTTTAAAAATCCGCCGCGTCGGTTGCGCTTGACATATTTTGCCTGTTCTATTTGTGCAGTTGTGCTTTGATGCACGCAAAAGTTTCATCGCTGATATCGTGTTCCACACGACAGGCATCCTCTTTTGCAACGGCCTCGCTCACGCCGATGGCAAGCAGAATTTCCGTCAAAACAGTGTGTCGTTCATACACACAGGCCGCAATTTGCGCGCCGCTCTGCGTCAAAGTAATCGCGCCGTCCGCAGCCATGGAAATCAGCTCTTTTTCGCGCAGATGCTTCATGGCAATGCTCACGCTCGGCTTTGTAAAACCCATCTCATTTGCAATATCAATCGAGCGCACAGTCGTTTTTTCGGGGCGGCGTGCCAGCACCAAAATCGTTTCCAGATAATTTTCTGCCGATTCCTGTCGTTTCACACAAATCCGCCTCCTTAAAATATGTTTTCACTGTGCACCGCATCGCCCGCGCGATGCAATTTGCATGGCATCTACAAACCCAAGTCCTCATTCGGAAAAATCTCATCCGCATAAATCGAAAGTGCCCACGCATCGCGCGTCAGTCCGTAATGCAGACTGTTCTGCGCTCTCCGGCCGAATTTCCTCCGCGTGTCCGTGGTGACAATTCGGTCGATGTGCCGCGTGCGGGTCGCTGATATCCGGCTGTTTACACGCTTTTTGTTTGTTTTTATGGCTCATCATAACCACCTCCGTCGTTATGATGTGCAAAACGCAAACGTGCAATCCGCGGAAAATTATTCCGCCTTCTCCTCGTCGGATTCCGCCTGCGCCGCGTCCGTTTTTTCGTCCACCGCCTCCACCTTCTCCTCGCCGGATTCCGCCTGTGCCGCCTGTGCCTCGGCCACGGCTTCAATGTCAATATCGTCGTCCAAATACAGCGCCCGACGCTTCTCGTGTATTTTTTGGTTTTCTGCCGCATAGGCGTCCGCTAATTTTGCTTTTTGTACTTTCCACTGCTTTTTCGCGCGGAAAACATTCCACACACAAATCACGGCAAGCGCCACACTCAGCAGTGCCACACCGTATTGTGCCCACGTCCACGCCGCAAATGGAATCTCCGTCAGCAGTTTAAAATTGCTGAAAATCACCAAAAGCGGAACCACAATCAAAACAATCGACAAAAGCATGAAAAAACCACCTTATTTTAATTAGTATAGAATAGTATACCATTTTTTTAGAAAATCGCAAATATTATAAATTGACATTTTTCGCGCAGAATCGTATACTAAAGGTAAAGCAAAAAATATTTTACAATGTTTTAGGAGGAATTTATGATGGGCAAATTTGAAATCAAACAAACAGCAACGGGCTTTACATTTCATTTAAAAGCCGCAAATGGCGAAATTATCGCAACATCCGAAGTTTACTCCGGCCTTGAGGCCTGCGAAAACGGCATTGAAAGCGTGCGTAAAAATGCGCCGATTGCCGCACTGGAAGACCAAACCGTCGAAAATTTTGCAGAAGAAAAATGTCCGAAATTCGAGCTCTATCTCGACAAAGCCGGTGAGCATCGCTTCCGCTTAAAAGCGCACAACGGCCAAAAAATCGCGGCATCCGAAGGATATAAAAACAAAGAATCTTGCGAAAACGGCATTGCCAGCGTGCGCAAAAATGCGCCGGATGCCAAAGTGACAAAACCCGACGCATAATCCCCCTAAAACGCAATGCCAAACTTGCGCAAAATCCATTGACAAAACCCGAAACATAGCTTATACTATTATTTGCCGCTCAAAAGGCGGCGCTATCCGGGTGTGGCGAAGTTTGGTATCGCGCTTGACTGGGGGTCAAGAGGCCGTGGGTTCAAGTCCCGCCACTCGGACCAAGCAGCTCAGCAGTTTAACGACTGTTGGGCTTCTTTTTTTATGTGCACTTCTAACACTTTTTCTAACACGTCCCCGAAGCCGTCAAACGACTTGTCATCTCGCTTGCAATATTCTTTTTGCGCCCTGGGTCAAGATGTGCATAAATGTTGCCGGTCGTTTGTATATCCGAATGGCCGAGCCACTCCTGCACATCTTTCAGCGAAAAGCCGAGAGCGATTAAATTGCTTGCACAACTATGCCGTAAATCATGGAATCGAATAGGCGGCAGCGCATGCTTTTGCAAAAGCTTTTTGAATTTGTGGCTGACATAATCCGGTGTAAACGGCGCACCGTTTGCCCATTTTAAAACATAGTCATTGTTTTGATAATTTTTCCCGAACAATTTGCGGTTGCTGTTTTCCTGCTCTTTTGCCTTGTGAAACAATGCGCTGACTTCCGGTGTCAACGGAAATGTGCGGCGGCTTGCGTTGTTTTTGGTTTTGTCCTTTTCCACCGTTTCGGTCACTTTCACAACGGTGTGTTTGATTGTAAACGTGCCGTTTTCAAAATCAATGCTATCCCATTTTAAGCCAAGCACTTCACTGCGCCGCAACCCATAAATGGCCGTAAGCTGCACCAGTGGAAACAGCGGCTCATCGCGTATCGCGTCCAGCAGTTGGTTGATTTGTGTCGCATTCAAAAAGCACGCTTTGGCCGATGTGCGTTGTGGCAGCTTAATACGCATACAGGGATTTGCCGCAATCCATTCGTTTTCCACCGCCATATTCAGCGTTTGATTGAGAATGTTTTTGTGTTGGCGCAGACTGGCGGGGGAAAGCCCACCCGCCCCGTCCTTGCGCCCATGCGCGAATTTCTCGTCAATATACGCTTGCAGCGTTTGCCGTGTTACTTCATGCAGCGGAATGCCCAATGCGTCAAAATAGGGCAAAACGTGTCCTTGTGCGGTGGTGCTGTACCCTTGCAGTGTAACGGCATCTACCTGTGGCGCAATATACTTTAACCATACACGAATGGCATCGCTCAGCCGCATTGTGCCGTTGCTGTTGATTTGCTTCTGCTCATAGTCCAACAAGGTTTCACGCAAAAGTTGTTCGGCTTTTTTCTTGTTGCCCTTTGCGGAAAGTCGAGTTGAAATCCATTGCGGCTTACGCTTTCCCTGTGCGTTATAAACGTTGAGAACCATATAGTAGATATTATTTTTGATTTGCAGGCTGCCTGTCATGATGTTGCTCCTTTCAAACAGTGAAATTTGCCTGCCATTACAAGCTTATATTATAGCGTGAAGATTCCACAAAATCAATTAAGTACGGTTTTGGAATCAGTATTTTGCGCCCCACGCGTTTGCTGGCGATTTTCTTGTCTTTCACAAGCTGATAGGCGGTATTTTTGCCAATGCCGAGCGCTTGCGTCATTTGCTTTACCGTAAGAACATCGGGATATTGATTGAACATAAAATTCCTTTCATAAAGATGTGAAAGGGCAATCTGCGCCTTCCGGAAGTGGTGTAAATTCATTTTCGTCCGTGGCGGGAAACTGTATCACATGATGAATGCGGCGCAGAAATGCCTGCCACGTTTCGGGCGCTTCCTGCTGTAATTGCGGGTATTGTTTTTCAAGCGGGATATTGGTTGCAATGAAAACTGTTTTGTAGCAAGCGACACGGTCAGCATACCGGCAAGGTAGTTTTGTGGGATAACCGTCTAAGTAAATCAACATTTCCGTGAGCGGCAAACTGCTGCGAAATTCTTCAAACAAAATCACGCTTTCCCCTTGATAACCGTCAAATGGGTGCGCATAATTGGTGATGCGATAAACATTCTCATACTGATACCGCTCCATAATGCTGCGCGTTTTTCCAGTTCCGGTCGCTCCCCAAAGATATGTTACGTCTAAATTGCGAAACTCGTTTTTGTTTTTTTCCCGCAAGAGTATTTGTCGTGTTTGATTGATTTTATCAATTCTGTTCATGGACGATGGAAACGCTTGCAGCACATCATATTCGCTTGCGCCTTGCTGAAGCATTGTGAGAATTGCCTCGCTGTCGGTTTTCCCTTTTGCACGTTCCGTAGGTAATGCGCCCGATTCTTCAAAGGTGTCCGGCAAATTGGTTTCGCTTTTTTCATCGTCTGCCCATTTACCGGCTTTGCGAATATAATCATAATTTGCTTGATTGCTGCCTTGTGCCGCTTCAATATGTGCACCATAAAACGCTTTATGCAATGTATCAAACATCACAGCATTTTGAAACAGCAGATAAAGATGTGTATGCGGTGTCCCCTCTGCACCCACTTCGTCACACATTCCCCAATAAATAAGGCCTGGGAAAAACGCAAATCGTTTTTTGATGTTTTCATGTGAAAAGTCATGTTCGAGGGGATTGTTGATGGTAATTTGGTATTTTCTGCTTGCGGGTTTTCGTGCCATAGGTTGTTCCTTTCCATGGTGTACACACTCCACAGAGAGAGCAAAGGTAATACTGACTTTGCTCTCTTGCCGGAGCGTTTTGTTTTTTGTGAATCAAAGTTTACTGTTTTGTTATTTTTAATATACTCGAATAAAACAAATTTGTCAACAACTATTTACAAAAATGTTTTTATCCGGTATACTGTGTGTGAGGTGATGACAATGCCCTATACAAATTTACTCAACCAACTGATTCAAAAATCCGGCATGACGGCAAAAGAAGTTGCCGCAAAATGCCAAGCCGCAGGTGCAAACATTACGCCCTCATATCTCAGCATGATACGCAATGAAAAAAGCGCCCGCATTCCGTCCGATGATGTTTCAATCGCGCTCGCCAAAGCACTGGGCGAAGATGAAAACATGCTTGTACTGGAAAACATTATGGACACAGCGCCTGAACCCCTGCGCAAGGCGATTATCAATCTCTATCTTGTGATGTTGACCGTATTCACAAAAGCCACAGACGCGCCCATTGACGCAGCGCAGCAGGCCGCCCTGCAAGAAGCAGCCAAACAAGTGCCGCTTGCAACGATTGTATTGCAAATGGCAAAAGAAATTGATTTTGAAGCATACAGTAAGCAGTTATTTCAAAGCACCGTGAAAGATGACGCATCCGGCATCACGGTACAAATGACCGGTATTCCGGAATTTGAAGTGCCGGACAATGCCATGTACCCTACCCTACAAAAGGGCGATAAGGCCAAAGTTACAATGATAAACGAATATGGCAACGGCGATATTGTTGCGTTTACCATCAAGGACAGCAATTTGCCATTACAATATAGGCAGCTGCAAAAGTCCGATGACACCATCTGGTTGTTGGCATTTAACAGCGAATTTTTTCCGCAGCGATATGAGAAAGACAAAATGCTCATTGTCGGAAAAGTGGCGGCCGTCACAAAGCTGCTGTAATGCGCAAGGCAAAAAGAGTCAGACGCTTGCGCGTCTGGCTCTTTTTGCCTTGCGAGGGGAACGGCGCTCGCCGCTGGGCAGAGGTTGCCGTCAAAAGACGGCAACCTCGCTTGTCAGCATGGGCTGTACCGCGAGCGGCAGCGTCCGGCAAGGGCAAGCGGTTGTATTTGCCGCCTTGCAAAATTGTGGCGGCAAATCTCCACCGGCAGTATGCCCCTTGCCGGAGGACACCAGCAGCAGGCCGCTCAGGCCGAGCAACAGCAAGCGGTAGCGAGTCATGCGCCGTGCAAGCCGGCAGCGATGGTTTCGATGGCGTCGACGTTTTCCAGGCTTGGTGTGGCAGC
>JAVXRV010000004.1:0-35597 GCA_036643515.1 Ruthenibacterium sp.
CGCGTCGCGTAGCGTGCGCATAAAAATAATATATAATAATCACATAGGTGATTATTATATCACAAAAAATCGGTTTTTAACAGTGCCTGCCGCGCTTTATAGTCGGGCATCAGCCGTGCCACAATCGCCCAAAATGCGGCGGAATGATTCGGCTGCAAAAAATGTGCATATTCGTGCACCACAACATATTCCACGGCGGCACGCGGCTTTTCAGCCAGACGTAAATTGAGCGTAATCTGCCGTTTTGACGGCACACAAACACCCCAACGTGTTTTCATCAGCCGCACTTTTAAAATGGGCAATTTATTTTGCAAAACACCGGCAAACAGCGGAAAAACCTCGCTGCTCACGGCCGCAAACAGTGCCATTGCATCTTGTGGTGTCACGGTGCACGGCACTAGATGTTGTGTTTCGCGCTGTTCCATTTTTTGCTGCGCCGCGGCAATCCAATCGGCCTTTTCTGTCACAAACGCGTCGATTCTTGCCACCGGACACCGCGCGGACGCCGACACCAACACGCGGCCGTCTTTGCCGATGCGTAGATTGATATTTTTCACTTTTTTGCGCGTGAGTGTGTAAGAAACGCCGTTTTCTGTATGCCGTTCGCCCGAAATTTCCATGCTTTTCCCTCTTTTCGTGTCCGTGCTCCACTCTATTATACGCACAAAAGCGCTTTGTGGCAAATGTCACAAAATTTTTTTGAAAAATTAGGAATGCTTTTACTTGACTTCCACAACATATAGTGTAATAATATCAATTGTGTTCTACATTTAGCGTGAGGGGTACGGCGTTGTCCAGAGGCTTTCAGCGCGATTAACAAGGAGAAAAACATGATTAAAAACATTATCAAGCGGGATGGACGCGTTGTTTTGTACGATGAAAACAAAATTGCCGCGGCCATTTTAAAATCTCTTGCGGCCGCCGGTGTCGGCGATGCGGCAACGGCCAAACAGATTGCCGATGCCGTGCAGGAAAATCTCACAGCCGCCTGCAAAACGGCGCCGCCGCAGATTGAACAAATTCAAGACGCGGTTGAAAAATCCTTGATGTCCGCCGGTTTTGCCGACGCCGCCAAACAATACATATTGTATCGTGCCAACCGCACGCGCATTCGTGAAGCCAACACCAGCCTCATGAAAGCCATTGACGAAATTACCAATGTGGATGCCCGCGAAAGCGACATGAAACGCGACAATGCCAATATTGACGGCAACACCGCCATGGGCAGTATGCTGCAAATCGGCACAGCCGGCGCAAAGGCCTACAACGCGGCCTATCTGCTTACGTCGGCACAGGCCAAAGCGCACACCGAGGGCGATATCCACATCCACGATTTCGATTTTTACGCGCTCACCACCACCTGCTGCCAAATTGATTTAATCAGCCTGTTCAAAGGCGGTTTTTCAACGGGTCACGGTTATCTGCGCGAGCCGCAAAGCATTGCCAGTTATGCGGCACTTGCGGCCATTGCCATTCAGTCGAACCAAAACGACCAACACGGCGGGCAAGGTGTGCCCAACTTTGATTATGCCATGGCCGACGGCGTGCGCAAAACATTTTCAAAAGTGTACGCGCGCAAATTGCAAGAGGTTTTAGAGGATCATCTCGAAACCGAAGACGAAAAAGATTTGGCCACCCGCGCCATTGCCGCCGGCGAGCAGGCAACGGGCGCCGTAGTGCGCATGGGCGAGGATATAGAGGCATTTGATGCCGCCGTCATCAAAGAATTGTTTGAATCGAGCCGCATTGACAACGCCACGGCCGCACATCTTGTGAGCAATGTCCGCCGCCGCGCCTTGCAGCAAACCGACCGCGAAACCTATCAGGCGATGGAAGGCTTTGTGCACAATCTCAACACGATGCACAGCCGCGCCGGCGCACAAACGCCGTTTTCGTCCATCAACTATGGCACCGACACCACCCCCGAGGGACGCATGGCCATTCGCAATATCCTCAATGCCACCGACGCCGGCCTCGGCCATGGTGAAACCGCCATTTTCCCGATTCATATTTTCAAGGTCAAAGAGGGCGTCAACTATTTTCCCGATGACCCCAACTTCGATTTGTTTGAACAATCTTGTAGAGTGAGCGCAAAACGTCTGTTCCCGAACTATGTATTTCTCGACAGTCCGTTCAATTTGCAATACTATAAAGCCGGCCATCCCGAAACTGAAGGGGCCACCATGGGTTGCCGCACGCGCGTGATGGCAAACCCCGCCAATCCCGACAGCGAAATCGCGTTCGGCCGCGGCAATCTTTCGTTCACGTCCATCAACCTGCCGCGCATCGCCATTTTGGCCGAGGGCAACGAGAAAAAATTCTACAAATTGCTCGACGAACGGCTCGAACTTGTGGCACAACAATTGCTTGACCGTTTTGCCATACAAGGCGCAAAACGTGTTTACAACTATCCGTTCCTCATGGGACAGGGCGTGTGGCTTGACTCCGACAAGCTTGGCCCCAACGACGAAGTGCGCGAGGTGCTCACCCACGGCAGCCTTTCCATCGGCTTCATCGGTCTTGCCGAAACCTTGATGGCGCTGTATGGCCACCATCACGGCGAAAGCGCCGAAATGCAGGAAAAAGGCCTTGCCATCGTGCGCCATATGCGTCAATTCTGCGACGACAAAGCCGCGGAAACGCATCTCAATTTCGGCCTTTTGGCAACACCGGCCGAGGGACTTTCCGGCCGTTTTGTGCGCATGGATCGCGCGCGCTTCGGTGAAATCAAAGATGTAACCGACCGCGAATATTACACCAACAGCTTCCATATTCCGGTTTGGTATCCCATTTCGGCATATGACAAAATCAACACCGAAGCACCCTATCATGCGCTGACAAACGCCGGCCACATCAGCTATGTTGAGCTGGACGGCGACACCACAAACAACGTGGAAGCGTTTGAATCCGTCGTGCGCTGCATGCATGACGCCGGCATCGGCTATGGCAGCATCAACCATCCGGTTGACCGCGACCCCGTGTGCGGCTATGTGGGTGTGATTGGCGAAGTTTGCCCGCGCTGCGGCCGCCGTGAAGGGGAGGCAATCCGCCCCGAAAAATTGGCGGAATTACAAAAACTGTATCCCGGCACCACATCTTTTTGTGGCTGCGAATAAAAACAATTTTCAACATATTTAGGAGGACATATTATGACCATTCACACAGACAAAGAAGTAAAAATCGGCAAAGACGTAGGCTTTGAGCGCATTCGTCGCATCACAGGATATCTCGTAGGCACGATGGATAAGTGGAACGATGCCAAAAAAGCAGAGGAGCGCGACCGTGTGAAACACGGCCTTGCCCATTAGTATGAGTGATACAATCAACATTGCCGGCATCATGGACGATTCGATTGTAGACGGCCCCGGCATCCGCACGGCCATTTTTGCACAGGGTTGTCCGCGGCGGTGCGCAGGTTGCCATAACCCCGAAAGCCATGCGTTCGGCGTCGGCACAGACATCACGCCCGCAGATTTATTTGCGCGCGTCAAACGCAACCCGCTTGTGCGCGGCGTCACCTTTTCGGGCGGCGAACCGTTCAGCCAAGCAGAGGGCTTTTTGGCGCTCGCGCATTTGTTAAAGCCGGCCGGCTATGAAATTGCCTCTTATTCCGGCTACACTTTTGAGGAACTGCAAAGCGGCACACCCGCGCAGCAAGCGCTTTTGGCGGCACTTGATGTGCTTGTGGACGGCGAATTTATCCATTCGCAGCGCAACCTCGACCTACGCTTTCGCGGCAGCGAAAATCAGCGCATTCTTGACGTGCAGAAAAGCCTTGCCGCCGGCAAAGCAATCCTGTATGACGGCGAACGCTGGACAGGCTAAAATCAATAAAGGAGTGCCTCTATGCGTTTACGCTTCAAACCCTATGCCGCGCCCGAGCTTGCCGCGTGCGACTTTCACGTGGCAGAGCCGCGCAGTTTGATGGGACAGTGGCACGCGTCTTTTGCGCGTCCCAATCAGCCTCTTTATCTCGAACTCGGCTGTGGAAAAGGCGGCTTTTTGGCGCAGCAAGGCGTGCAAAATCCGGATATCAACTTTGTGGGCATCGATTTGACCGAAAAAGTGCTCATTTTGACAAAACGCAATCTTGACCGCGCCTATGCCGCCGCCGGAAAACCCGTCGACAACGTGAAAATTCTCACGCATGACATCGAGCGCATTCGCTTTATGATGAACGAAAATGACATTGTATCGCGAATTTACATCAACTTTTGCAATCCGTGGAACAAGAAAAACAATCACACTAAGCACCGCCTCACACATCCGCGCCAACTGTTGCAATACCGCGCGTTTTTGGCAGAGCAAGGCGAGATTTATTTCAAGTGCGACGATGAAAATTTATACGACGATACGCTGCTTTATCTGGAAGAAGCGGGATTTGCCGTGACGTGGCAGACGCGCGATTTGCATGCACAAGAACCGTCGTGGAATATTCGCACCGAGCACGAAGCCATGTTTGCGGCCGAGGGCATTCCCATCAAGGCATTGATTGCGCAAAAAGCGGCACTGTAATATCATTTTCAAAAAGCAAGAGCAAACAAGCCGACATCTGTTAAAAGATACCGGCTTATTTCTTTTACGGAGGCAAATTTTGTACTTGAGAAAGGCAAATGCCGCATCAATTTCGTGTGCAAAAAGTTTGAAAAGCACCAAAAATACATATTCATGCGGCAGATAAGCGCACAAATTTGCATTTTTTGTCGTGCGGCAAAAAACAATAGTTTTCAACTTTTCAACAGAGTTTTACACAGAGTATAGCCGTTTTGGGGAGAAACCTGTTGAAAACTCTGTTGAAAGTGTGGACAATTGCGCTTTTGCGCGAAAAGTTTTCAACAAAAAAAGTGGAAAGTTACACTTTGTACATAACTGGTTGTTGAATCGGCGGCCGTTTTTTGGTACACTAGAATGCATACAGGACGTACGCGCTTTGTCAAGCGCGAAAAACAACAAAAATCCCATTGACACCGAAAGGAATTCGCGCTTTATGAATTGGATTGATAAACTCGAACGAAAATACGGCCGCTTTTGCGTGCCAAACTTGATGCTTGTCATCATTGTGGGGCAGGGCATGGTCTTTCTGGCCAACTTGCTCAACCCCGGCATTGGCATCATCAGCAAGTTTACACTGTTTTGGCCGGCCGTGATGCGCGGCGAAATTTGGCGGCTCATCACTTTTATTTTTGTGCCGAGCGCCGGCAGTGTTTTTGCGCTGATTATCACGCTTTATTTCTATTATTTTATCGGCCATACGCTCGAAAATACATGGGGCGACTTTAAATTTAATGTTTATTATTTGTGCGGCATGCTCGGCATCATTATCGCGAGTGTCATCATGGGCATTGGCACGGCATATTATATCAATATGTCGCTGTTTTTTGCGTTTGCGATGCTCTACCCCGATATGCAGGTGCTTTTATTTTTCATCATCCCCGTGAAGATGAAATACCTCGCGTTTGCGTCTGCCGCGCTCACGTTGCTCGATTTTTTGACGGGCGACGGCGCAACCAAAATGTCGATTATTTTTTCATTGCTCAATTTTCTGCTCTTTTTCGGCGGCGACTTTTTGCGCACGGTCAAACAGGAAATTAAATATGCGAAAACACGTAAAATGTGGAAACAACAGAACCAAAATTATCGCAGATAATAGCAATTTCAATCCATTTGTGGTACTATAATAGTAAAGAAAGAAGCAAATTGTGCTTTTTTTGGATAAAGGAGGCTTTGCAATATGAAAATGATTACGGCAATTGTCAATAAAGAGGACTCGGGCGCGGTGTGTAACGCGCTGACCAAGGGCGGCTTTTTCGTGACAAAGCTGTCTACCACAGGCGGCTTTTTGATGGCGGGCAACATGACGTTGCTCATCGGCACCGACGATGAAAAAGTGGATGTCTGTATTGAGTTGATTGCTTCGCAGTCAAAACAGCGCAAAGAAGTGGTGCCAAGCACTGCAAGTTACGGCATTGGCGTCACAACGGCCTATCCGCTGGAAGTAACGGTCGGCGGCGCAACTGTTTTTGTAACGAATGTTGAGCGTTTTGAAAAATTGTGATGCTTGAAACGTTGCTTGGCAATGAAACCTGCAAAGAAAGCTTGCTCGCGGTTCTTCGTGCGGGCAGGCTTTCCCACAGTGTTCTTTTATGCGGTGACGCGGGCACCGGCACAGGCTATGCCGCGCGCTGCCTTGCGGCAGATTATCTCTATCCAAACGGTGGCGACGGCGCGGCACAGGTGATGCACAGCGCAAGCCCCGAAGTGATTTTGCTTGCGGGCGAAGGAAAAAGCGGCAATATTACGGTGGAGCGCGTGCGCACGGTGCGGCGCGAAATTTTCAACACGGCGCTGTCTGCAAGCGGGCGCGTGGTGTTGATTCCCGATGCCCAAAAACTGCACGCCGGCAAAAGTGAGGCCGCGAACGCACTGCTCAAAGTACTCGAAGAACCGCCCGAGGGCGTGCTTTTTATCCTAACGGCTCCGAGCGAGGCGTCTATTTTGCCTACATTGCGCAGCCGGTGTGCATCGTATGCGCTTGCGCCGATTTCAGAAAATTTATGTACGGCAGAACTGGACAGGCTGTTCCCGAAAGAGAAAAACAATGCGGAAATTTCTGCCGTTTTTGGCGGAAAACTTGGTAGCGCCAAAAAATGTCTGGCAGATTCCGCCGCAAAAGCACAGCTTGCCGACGCCAAACTTTTGGCGGAGTGCTGCGCGAAACGCGACACATACGGCGCATTGTGTTTGCTGTCTAAACAGGAAAAAGACCGCGAAGCTGCACGAAATTTATTGCGATTGTTCGCGCAAATATGCGCGGCGGCTCTGCGCGGCCGCGTGCAAACACCCCCTGCAAAAACAGCCGCGCACGCGCTTGCGGCACTCAGCGATGCCGATGCGAAACTGGCGGGATACGTGAGCCAAAAACTGGTGCTCACGGTGCTTGCCGGCACGCTCACCGCTGTTTAAACCTTGACCCGCCGTTTAAAACCAGCCGATAAACGACGATGTGACACCGAAACAATGTGTACGGCAACACAAGGAAAAAGCATGACAAAAGTAGTAGGCGTAAGCTTTAAAAAGAACGGCAAAGTGTATTATTTTGCCCCAGGCGCCCTCGCGCCGCAAAAGGGCGAATATGTGATTGTGGAAACGGCGCGCGGCACAGAATGCGGCGAAGTGGTGCAGGAAACACACGAAGTGCCCGACGCAAAAATCGTCAAAACACTCAAAACCATCACACGCACGGCCGACAGCGTTGACATTCGTCGCATGGAGCAAAACCGCACGGATGAAAAACGCGCGTTCACGGCCTGCGAGGAGCGCATTCTCAAGCACAATCTCGACATGAAGCTTGTGGATGTGGAATATGCACTCGACCGTAGCAAAATTTTGTTTTACTTCACGGCAGACGGCCGCATTGACTTTCGCGACCTCGTAAAAGACCTTGCAAGCGTGTTTCACACACGCATTGAACTGCGCCAAATCGGCGTGCGCGACGAAAGTAAAATGCTCGGCGGCCTTGGCATTTGCGGACAGCCGTTTTGCTGCAGCCGCTTTTTAAAAGATTTTCAGCCGGTGTCCATCAAAATGGCAAAAGAGCAGGGATTGTCGCTCAATCCGGCAAAAATCAGTGGCAGTTGCGGCCGTTTGATGTGCTGTCTTGCCTATGAACAGCCGGCGTATGATTATCTCAGCAAAATTACGCCCTGCCTTGGCAGCATCGTCAAAACGCCGGAGGGCGTGGGCACGGTGGTGGAGGTGAACCTCATTTCGGCCACGCTGCGTGTGCGGCTTGACCCGCCGGCCACAGGCTATAAACTGTTTGCCAACACCGATTGCACCTATCTGCGCGGCGGCAAACGCGCCCCCATTGCACCTGACCCGAATTATGACACGTTTCCTGTCGCGGCGCCGCAAAATGAGGCAGATGAATAGACAATCGCGGTAAAATCCAAAATGGCACTTGAATTTTTGAAACTTTATGATAAAATAATAGCAATGAGGCTTTGCCTCAAAGCTTATGACAAAGACCCGCGCCAAGCGTGTCATAAGCGTTAAAAAAGAAAGCGCGGAGAATAGGATGGACACTATGGCTTATAAAATCAGTGATGACTGCATCGCTTGCGGCACTTGCGCTGGCGTTTGCCCCGTTTCCGCTATTTCTGAGGGCGATGGCAAATATGTTATCGATCCTGAAGTATGTTTGGACTGCGGCTCTTGCGAAGGCGAATGCCCCGTTTCTGCTATTTCAGCAGGTTAATACGGAATATTTTTTAAAATCGGCGGCTGTCTTTTGGACGGCCGCTGTTTTTTTGCGTTTTTGAGCATAAATAGGGTAAAAAAATAAAAAAATCACAAGAATGATTGTTTTATTTTCTGTTTTCGTGGTACAATCTAATTAAATATGTATGGTAGAATGAGGTGTGCCGCTTGAAAACCGAAACGCTCGCGCACGGCACGGCCGTGTTTGTGAACGACGCACACACGTTTGGCACAGACGCCTTGCTTTTGGCGCATTTTTGCGCTGTGCAGCCGGCAGAGGCGGCGGCGGATTTCGGCACAGGCTGCGGCATCATTCCGCTGCGCTGGCACGACCGTGGGCATCGCGGGCCATGCGTGGCCGTCGATTTTGCGCCGGAGGCGACAGCCTTGTTGCAAGCATCGCTTGCTGCAAACAAAATCGGGCATATCACGCCGCTGTGCGCGGATATCAACACGCTTGCTTTAACCGAAAAGTTTGATGTCATTGCGTGCAATCCACCCTATTTTAACAGCGGAAAACAAAGCAAAAATGGCGCGCGTGCCGCGGCACGACACGACGCAAATTTAACGCTCGCGGCCGTTTGCCATGCGGCAAAAAAACATCTGAAAACCGGCGGCCGGCTGTGTGTTTCGATGTGTGCCGCGCGGATGGCAGAACTGATTTTTGCTGTAGAATCGGCAGATTTAACACCGACGCGCCTGCGTTTGGTGGCAGCATCGGCAAATAAAAAACCATGGCTTGCGCTTTTAGAAGCGCAAAACGGCGCTACAAAAAACATGCAAATGATGCCGACGCTGTTTGCCGACAGCGTCGAAATGCAGGACATTTACGACAAATAAAACGCGATAACAGGAGGAAAATCCGTGAGCGGAATTTTATATATTGTGGCGACCCCCATTGGAAATTTGAGCGATTTGACGCCGCGCGCGGCAGAAACTTTCGCAAACGCCGATTTTATTGCGGCGGAAGATACGCGTGTGACCGTGAAATTGCTCAATCATCTCGGCCTGAAAAAACCGATGGTCAGTTATTATGAGCACAATTTAAAAGAGCGCGGCGACTATTTGCTTGACCGTATCGCCGCCGGCGAAAATTGTGCGCTGTGCAGCGATGCAGGCATGCCGGCGATTTCAGACCCCGGCGAAGTGCTTGTGCGCGACGCCCATGCGCGCGGCATCAAGGTTGTGCCGGTGCCGGCGGCGAGTGCGGCGGTCACGGCGCTTGCGGTGTCGGGGCAAATCACGGGGCGGTTTGTGTTTGAGGGCTTTTTGCCGACGAATCGCCGTCAAAAAAAAGAGCGGCTTGCGGCGCTGTTGCACGAGGAACGCACGATTATTTTTTACGAAGCACCGCATAAATTGACAACGACACTGCAAGATTTGGAAAACAGCGTCGGCGCACAGCGCGCGCTGACCGTCTGCCGTGAATTGACAAAAATGCACGAGGAAATCAAGGTGACTACGGTGGGCGAAGCGAGTGCATACTATCAGCAAAACGCGCCGCGCGGTGAATTTGTGCTCGTGATGGCCGGTGCGCCCGCCGCACAAAGCGTCGAAATGACGCTTGCGCAGGCGGTGGACTATGCCAAAAGCCTCATGGCAGACGGCCAAAGCGCCACGGCGGCGGCCAAACAAGCGGCGCAAATCAGCACATATTCCAAAAGTGAAATTTACAAAGAATGCTTATAAAAGGAGCAAACGCAGATGAAACTCGTGATTATTGCAGATGTGCATGGCAATTATCAGCGGCTGAGTGATGTTGTGGAAGCCGAGCATGACGCCGAGGCCTTTTTCTTTCTGGGTGACGGCTTGACCGAGATGGAAATGATTCAAGATGAGCACCCGATGCTCAAAGTATATGCTGTGCGGGGCAACTGCGATTTTGCGTCGTTTAGCCCGACAGAGGCGGCAACTGCGTTTGGCGGCCTTTTGATTTTTTACACGCATGGCAACAATTATCAAGTAAAAAATGGCATAGAATCGCTGCTTTCTGCCGCAAAATATCGTGAGGCGGACATCGTTTTGTATGGGCATACGCACCGGCCGTCTTATCAATATGTCGAGGGTGTGCATATGTTTAACCCCGGTGCACTGTCGGGCATGTACGGCGAAAAATCCGGTTACGGCATTTTGACCATCACCGACGGCAAACCGATTTTTACGCATAAAGAGATTGAATAAAATAAAAAGCAGCGGATTATTCCGCTGCTTTTTTTAGTGTATCGCAAGATGAAATCACATTGTTATAACTTCCAAATGCGTGCGCCGAGCGCGGCCGCGTCGGTGTCGTCATGGGTGATACATACAAGGGTGCGCCCGCGCCTTTGCGCAAGCACAAAGGCCGCGGCGGCGGCACGCTGTGCATCGTCAAGGCCTTTGAACGGTTCATCGAGCAACACAAAGTCTGCCGGTGCAAGCATTGCGCGCAAAAGGGCGATGCGACGCTGTTCGCCGCCCGAAAGCAGCGCAACCGGTTTTGTGAGTGTTTCGCCCGCAAGACCGACGGCCGAAAATGCGTCCGCCAAAACAGAATCTGATAAAGCGCCACAGGCAAATTTCAAATTTTGTGCAGCAGTGAGCTGCGCAATCAGCCTGTCCTCTTGAAACGCACACGCAAAACGTGTGTGCTCTGCGCCGTCAATTGTGCCGCTGTCGGGCTTTAAAAGGCCTAAAAGCAAGTTGACAAGCGTTGTTTTTCCGGCGCCGGATGGTGCCATCACGCACACGACATCGCCATCTAAAAAAGACGCATTCACGTCGGAAAGCACAGACACATCGCCGAAACGCTTTGTGAGATGGTGTAAAACAAGGCTCATAATCCGCCCTCCGTCAGCGCCGTTTCGATTTTATCAAGAAAAAATAAAAACAGCTTTTCAAACAAAAGGCTGAGCAGCACAATCACAAGCGTCCACGCGAATAATTCTGCCGTCGAAAAGAAAATTTTGGCGTTATACAGCGCCGCGCCGATGCTGCCGGTGGTGATGCCGATAACTTCAGCGGACACGCCGCTTTTCCAGCACAGGCCAAGCCCCACATTGCAGGCGGCTTTGAACGGCGGAAACACAGCGGGCAGCACAAGATATCGGATGCGCTGTAATACCGGCACACGAAAAACGTGCGCCATTTCGAGCAATTTTTGGTCTGTTTGCAAAATACCGGTCAATGTATTGGTGTAAATAATCGGCAGCACCATCAAAAAACTGATAAAAACGGCAAGATTTCCGGCATTTTTAAGCCAGAGCAACGCCAAAATGATAAAGCTTGCCACGGGCACACTTTTCACCGTGAGCATCAGCGGGCGCAGCAAAATGCGCACGAACTGCCAACGCGCACCGATGGCGGCAAGCACAGCGCCCACGCATAACGCAAGGAAAAAACCGGAAATCATGCGTGCGGCGCTGAAAGCAACGGTGCGCCAAAACGCGCCGGTGAAAAGCAAATCAAACAGTGTTTTGAGCACGGCAAACGGCGACACCAATAAAATTTTGCTGTTGACGCAGACGCTGGCCGCCTGCCAAAGCAAAAGCCAAAAGCAGACAGCCAGTATCATTTGTAAAGTATTTTTTGCGCCCTTACGCATGGTAATAAAACGCGTCATCGGGGAGTTTTCCGCCTACAGATGCCGGATTTTGGTCAAACAGCACTTGCAGATAACTGCTGATGTCGTTTTTCATGTCGTTGCCCTCCACAAAAGTGATATTGCACAGCGGCAGTGCTTTTTTGGCAATCGGTGCTTTGGGCACAATTTCATAGCCGGCAATCAGTGCGGCGGCTTCGTCCGTATTTCCATTCACAAAGGTGACGCTGTCCGCATAATCGGATAAAAACTCGTCAAAAGCGGCGGTGTTTTGGTCGATAAATTCTTTGCGTGCAACCACTACACCCGTCACAAGATTGCTGCCACCGGAAACGGCGTTCCATTCCTGCGTCATATCAAGCGCAATGCGCATTTTTTCGTTTTGCATCTGCACGGTGGTGGCATACGGCTGCGGCAAAAGCGCAATTGCGCCGCCGGTGGTGTCGGCCTGCAGCATGGCCACCACTTCTGTGGCTTCGCTCTTAAATTCCACGGTGACGTCCGTGCCCGGCGTCAAGCCGTTTTTCGTCAAAACATAGTTCAAAACATATTCCGGCGTGGTGCCTTTGCCGACGGAATAGATGGTTTTTCCCTTGAGGTCGGCCACGGAATGCACGGTGTCGCCCTGTTCCATGAGGTAAAGCACGCCAAGCGTGTTGACGGCAGCCACTTGAATGGCACCCTCGGTTTTGTTGTACAGCACGCTTGCAAGATTGCACGGCACAAGCGCAACGTCGATGTCACCTTTGATGAGCTGCGGCGCAATTTCGTCGGCCGTTCCGTACATGGTGACGTTATAATTGTGACGAGCGGCGGTTTTGTCGGCGTCGTCCATCAATTTCACAAGTCCCATTGTGGTTGGGCCTTTTAAGCTTGCGATTTTGAAATCGGTTTTGGGTGCGGACGCAACAGACGAAGCAACGTCTGCTTTGACGCTGCTTGCAACAGAAGCCGGTGCGGATGAAGCCGCCGGCGCAGAGGACGCGGCCGGTGCGCAGGCAGAAAACAGGCCAAGGGTGAGTGTTAATGTAAGAATTAAGCTGGTTATTTTATGTTTCATAGAGTATTTTGAACTTCCTTCTTGTGTATTTGTTTATATTTTAGTATAATAAGAGCCAATATAAAGTTGCTATGGCAACTTTTGGAGAAAATATGGAAAAAATTTTGACGAAATGTGTCCTATTTGCACAAATTGAGCCGGAAATTCTGCCCGATTTGCTGAAAAAACTGGCCGCGACGGAAAAAACATATGATGCGGGAGAAGTGCTTGTTTTGGCGGGCTATGCGTTGAACCGCATTGGAATTGTGCTGAGCGGCACGATTGAAGCTGCAAAAATCAGCGCGGACGGCGCGGTGTTTACCATTACACAGATAGGGGCAGGGGGTATGTTTGGCGATGTGCTCGCCGGCAGTGTGGCCTACAAAAGTCCGGTTTGCGTCACGGCGCAAACAGATGTGCACGTGCTTTGGCTGTCGTATGAAAAATTACTCGCCGGCACCGGCGCGCCGTCTGCGGCGCATACACAGCTGCTCAAAAATTTGGTGGCGGAAATTTCGCAAAAATACTTTGCGCTTGACCGGCGCATTGCTATTTTGATGTTGCCGCGTCTGCGTGAAAAAATAATGTACTATCTGCAAAATGAAGCAAAAAAGAATATAGATGGCGGCGTGGAAACACCATTTAACCGCGCACAGCTTGCGCAATATCTCGGCTGCGAGCGCGCGGCGCTCTGCCGCGAAATTTCAAGGATGCGCCGCGAAAAAATAATGTCAACACGCGGGCGCTGTTTTTATCTTTTGCACGAAAAATAATTTTGCGCAAAAAGGCTTGCCTTTTAGGGTGCGGCATGTTATATTAAAATCAGAAAACAAGATACCCGCATGGGGTATCTGTATTGCAAAGGAGAAACAGATGCAACATCAACATTCAACAGACGCCACAAAACGGCTTGCGCGCATTGCGGGGCAGGTGACGGGCATCAAAGACATGGTGGAAAACGGACGCGAATGCGAGGATATTTTGATGCAACTGTCGAGCGCGAGCAGCGCCTTGACGCAGGTTGCGCGCATTATCATGACCGAACATCTTGAACATTGTGTCACAGACGGCATTGAGCACGGCAACAAAGAGGAAACGATTGCAAATCTCAAAAAGGCAGTGGAACAGTTTGCAAAAATGAAATAACAAATGGGAGGAACGACATGAGTGAACACAACCACGCGGCATGTGCCTGCACGCAGGAGCATGCGGATGCACATGACCACGCGCGCATGGACATGAACACGGCACGGAGGACAAAAATGCGGTGAAAAAAAGCATTTTTTTCATTGTTTTGGCGCTTGCACTTGTCATCGGCGCATATTTTGTCAGCAATTTTTGGGTGGCGCTTTGCATGTATCTTATTGCATATCTTGCGGTAGGACGTGAAGTTTTATCAAATGCGTTTCATAATATCTGCCGCGGAGAAATTTTCGACGAAAACTTTCTGATGGTGGTGGCAACACTTGGCGCATTTGCCATCGGAGATTTTTCCGAGGCGGTCGCCGTCATGATTTTTTACAATGTCGGCGAAACTTTGCAGGACATGGCCGTGGCAAAAAGCCGCGCCAACATTGCCTCCTTGATGAACATTCGGCCCGATTTTGCCCGCACGCTGAAAGACGGTGTCGAGGCCGAAGTTGCACCCGAAACGGTGGCCGTCGGTGCGCTGATTCTCATTAAACCGGGCGAGCGTGTGCCGCTGGACTGCACCGTGAAAAGCGGCGAGGGCGCGGTGGACGCGAGTGCGCTCACAGGCGAAAGTATGCCGATAGCGGCAAGCGAAGGCGTGGCGCTTTCAAGCGGAAGCGTGAACATGAACGGTGTATTAACATGCGTTGTCACGAGCGTTTTTGCAGATTCCACCGTACAAAAAATCCTCGACCTCGTCAGCGATGCCTCGGCAAAAAAGGCGAGCGCAGAGAAATTCATCACCCGATTTGCCAAAATTTACACACCGTGTGTGATGGGTGCGGCGGCGCTGATTGCACTGGTTCCACCGCTATTTTTCGGTTGGAATACCTTTCCCGATTGGTTCTATCGCGGGTTGATTTTCCTCGTGGTGAGCTGCCCGTGCGCACTGGTTATCAGCATTCCGGTCAGCTTTCTCGGCGGCATCGGCGGTGCGGCGAAAAATGGTGTGCTCGTCAAAGGCAGCGATGTGCTTGACCGCTTAACTGCGCCCAAAACGATTGTATTCGACAAAACCGGCACGCTGACGCAAGGCAAATTTGCCGTGAGCACCGTGCGGCCGGCAAAGGGACAAACCGAGGACACGCTGCTTGCCGCCGCCGCGCTGTGCGAGCGCAGCAGCAACCACCCGATTGCGCTGTCGGTACGCGATTATTGCGCCGCAAAAGACAGCGGCGCCGCACTCACAAACTATGAGGAAAAGGCCGGCTACGGCGTGCTTGCCACCACAAAAGACGGTGTTTATGCCGCGGGAAATGCCAAACTGATGGCATTTGTGGGCGCAAAGCTGCCGCCTGATGATGGTGCAAACACCAAAAATGCTGTGGCAACCGTGCTCTATTTCGCCAAAGATGGCATCTATCTTGGCACAATATTTATCGCAGACACGATTAAATCTGGTGTAAAAGAGGCCATTGCCAATTTGCGCACGCTCGGTGTTCAAACCTGCTATATGCTGACGGGCGATAATGCCGCAATTGCACAGAGTGTGGCCGACGCGGTGGGACTGGACGGCTACAAAGCCGGCCTTTTGCCGCACGAAAAAGTGGCGGCATTTGAAGCGCTGACCCAAACGGCGGGCGGCGTGTCGCTGTACGCGGGCGACGGCATCAACGACGCACCGCTTTTGGCGCGTGCAGACGTTGGTTTTGCAATGGGCGGCGTGGGGTCGGATGCGGCGATTGAAGCCGCCGACGTGGTGCTGATGACGGACGAAGTCGGCAAAATCGGCGCTGCCATTCGCATTGCGCGGCAGACCAAAACCATCGTCAAGCAGAACATTATTTTTGCGCTGAGCGTGAAAGTGATTGTGCTGATTCTCTCGGCATTTGGCTATACACCCATGTGGCTTGCGATTTTTGCAGACGTCGGCGTGGCACTGCTTGCGGTGGCCAACGCAACGCGTGCCATCGGATTAAAAGGATAAAAACACGCAGATACGCGATAAAGGCGTCCTTTCTCATGAAAGGGCGCCTTTGTTTTTGCAAAAATTGCTATAAAATTTTACGGATTGGCAATGAATCCCTTGTCCGCAAGCGCGGCAAGCATGCGCGTTTCATGCGCTTTTGTCGGGCAGCTCACGGTGTGCAAATGAATGTCGCCCGTCAAGCGGCACAGCGGTTCGGCTGCGTTTTCAGCGAGCGCTTTGCAGAATAAATCGGCGTCGTATCGGCTGTTAATTTGCAATTGTCCGAGCAATTGTCCATACACCGGATGCTCCACAATTACGTCGAGCACGCGGCAGCCGCAGTCGACCATCGTGTACAGCTCCTCGGCAATTTGCGCCGCAGTGTGACGGCAGGCCACCGTGCAAATCACACCGCTTTGCTTCGGATGCTCCGGCATATAACCGCGTGGCGTCGCCAAAATTGGCATGCCGCCCGCGCGCAAAAGTGCCACGTCACCCACCACGAGTTGGCGGCTGACGCCGAGTGTTTGTGCCAAAGCACTCGCGCTGACAGGTTGCAGGGTGTCGATTAAAATTTTTTGTATTTTTGTGCGGCGTTCGCTGGCAGTCATGAAAAGTTCTCCTTTTGGGTTCAAATAAAAACAGGCGGGATTTTACATCGCCGCCTGTCTGTGGTTTTATTGCAAACGCGCACGGTCACCGGCGTGTTACAGCGTGGTGTTTGTGCCATCTGTTGGCGGAGTTTGCGGTGCGTCGTCCGGCACCGGCACATCCTCCGGCGCGGTTTCGGTCACACCGGCCACGGTGTCTTTCACTTGGCTCACAAGGTCGTCTGCGCCGTCTTTGACATCGTCGAGCACATCGGTTGCTTGTGCTTTGACCTTGTGGATAAAATCCGGCGCTTCCTCCGTGATTTTATTCACCACAGAGCCGCCCGCGGCAACCACGGCTTTGCCCGCGTCTGCCAGTGCTTTGCCGGCATCCGTCAAGGCGCCCGACAGTTCATTGGTGTTTACGCCGGCTTTGGCGGCGGCATCCGTCACAACGTCTTTCACTTTGTCAACAGTTTCGGTATACACGTCCGAGGCGGCTTTCAGCACATCGTTGACACAGTCATTTTCGGCGGCATTTTCCGCAAAAGCACTCGCGTTTTGTTCTTCGGTTTGCTCGGCGGCAACGGCGCTGTCAGCGGCTTCGTTTTCTTTGTATTTTTGGGCAACTTTTACGGCAGCTGTGGCTGCACCGGCGGCGACACCAAGTCCCAATAATTTACTCCAAAATCCCATATGAATCGCTCCTTTATAATATTATACTTCAATAAGATGGATTTTCCTTGTTTCTATTATACAGAATTTTTTGCGTTTTGCAAAGTAATTTCGATATATTTTACATTTTCGCCACATTTGAATTTATTTCAATTTCAAAAAGCGCTGCACACGATAGATGAAATAGCGAAAAACATCTGCAATCAGCCACAATTCAATCAGGCAGTAATGCGGCAGATTGCGCCACCTGAATTTCGGCTTTTCGATGTGTGGCATGGCCCGAAACGCCTCTTTCGCACCCTTGAGATACGGCGTCCAAAAACCGCGCAGCCCAAACACGAGTATTTTTAAAAGATAGCCGAGAATCAGCGGCACAGCGTTGAGCAAAAGCATCAAAAACGGCATATTTTTATAGGGCAGTAGAATGCTGTTGCGGCCGCTTTGCACGCTTTTAAATTCGTTATAGCGCACAGCGCCCGTGGTGGCGCCGCAGATATGATAACATTTTGCCGCCGGACAGTAAATGTTTTGATAGCCCAAACTGTTGGCGCGCCAACTGATGTCCACGTCCTCAAAATAGGCAAAAAACTGTTCGTCAAACAGGCCAATTTTATCGAGAATGCTTTTGCGGTATAAACTTGCGCCGCCACATGCCGAAAAAATGCGCTGCTGCGTTTGATAGCGCGTCCATTTGCGCCCGTCACCGCGCTTGCACGCCCAGCCGAACAGCGTGACATAATCGCCCGCGTCATCGCAAATATCGCGCTCAAAATGACGAATCATCAAGCTTTGTACGGCGAAAATACTTTCGTTTTCGGCTGCGGCATCAAGCAGTGCGGCAAGCCAGTGTTCATCGGCAAATGCGTCGTTGTTGAACAGCGCAATAAAGGTGCCTTGCGCAATGCGAATGCCCGCGTTGACGGCGGCCGAAAAGCCGGTGTTATGCGTATTTTCAAGCAGTGTATAGCGTGCGTGGCCGCAATAACTTCGCGCGATGGCAAGGCTTTCGTCGGTGCTTGCGTTGTCCACCACAATCAGCTCAAAATCCTGTTCGCTCTGCGCCCAAATGCTTTCAATCGAATCGCGCAGCCAGCCTGCGCCATTGAGATTCGGAATAATAATACTTGCCTTCACGCGGTATTCCTCCCTGCGTCGATTTGTGATATACTAAAGTATATCATATTCAAGAGGAGATTACCATGAAACATCTGCGGGACACAAAGCTGTTTTTATTGGATTTAGACGGCACATTTTATCTCGACGACATATTGCTGCCCGGCGCGGCGGAATTTTTACAAATTTGCCGCGAAAACGGCATTGCTTTTTCGTTTTTAACCAACAATTCCTCCAAAAGCAAAGAGGACTATTTGGCAAAACTGCACAAACTTGGCGTTGCGGTCGGCACAGAGGCCATCTATACGTCGGGTGACGCGATGTTGCGCTATCTGGCGGAAAATCAATTTGGCAAAGAGCTGCTTTTAATCGGCACCGAAAGCCTAAAAACGCAGTTTGCGGCCGCCGGCTATACGGCGGATGCCGCGAGGCCGAGCGCCGTGGTTTTGGGCTTTGACACGACGATTACCTACGCAAAATTGGTGGCGCTGTGCGACGCTGTGCGCGCGGGCGTGCCATTTTTGGCGACGCATCCCGATTTCAATTGTCCGGTTGCAAACGGCGGCATGATTCCCGACATCGGCGCGGTGCTTGCATTTGTAAAGGCGAGCACCGGCTGTGTGCCAAAGGCGATTGTCGGCAAACCGAACGCCTATATCGTCAAGGCTGCGGCTGCAAATTTTGGCGTTGCAGTGGAAGATATCTGCATGGTGGGCGACCGGCTTTACACGGATATTGCACTGCGGCAAAGCGGCTGCGCGGCGGCACTTGTGCTGTGCGGCGAAACATCTGCCGCCGATTACGCGGCGCAAACGGCCGTAAAGGCAGATTTTGTCTGCGAAAATTTGGCCGCGCTCGGCGCATTATTATCGCGTAGTTTGCTGCATGAGGAGAAATGAGCATGAAAATTGAACAGGCAATGCCGCAGCATTTAGACGCGATGCTCGAGATTATCACACTTGCCAAAGAGAGCCTTGCGGCCATCGGCGTTGACCAGTGGCAAGACGGCTACCCAAACCGCGCACAGCTTGCCGCAGATATCGCAAGCGGGCAGAGTTATATAGGCATTTTGGCGGATAAAATATGCGCCACCATGATGGTTTCTCTCGACGGTGACCCCAATTATGCCGTGATAGAACACGGCGCGTGGGCGCAGGATGCGCCCTATGGTGTGGTGCATCGCATCGCGGTGCATCCAGCTTATCGCAAACAGCACTGTGCGGCGCAGATGCTTTTGTTTGCGGAAAATTTTTGCGCCGCACGGCAAATTCGATATTTGCGCATTGACACGCATCTTGAAAACAAACCCATGCGCGGCTTTTTGGAAAAATCAGGTTTTCAGCAGCGCGGCCTCATTTATCTTGACAATTTGCACGATAAAACGCACGAGCGCGTGGCATACGATACAATATGGTAGCAGGAAACTCGGCGAAAATCGGCAAAAAAACAGAGGCGCGAAAGTTGATTTCGCGCCTCTGTTTGCTTTTATTTGAGTGCTGTTTCTATTTTTGCCGCAACGTCGTTTGCATTTTCGCACATCACAAGAATCACTTCGCCGCTCGGCAACTCTTTCACAATTGCGGCTTTGGCAATGGCATATTGGTCGGCTAAATACTGCTCCTGCGCCTTTTTTTGCATTTCGACATAGCCGTTTGCCGCGTCGATTACGTCCTGCGTTTTGCCGTCCGCCGGCTTAAAAATACCCACGGTATACACTTGCACGTTCATCAGCGACACGCTCATGGCATATTGCGTCATGAGTTCCGGCTTAAAACCGGTCATCTCCACCACCATATCGTACATGTTTTTGCCTTCTTCTGCCGGCACGTCGAACGGATTGTGTCCGAGTGTCGCGTCATCGGCCGAAGTGCCAGATAAAATAGGGTAAGATTCGTTAAATTCGTCGGTGCGTGCGTCTTTGAGAATCTGCACATAATCTTTCGGTGCGGCGGGTGCTGTGCTGCTGCTTGCGGCCGGTTTTGCGCCGCATGCGGCGAGCGACAGCACAAGCGCTGCCGTGAGGATTCCTGCAAAAAGTCGTTTCATATGGTTCTCCTTATAGTTTGGTTTTATTTTTATTTTGCCTCTGCCCGTGCAATTTTATGCACAACGCAGCATCTATACCATGCCATGATGCTCCACCGGCACGGATAAAATGATTTGTGTACTGGTCTGCCCCAGTTTTTGAAAACGATTGATGAGATGCTCAAGCTCGTGCATATCCACACAGCTCACCTTGACCATAAAACTGTAACTGCCCGTCACATGGAAACATTGGCGCACATTCGGCTGGCTTTCAATTAAGGATAAAAAAATCTGTCGGTCGGTCGTCGGCACAGAGATGCTGATGAGCGCATCGACGCGCGTTTTATTTTCTTCTTCCCCAAAAACCACGGTGTATCCCGCAATGACGCCTGTTTTTTCAAGCCGCTTGATGCGCTCGCTGACAGCCGGACTTGTGAGTGCAATGCGCGAGGCAATTTCTTTCACGGTCATGCGTGCGTCGCCGGAAAGCAGTCGTAAAATTTGTTCGTCTAAATGATCCATTTGATACGCCTCTTTTTTGCAAATTGTGAATATTTTAAAGCCTTTTTTACATCTGCCCGAATAAAACAAATTTAATTTCAACATACAGGCCGATTTGCTTATTATAGTATGTTTTTACTCGTTTGTAAAGAATAAAATAAAGAAAAAAGGAACAAGCACGCTTGACTAAAAAAGTAAAGATGGTACACTGGAGTTGTTCAAAAGATTATATCAAATTTATATACTTTCCCAATCCCCTCTATGAAACAAACCTCCTGCCGCCAAGCAGGGGGTTTGTTTGTGGTTTATAGAGAAATTATACCAGATACAACGTAAATAAATGCAAATCCATCGTCTTGACAATCCCCTCAAAATACACACCGTCGGGGCGATATTCTTCGGTGAGCACCGTGCCGCGCTCGCGCATCGGCGTTGCGACCGAAAGCTTGTCATACGGCAGCAAAATGGCGATTTTGCGCACGCGGTTTGCGAGCGCGGCATCAACTTTGGCAAGCAAAGCGGCAAGGCCTTCGCCTGTTTTTGCACTGGTGCGCACGGCAGAGGTGTCAAACAAGGCGCTGTTGTTCACTTTGTCGCATTTGTTGTAGATGGTAATTTGTGGGATATCGTCGCAGTCGAGGCTGTGCAGCACTTCGTCCGTTACGGCAAGTTGTGTGGCGGCCTCGCTGTCGGACGCGTCGCACACTTTCAAAATGACGTCGGCAAACGCGGCTTCTTCGAGGGTGCTTTTAAACGCCTGCACAAGGCCGTGCGGCAGACGGCTGACAAAGCCGACGGTGTCCACCGCAATGGTGGCAAGGCCGCTCGGCAGCGACAATTTGCGTGCGGTCGGGTCAAGCGTGGCAAAAAGCATGTCGGCTTCGGGCACGTCGGCACCGCAGAGTTTGTTGAGTAAACTTGACTTGCCTACGTTGGTATATCCGACAAGTGCCAAAACAGGCACGCCGCTTTTTTCGCGCGTTTTGCGCGTTTCGGCGCGGCGGCGTTCCATTTCGGCAAGGCGCTCGGCCAGTGCGTCAATGCGGCGTCGCACATGGCGGCGGTCGTATTCCAGTTTGCTTTCGCCCGCACCGCGTCGTGCGCCGCCACCGCCGCCGCCACCGCCGCCCTGTCGGCTCATGCTTGCGCCAAGGCCGGCAAGTCGCGGCAGACGATAGCGCAATTCGGCCAGTTCTGTTTGCAGTTTGCCCTCGTTTGTCACCGCGCGGCTTGCGAAAATTTCGAGTATCAGCATGGTGCGGTCAATCACCTGCACCTCTAAAATAGCTTCCAGATTGCGAATTTGGCTGCCGGACAACTCCGCGTCAAAAATGGCGCACTCGGCCTTTAAATTGAGGCAGAGCATGCGCCCCTCGGCCAGTTTTCCCTCGCCGAGATAGGTGGCGTTTTCAAGGGTGTCGCGCTTTTGCACCACTTCGGCCACGGCCTCCATGTGGTTGGCCTCGGCAAGCGCCGCCAGCTCGGCCATGCTGCGCTCCATGTCGTATTCGCCGCAGTCGGCGCCGAATAAAATTACTTTGATGGAATCTGTCATACTGCTCCTTTGTGTTCAATTGTGCATCATTTGTCTTAAGATAGTTACATTATAATGATTTTATGCCGCCGCGTCAAACCTTTTGCTTTTCGCAAAAAGATATGATATACTATAGCAATGTAATTTTACATTGCTATTGTGCATCGGCCTATGGCCGGCACAATAGAATCGCCCCGCGAGGGGGAACTATAGCAGTTTCATAAACTATAAAAAACATCGACATCTAGGGAAACTGCTATGGTTCCCTATAAATATAAAAACTTGCATATGTGACATAATGACATAATACAAATGAAACAATAAAGGAGATCCAATATGGCAAATACAAATGATGCCGCGCGCGAGCGTGTCCTTCTGAACCGTCGGCGCAAACTGCGGCAGATTCTTGGCGCTGTTGTGTGCGTTTTGGTGGTGATTGGCGCGGTCAGTGCCGTGTCTTTCAGTGTGAAAATGGTGGGCAAAGCATTCGACAATACCGAAGAAAAAGTGGCGTACGAGGAACGTTTATTGTACCTTGTGGCGCTGGACCCCGTGCCGTTTGCCTCCCTTTCGGACGCAAATCTCAACACGCTGCTCAATGCCGCCATTTGGGAAACCATCGCTGCGTCCAACGCCGATGCGTTTGAACACGACGAAACCGGCGCGCTTTATCTGCCCACGCTCGACATCGATAAAACCGTCGCGAAACTTTATGGGCCGGACTTTAAATTCACCTACGAAACCTTTGAAGACCGCAGTCTGGTGTACACGTATATTCCCGACAAACAAGCCTATTTGATTCCGGTCACAAGCGCCATTGCCGACTATATGCCGCGCGTGACCAAAATCAAAAAAGAGGGCGATATCCGCCGCGTGACAGTGGGCTATTTGTCACAGACCGGCACCGGCGGCGAATTTATCGTGAGCGCCAATGTCGAACCCATGAAATATTACGATTATCTGTTCAAAAAAGAAGGCAAAGAAACCTATCTCACCGCCATTGTGGACAGTGAAACCAAGGCGGCCGTATCCGCCGACAATGCGGCAAATTCTGCCCCGCAGGCAAACAGCATTGACCCGCAGGCCGCGCTGCAAAACGCGCTGTCGGGCAGTGTGCCGGATTCTGTGGCAAGTGCCGCCGCGCAAGCACCGGAGGCCGCACCTGCGACAGCCGACCCCGCCGCATCTGCCGCAAGCGCGGCATCATAAAGATGAAATGATACACAAAAAAGGAGAGCATGGCGATGATGTTTCGTTTGTCACCGGTTTGTAAGGATTATTTGTGGGGCGGACAAATTTTAAAAACTGCGTATCACAAAGCATTTCAAGGCGATATTTTGGCCGAGAGCTGGGAGCTTTCGTGCCATCCCGACGGTGAGAGTGTGCTTGCGAGCGGCGCGTGTGCAGGGCAAACGCTCAAACATTGGCTCGACGAAAACGGCGGCGCAGGCACAGCATGTGACAAGTTTGAAACATTTCCGGTGTTGATTAAATTGATTGATGCCGCGAAAGATTTGTCCATTCAGGTGCACCCGAGCGACGCATATGCCCAAGAGCACGAGCACCAGTTCGGCAAAACCGAAATGTGGTATATCGTGCGTGCAAACCCCGATGCATCGCTGTATTATGGGTTTGAATCCGAAATTTCAAAAGAAGCTTTTCGCGCGGCCATCGCACAAAATACGCTTTGCGATTTGCTACACAAAGTGCCGGTCAAAGCGGGCGATGTGTTTTTCATTGAATCGGGCACCATTCACGCCATCGGTGCGGGCATTGTGATTGCCGAAATTCAGCAGTCATCGAACGTCACCTATCGCGTGTACGATTATGGCCGTGTGGGCGCAGACGGAAAACCGCGTGCGCTGCATATCGACAAGGCGTGTGACGTTACCACGCTTGCGCCCGCAGTGCCCAAACAATGCGGTGAACATCTGGCAAAATGCGATTATTTCACGGTGGATAAATTGACGCTCGACGGCGCACAAACGCACACGGCCGACGCAAGCTCGTTTCATGCGCTGCTTTGCGTGGACGGCGGCGCGACGCTCACCTGCGGCGGTGAAACGTTGACGCTGCAAGAGGGCGACACGGTGTTTATTTCGGCCGGCAGCGGCGATTATACGCTCACGGGTGCGGCAACTCTGTTGCTCACCTACGTGCAGCCGGCGGCGTATCGCATCGGCATCGACCTTGGCGGCACGAATATCAAAGCGGGCATTGTGGACGAAAATAATCATATTATCGCAAAATATTCAATACCGACTCGCGCAGAGCGCCCATGGCAGGCAGTGGCGGCCGATATGGCAGAGGCTGTGAACGCGGCGCTCGCCAAGGCGAATCTTTCGTTGGCCGACTGTGTCAGTGTGGGCGTCGGTTGCCCCGGCACGGTGGATGCCGCCACGGGAAATGTGCCCTATTCGAACAATCTCGCATGGGAAAACGCGGCGCTTGGCGACACACTGGCGCAGGCACTCGGCTTGCCGGTGCGCGTGTCGAACGATGCAAACTGCGCGGCACTCGGCGAATTTGTGGCGGGTGCGGCGGCCGGTGTGCGCAGTGCGGTGCTGCTCACGCTCGGCACAGGTGTTGGCGGCGGCGTGGTGTTTGACGGAAAAATTTTCGAGGGCGGCCCCGGCGGTGCAGAGCTTGGCCACAGCACGCTGATTGCCGGCGGTGCACCATGCACTTGCGGACGCAACGGCTGCCTTGAAGCATATGCAAGCGCCACGGCACTGGTGCGCGAAGCACGCAGCGCGGCGCAAGCGCATCCCGAAAGCGTGATGAACACGATGTGCGCGGGCAATCTTGACAAGATGAACGGACGCATTCCGTTTGACGCCGCGCGCGCAAACGATGCCGCCGGCAAAGCCGTTGTGGCACAATATATCGAATGGCTCGGCGAAGGCATTGTCAACATGGTCAATATTTTTCGTCCGGAAGTGGTTTTACTTTCGGGCGGCATCTGCGGCGAGGGACGTTATTTGACTGACCCGCTGAACGCCTTTGTGCAAAAATATGCGTTTGCGGGCAAACATGCACCCATTCCGCCGGTGCTGTGCGCAACGCTCGGCAACGACGCGGGCATTCTGGGCGCGGCAAATTTAAACAGTGAAAAATAAATTTGTTTGAGGTTGACAAAAAGATAATACTTGCGTAAAATAGATGTCATGACACTGTCATGACATCTATTTTTAATAAACGTGAGGAAGTTCAATATGAAAACAAATACGCGACTCCAAAAAATGTGCATTGCGGCATTGCTGTGCGCAATCGGCATTTTAATCCCGATGATTTCGCCCATAAAATTTCAAATTGGGCCGATGAGTTTTACGTTGGCAAGCCATGTGGCGCTGTTTATCGCGCTGTTTATCTCGCCGGCAGTGGCGCTGACGGTGACCGTTGGCACAACGCTCGGCTTCGTATTGGCCGGTTTTCCGCCGGTGGTGGTGCTGCGTGCGGCAAGCCAGATTGTGTTTGTGATGGTGGGCGCGTATCTGCTCGCGAAAAACGCAAATATCATGCACGGTGCGGTGCGTGTGCTCAGTTTCGGCCTTGTGCTGGGCGTCATACATGCCGTGTGTGAGGCGCTTGTGGTCACGGCGTTTTATTTCGGCGGCATGGAGATGAGCGGCGGCTTTGTGTACACGGTGCTCGGGCTTGTGGGCGTGGGCACACTGGTGCACAGCATGGTGGATTATTACATCGCATTGCTGATTTGGAAAGCGGTGTCGGTGGTGACAAAAGTGCCGGCAAGCTACACGGCATAAACGTAAATAAAATGCAACAAATCGTTCTGTGCTTTGCAGAACGATTTATTTTTTGCAAAGAGATTCGACGGCTTTTCTTGCTTTTTGCGGCCAAATCGGGTATAATCATAATACTTATTTGCTTGTATGGGAGGCGCAAAATGATTCAAATTGCTCCGTCGATTTTGGCTGCGGACTTCACAAACCTTGGGGCAGACTGCCGCCGCGTGCTTGATGCGGGCGCGGATATGCTGCATATTGACGTGATGGACGGTGTGTTTGTGCCCAATATCACCATTGGAATGCCGGTGCTTGCGGCGCTGTCAAGCAGCGTAAAAGCCGTGTATGATGTACATTTGATGATTGCAAATCCGCTGCGCTATGTGGCGGAATTTTGCAAAGCGGGCGCCGATTATTTGACGTTTCATCTCGAGAGCGACAGCGATGTTGCCACCACCATTGCCGCCATTCGCACATGCGGTGCAAAGGTTGGCCTTTCCATCAAACCGGCGACGCCCGTCGCGGCACTTTGGCCCTATCTTGACACGCTTGACCTCGTACTGGTGATGAGCGTGGAGCCGGGATTCGGCGGACAGAAATACAATCCCGATGCGGCCGAAAAAATCGCGCAGATACGTGCACAAGCGACGCGCCGCGGCCTTGCTGATTTAAAAATCGAAGTAGACGGCGGCATGACGGAACAAACTGCCGTGCCCTGTATTCGCGCGGGCGCGGATATTTTGGTGGCGGGCAGTGCCGTGTTTGGCGCACAGGATATGCCGGCGGCCATCGCCGCAATGCGCAATGCGAATCATTAGAAAAGAGGCAGATTTATGACTGCAGAACAACCTGTCATCGTGCTGGAAAAGCACGCGGCACACGACAGCAACAGCGATTATATATGGATGATGTTGCCGCTGCTTGCCATGTCAATTTATTTTTACGGTTGGCGTCCGCTTGTGGTCTGTGCAATTGCAATGCTCACGGCCAATTTATGCGACCGTCTTGTCGCGCTTTTGCGCAATTGGCCATACGATAAAAGTGAAAACAGCAGCATCGCCATTGCACTTTTATTGGTGATGCTTTTTCCGGCGTCTGTGCCATATCCGATTGTGATTATCAGCGTGATGGTGGCGGTTTTGATGGGCAAAGCGGCGTTTGGCGGCTATGGTGCCTATCCGTTCAACCCCACGGCGCTTGGATTTTCCGTGGCGGCCGTCAGTTGGCCGGAGGCGATTTTTCGCTATCCCGTGCCATTTTCACCGCTCGCTGTTTTTGCAAACCCCACAGAAGGGCTTGTGGAGAGCATCACACACACTTTGCGCGTGGGTGGCATGCCGAATGTCAGCCTGTTCAACCTTGTGCTCGGCAATTATGCGGGCGCAATGGGCACAACGGCGGCGCTTGTGGTGATGGCTTGTGCCATGTATTTGTGGATGCGCAAGCGCATTACACTGTTTGCACCGCTCGGATTTTTGGCTGCCTGTGCAGCCATCGCGTTTTTCTTTCCGCGCCTCGGCGGCATCGGGCTTGATTGGCCGTGGGTGCACGTGCGTCTGCGTGTGATGGTTGTTTTGTATGAATTATTGTCCGGTGCGCTGCTTTATGCCGCCGTATTTTTAATCAGCGAGCCTGTCACCACGCCCAAAAACGAAAAGAGCCGTCTGATTTACGGCATCTTGCTCGGCTTTGTCACGATGATGTTCCGCTATTATGGCAGCTATGAAATCGGTGTCTGTTTTGCGATTCTCGGCGTCAATGCCGTGTCGGGCTATTTGGATCGCATGGTGTCAAAACACATGCACACACGGGAGGTGACGCGCCTTGAAAATTGAAAATACGAAACCAACACCGGAGGAACGCGCTGAAGCGCTTGAGCGCACCGCGCGGCGCGACCGCATTTTTCTCAACAACCCTGTCATCATGCAGGGGCTTGGCCTCGCGCCGCTGATTGTGGCAGACTCGAGCCTCAAAAATGCTGTGATGCTCAGTGTCGCGGTGATTTTATTGCTGATGCCAACGCGCGTGATTGCCGCAGTGCTCAGCCGATTCATCCATTTTCGCTTTCGCGGCCTCACGTATGCGCTCACGAGCGCAGCGGTGTATATCGGTGTGCTTTGGACGATGAATCATTTGTTTCCGGCAGCAGACCTCGCGCTTTTGGGACTGTATCTTCCGCTTTTGGTGGTGGATCCGATTGTGCTTAAACGCTATGAACGCCCGCAACGCGAGCGCATGGATACGGCGTTTCAAAAAGGGCTTATCACGTCGATTGGCTATGCGCTTGTGCTCATTTTAGTGGGCATGGTGCGCGAAATACTTGGCGCAGGTACGCTGTATGGCGCGGTGATTTTCAAAACAGCGCTTTTCCCGATTGCCAAACTGCCGGCCGGCGGCTTTATGCTTTTGGCGCTGATGATGGCGCTGTGGCGCGGCGCGGTGTTCTCCTTTAAAAAGCAGATGAATATGGGAGGAAATCTCGAATGATGACACAAATCGGCGAGGTGCTCTCAGCCTGTGGCACTTTCTTTTTATACGCTGTGATGGCTGTTTTTTCGCAAAACGTCATTTTCACCCGCGCACTTGGCGTGTCGCGGCTTGTCAAACTTGTGGACGATGACAATGTGGATTCCATGACGTTCGGCTTGCTTTTGTGCGCCGTGCAGCTCATTGGTGCACCCATTGCATATGCGGCCAATTTGTTTTTGGTGCCGCTGTCTTATCGCGCATATCTGCGGCCGCTTGTTTATGTGGCGTGCGCCGGCATTTCGTTTTTTATTGTGCTTTTGCTGGTTGCCGTGTTTTTGCGCAATAAGGGTGCAAAAGATATTATCATGGTGCTGCCGATGGCGACATTCAACTGTGCCGTGCTCGGCACGATGCTGATTGCCACCACGCAGAGCTTCAGCTTTTTGCAGACGATGGGGTTTGCGCTCGGCACGAGCGTGGGCTATCTTTTGGCTATCTTCGTGGTGACGGAAGGGCAGCGCAAGCTGCAAAACCGCAAAGTGCCCGCGCCGTTTCGCGGTTTGCCGATTACGCTGCTCTATATCGGCGTGCTCGCGGTGGCTATTTACGGCTTCACCGGCCATATGATGGCGTTTTAATCGTCGCGCATTTGCACTTTATGAACATTTCACCGTTCTTTCACAGGGATATGAAAATTTTTTCACACCTGTCCTCTATACTAAAAACAAATCCACAAAGGAGGACTTTCATATGAACAACAATTGGCAATACGATTATTCCAATCTTTATAACCAAACAAACCAAACCGGTGCGTCGGGGCAAAATCAACCGCCCATCATCAATATGCAGCCGGTGCATCCAAAACATCCCGACCTTGGCAAACGCATCATCGCCGCAGTGGCGCTTGTGGCTGTGTGTGGCGGCGTCAGCGTAGGCGGGGGATATCTTGGCACGATGATTGCCACGCAAGGCAAAACACAGCAAGCCATCAGCCAACCGGCAGCTTTGCCGAAGATGCCGGCACCGTCGGTGGCTTCCGCAACAGGTTCGCTCAGCGTGGCAGACGTCGCCGCCATTGCGGGGCCGAGTGTGGTGGAGGTGGCCACAGAAAGCGTCACCACCAACAACTTTTTCGGCCAGTTTGTGCAAAGCGGCGCAGGCAGCGGCGTGATTATTTCAGAGGACGGCTACATTATCACCAACAGTCACGTTGTCGCGGGCGCAGACCAAATTAAAGTGACCCTGCACGACAAAACCGAATATGACGCAAAAGTGCTTGGCAGCGACACAAAAACCGATATCGCACTGCTGAAATTGGAGGCCAAAGGTTTGACACCGGCCACCATCGGCAATTCGGAAAATTTAACCGTGGGCGAATTTACGCTTGCGGTCGGCAATCCGCTCGGCCGTCTTGGCGGCACAGTGACCGATGGCATTATCTCCGCGCTGAATCGCGACATCACGATTGACAGCCAAACCATGAACCTCATGCAGACCAACGCGGCCGTCAGCCCCGGCAACTCCGGCGGCGGTTTATTCAATGCACGCGGCGAATTGATTGGCATTGTCAATGCCAAATCCGGCGGCAGCGGGGCAGAGGGACTTGGGTTTGCCATCCCCATCAACACCGCCATGCAAGTGGTGGAAGAACTGAAAACCAACGGCTATGTCACAGGCCGCCCTGTGATGGGCATTACCGTAATTTCCGTGGATGACTTGCAAACCGCCATGCAGTACGGCGTCAGCAGTACGGGCGTCTATGTGCAGAGCGTGTTGGAAAATTCTGGCGCCGACAAAGCGGGCATGAAGGTGGGCGATTTGTTCGTTTCCGTGGACGGTGCCGCCATCCAAACCAAAGCAGACGTCACAAGCATGCTTTCCAATCACCAAGTGGGTGATGTGATTGAAGTGCAGGTGATGCGCGGCAAACAGGTGCTTGAACTGCACATAAAGCTCGATGAACAGCAAGCACCGACCGCTGTGCAGCAGCCGGTCGAAAAATAACAAAAACCACAAAACCAACCGGAAAATTTTCGGTTGGTTTTGCGCTGTTTTCATAGGAGAAAAACATGCAAATTGAACTTAACAAAGCCATTGTACACGTCCTTGACACCGTGGTGGACGCGCCGGTATTGTCGCAGCTTTTGCTGCCGCTGACAGACGATGCGGTGCAGTATCTGGCCGGCCATGCCGCCAAATGTTTTCAAAGCGAAGAAGCACGCGCGTGCACGCTGCCCGAAGATGCGCCCGCAGCGCCGCTGCTGTGGAATCTGGATGAAACTTTTGCGGAAAAAAGCGGCACATTGGCGACGGATTGGTTTGCGATTTTGCACGAAAATCCGGCGATTCCCGCAGGCGACGTGGCATTTTTATTGCTGAGCATTGACGGCGCAGACTATTTTGCGGCGCTGAAACTGAATTATAAAAACGGCTATGTGCATTATTATGCCAGCGAAAACGGCGCGGCATGCAACGAAATTGTGCGCCAAAACGCAGTGCTTCCCGGCAGCGGCGGCAAGGCAGATGAGGCGTTTTTTATCAATTTGCAAACAAAAGAAGTGCGCGTTATCGAGAAAAAATACGAAATTGACGGCCATAAATCGGCCTATCTCGCAACGCGCTTGCTCGGGTGTAAAACAGGGTTGTCGCCAAAAGAAAAACTCTCGGTCATCAAGGCGGCCGCGGGCGAAGTGAACCAGAAATTTTACGGCAATACCGGTGTCGATGAGCAAGATTTGGCGGCGGCGGTGTGCGAAGAATACTACACGCGCGCAGAAAAGGAAACGACGGCACCCGTGCAGGCCATTTGCGACAAATTGTACAGTGATATGCCGCACGCGCGCGAGGCCTTTACACAGGCACTTGCCGAGCACGACATCACGCTCAGCGAACCGCTGCCGGTGTCGGGCGCGGCGGTGCGCCGGCTTGAAAAACAGTCGTTGCGCAGCGGTGACGGTGTGGAAATCAAGGTGCCCATCAATTTGTATAAAGACGCGGCGGCGCTTGAATTTATCCGCAATGCGGACGGAACAACGTCGCTTTTGATTAAAAATATTTTGATGTAATCCGAAATAATCGCAACAAAAAAAGCCGCAAATGCGGCTTTTTTCTTTGTAAATTGCACCAAATACAAAAGCGTTATTCCTGCTGCAAATATCCGTACGGCAGAATATCGGTCACTTCCGCGATGCCGTCGCGCATCCACAGCTCCGGTGTGCAGTGCACCTCGTAGCCGCAGCCGCTGTCTGCCATCCATTGTTCCGGTGTGCGTTTCGGGATGCCGCGCTGTGCGAGCATGCTCATGATAACGCCGCCATGGGTCACGCAGGCCGCTTCGGGAATGTCGCTTTTCATCATATATTCGAACATTTTCATTAAGACGGCACCGCAGCGCACATGAAAATCGAGTGCGCTTTCGCCGCCCTCCGGTGTGTAATGTTCGGCGGGCGTCATCCACTTTTTGAAATTTTCGTTCGCGACAAGGTCGTTGATATGCTTACCCTCAAACTCGCCAAAATGGTTTTCACGCAAATCGGTCAGCACAATTTTTTGCTCTGCCGCCGGAAAAAGAATGTCCGCCGTTTCAACGGCGCGCAGCATCGGGCTTGAAAAAACAGTTTTCACCACCGGATACCGAAAGAGGTTTTGCAGTTCGGCAAGTTGGCTTTTTCCCGCGTCGCACAGCGATTCATCGGTGCCGCTGCCCATGTAAATGCCGTTCAGATTGCCGTTTGTGATGCCATGACGCACTAAAAAAATACGATAATTTTTCATCTTTACTTCCCTCTGCCTAAAATAAGGCACATTGTATCATTTTTTGAAAAGATTTTTGTCGATTTTGCCGGAAGATGCACTATATTTAGCGCTTGGTGGCCAGAGTGCACCGCAACATGTAGCCGAGCGCTGTAAAATGGCTTTGCAAAGCCATTTTTTTGGGCAAGTTATCTGTTTACAAATTGTTTTGTCTGTACTATAATTTACAGTACGTAAATACGATAGGGGTATCTCGCACTATGATAACCGACTTTAACCGCATCATTACTTTGCTGCGCAAAGAAAAAGGCGTAACGCAAAAGCAGGCCGCCGAAGAACTTGGCGTGTCGCAAGCGCTTTTATCACACTACGAAAAAGGGATTCGCGAATGCGGTCTCGATTTTGTGGTGCGCGTAGCAAACTATTACAATGTTTCCTGCGATTATTTGCTTGGCCGCAGTGCCGACCGCAGCGGGCTGACGCTCTCTGTGGAGGAAATCCCGAATCCGGAAAATACGCGCGACGGTATTTTCCGTGGCAGTGTGTTGCCCACTTTTAATAAAAAGCTCATCAGCAACAGCCTCAATATTTTATACGACAAGCTCAACGCCTGTCCCGACAAAGGACTTGTGGGCGAAATTTCGGGTTACTTGATGCTTGCGGTGTATAAAATGTTTCGCCTCATTTACCAAGCCGGCCCCAAAAATGCCAACAGCTTGTTTGTGGTGAAAAAAAATACATATCCGGGTTATTCCGACGCGGCCATGCACATTGCCGAAACGAATGTAAAAGCCATTCTTGCGGGCGAAGATTTCGGCACGGGTGCGCCGCTGAAAGATACTTCAGCCTTTGCCATGACAACCGAAAGCCTCTCGGCGGATTATCCGCTGTTTGCCACCAGCTTGCTCAATTTGATTAAAACAAGCGAAGGCCGCATCGACAAACAAAAATAACATCAAACATTTGCAACAAAAGCTGTCACGAACGTGACAGCTTTTGTGTTTTTGTCGGGTTATCAGATGCTGCCAATCGCCTTGCGGCACTGTGCGCAAATGTTGCGGCCTTGATACTGCACAACATCTTCCGCGTCGCCGCAAAAAATGCAAGCCGGCTGATACTTTTTCAAAATAATATTTTCGTCGTCCACATAAATTTCAAGCGAAGAATCTTTGTCGATGTCCAAACTGCGACGCAGCTCAATCGGCAACACTACACGCCCTAAATCGTCTATTTTTCGTACAATTCCTGTTGATTTCATTGATTTCATTCCTCCTCATTCGTTTATCTAGTCGTAATTATACCAAAATAAGCATAAAATGTCAATATGTGGAATAAAAGGTTTTATATTCCATAAAACGACATTTTTCTACAAGGAGAGAAGAACTTGTTAGCCTAATTGTAGAAATCCGACCTTTTTATACACTTTGTTGACAGTACGGCTCGCGATTTGCGCCGCGCGTGCAGCACCGTCTTTCAAAATGCCGTCGAGATAGGTTTTGTCTGCCAAAATGCGGGAATATTCGCTTTGCATCGGCGCAAATACCTTGCTGATGCTGTCTGCCACGGCCACTTTGAAGTCGCCATAGCCGCGCCCGTCAAATTCGCGTTCAATTTCGGCCATGGTTTTGCCGGTAAACACGCTGTAAATGGTCATGAGGTTCGAAACACCCGGCTTATTTTCCGCGTCGGCACGCACACAGCCGTCTGAGTCGGTCACGGCGCGTTTGCATTTGCGCAAAACGGTGGCGGCGTCATCAAGCATCAAAATATAGCCGTTTTCGTTGGTGTCGCTCTTGCTCATTTTTTTCTCCGGCTCTTGCAGGCTCATAATTTTAGCGCCCACGGTGGGGATATAGCCGTCCGGCACGACAAAGGTGTCGCCGTAAATGCCGTTGAAGCGCTGTGCGACGTTGCGCGCAAGCTCCAGATGCTGTTTTTGGTCGACGCCCACCGGCACAAGGTCTGCATGATACAGCAGAATATCGGCCGCCATGAGTGCCGGATAGGTAAACAGGCCGGCGTTGATGTCCTCGGGATGGCTTGCACTTTTTTCTTTAAACTGGTGCATACGCGTCAATTCGCCAAACGGTGTGTTGCAGCTGAGAATCCACGACAGCTCCGCGTGCGCGTGCACATGGCTTTGCACAAAGAGAATGCTTTTTTGTGCGTCGATGCCGCTTGCCAGTAAAAGTGCCGCAGCTTCGCGTGTTTTACGGCGCAGCGCCGCCGGTTCTTGCCGCACGGTGAGCGCGTGCATGTCGGCAATGCAATAAACGCAGTCGTATGTGTCCTGCAATTTGCCCCAGTTGCGCACCGCGCCCACATAGTTGCCAAGGGTAAATGTGCCGGTCGGCTGAATGCCGCTTAAAATACGTTGTTTTGTTTCGTCCATCTTATTGATACCTCTTTATTCGTGATATAAATGTATCATACCACAATGAAAACCGCAAAGCAATTGACAAATGCGCGCTTCGCGGCTAAACTATAAGATGAATCAAAATCTCAAAAAATGGACATAAGGAGTAACAGCAATGGCTACAAACAAGGTTCGCACACGCTTTGCGCCAAGTCCCACGGGCTATATGCACGTTGGCAATCTGCGCACGGCGCTGTATGCGTTTTTGAAAGCAAAAAGCGCAGACGGCACATTTATTTTACGCATTGAGGACACCGACCAAGAACGCTATGTCGACGGTGCGGTGGACATCATTTATAACACGCTGAAAGAAACCGGCCTTGTGTGGGACGAAGGCCCCGACATCGGCGGGCCTGTCGGGCCGTATGTGCAGTCCGAGCGCATGGGCATTTTCAAAGGCTATGCCGAGCAGCTTGTCAAAGAGGGCAAGGCCTATTATTGCTTCTGCGACAAAGAGCGGCTCGACGAAATGCGTCTTGTGCAAAAAGCAAGCGGACAGGCGCCGCATTACGACGGCCACTGTCGCAATTTGCAGCCGGCCGAAATTGAGGCAAAACTTGCCGCCGGCACACCGTATGTCATTCGTCAGCGCATGCCCGAAACCGGCACCACCAGTTTTGACGATGTGGTGTATGGCCACATCGAAGTGGAAAATGCCGGCCTTGACGACCAGATTCTCATTAAAACAGACGGTATGCCGACGTATAACTTTGCCAACGTGGTAGATGACCATCTCATGGGCATTACGCACGTCATTCGCGGCTCCGAATATCTTTCCAGTACGCCGAAATACAATCTTT
>JAVXRV010000005.1:0-33744 GCA_036643515.1 Ruthenibacterium sp.
GCGTTTCACTAGAGGCGCACCACATTTTCTAAACGCCCTCACTGGAGGCGCACCACTTATTTGTCTGAGCGGCACATGAGCTGCAGGCGCCTCCCCCTACGGGGCGGATTCGCTCCGCTCATCTCGCAGGGACAAACGCTCCGCAGGTGCGTTTCACTGGAGGCGCAATTTTCTAACACACAGGATTATAATTCTACAAAAGACATAGTATCCTATAAAAAGGAAACTATGTTTTTCTTTTTACTTTACAAAACCCCTTGACACTGACGTTACGTTATAGTGTACAATGAGATTGTACGGAAAGTGAGGAGAGAAAATGAATTTGAAAATCAATGAAGCGGCCAAGCTGACAGGCATTACGGTGCGGACACTGCATTATTATGACGAAATTGGGTTGCTTGCGCCAAGTAAAGTAACCGAAGCGGGATATCGTATGTATGATGACGCGGCGCTGGCTTCGTTGCAGCAAATTTTGTTTTTCAGAGAACTGGATTTTTCGCTCACGGACATCAAAGCAATCATCACAAATGTGCACTATGACAAAGCAGATGCGCTGCGAAAACAAAAAGAGCTTCTGCTGCAAAAGCGAAGTCGTCTTGACAGGCTGTTGGCACTTGTGGATGATACCATCAAAGGAGAGTCGAATATGAATTTTGACGCATTTGACAAAAGCGAAATGGAAGCGTGCAAAGAGAAATATGCCGCCGAAGTAAAAGAGCGTTGGGGCGGCACAGACGCTTACAAGGAAAGCGAAGCAAAGACAAACAACTATGATGCGAAGCAATGGAAAATGCTCGATGACGAGGGCGCGGCACTGCTCAAAAGTTTTGGCGAGCAGCGGATGAATGCGCCCGATAGCGAGGCGGCACAAAAACTGGTGGCGCAGTGGCAAGCATATATCACTGCAAATTTTTATCATTGCACCGATGAAATATTGGGGTGCCTTGGACAGATGTATGTGGGCGATGTACGCTTTACCGAAAACATTGACAAAAACAAAAACGGTACGGCTGCGTTTATGGCGAAAGCAATTGCTGTTTATTGCGCCCATCAACACAAATAAAAAGTGCCTTGTGCATAAAAACAGAGATGCCACACAGACGGTGAATCGAAGATTTGTCTGTGTGGCATCTCTGTTTTTGCTCTTTTGGCAGGCTGACGGTTCAGTGCGATGATGATAGGCAGCGCCGGCGATATTCGGATGGGGCGATGCCCACATGCTTTTTGAACACTCTTGAAAAATAAAATTCATCGGAATAACCAAGCACGGCGGCAAGCTGACCAATGGGAATATCGCTGCACGCGAGCTTTTCTTTTGCTTTTTGCAGCACGCGTGCGGTGATGTGCGTGTATAATGTACCGTGTGTGTCGGCCGGAAATGTGCGTAGACGTGCAGTGTAAATTTTACGAATGGCGGCATAAATTTGTGATGGTGACATTTTTTGAGCGATGCCATTTTCTACCATGTCATAAATAGGTTTGTACTTTTCGTAAAGATGCATTTTTTCAAAAGCATCTTCTGTGCATAGTGCTGAAAAATCCGTGAGAAATTCATATATTTTTGCTTTCAACCACAACGCATTTGACACGCTGCTGATACCGGTGTGTATGCAAAGTTGATGCAGAAAATCGACCGGAGTAGGCAAAGAAACAGGTTGTTTCAGCGTTTCAAAAAAGTCGTGGCCGGGCACAACTTCCATTTGAAATGCAAAGAAAAATTGCTTCATGGAACGCTCGCAAAGATAAGTATTTTTGCTGTGCGCGGGAATCAGGTAGACAAAATTTGGCGTGAGTGCAAGTGCTTTGTCGTCGAAAACAAGTGCGCCTGCGCCCTCTAAAATAAAATAGAGCCGATTGAATGGCGACGCGACATCGACCCATTTCCATGAGGAATCAAGATTAACACAGCCGCTGTCCAGCACGGTAAGTTGCAACTGATTGAGCTTGCTTTCAAAATAGGCATTGTCAAATTCTGCAAGTTTGTCCATGCTTTCCTCCCGGTTTCTCCATGGTGTTTGTGTGCAAAAACGATACAATAAAGTTGTACGAATCCAATTGTTTTGATAAGGAGTTTTCAATATGAAGCAGGGAAATCAGCGGCTTTCCGCCGAAAAATTACAGGCTTGGCGCGAGCGAAAATTCGGATTGATCATACACTTTGGTACGTCGACATATGACGGCGCTGAAATGTCGTCAGGGACGTTGCCGCTTGAACAATTCAATCCAGAAAAGCTCGACGTCCGGCAATGGGTGCAAGCCGGAAAAACAGCCGGCGCACGCTACATGATTTTGACCGCAAAACACGTGGGCGGGTTGTGTTTATGGCCGACGGCATACACAGAATACAATTGCATGAATACGCCGATAAAACGTGATATTGTAGGTGAATTTTGCACGCAATGTCGCAAAGAAAGCATCGCGCCATGTCTTTATTACTGCTCGTGGGACAACCATCATTTGTTCGGCTCGCAAACACCGTCCATGACAAATTGGGATGACGCATTTGTGACGCAGGATTATCTTGAGTTTCACAAAAATCAAATCATGGAATTGCTTGACCGATACGCGCCCATCGCGGAATTGTGGATTGACATTCCGCATGTGCTTGGGCGGAGCTATCGCACGGCGCTTTATGAGGCGATTGCGAAAAAATCGCCCGACACGGTGATTGTGTACAATCACGGACTTTCGATGCGGGACGGCAGTGTGTTTCATGTGGCAAAAGCGTGGCCGACGGATATCATCACGATTGAAAAAAATTTACCGAACAGCACATACGGCTATGATGAATTGCGCGAAATTGAGGGCAAAATATATCAAATGCCGGGGGAAGTGATGGAAACTTTGACGGGTGATTGGTTCTATCAGCCGGACGAAAAAGTGCGACCACTTGCAGAATTGCTTGGTATGGCGCTTGTGGCAGATGCGCGTGGGTGCAATTTTGTGCTCAATGTTGCGCCAAATCGTGACGGATTGATTGCGGAAAATCAGCTTGCGATGTTAGCGCGTTTGCGGGCAGAACTTGCAAGATTTGCATAGCATTATTTCAAAAACAGACGCAGTAGCTTTTCTTTAACTTTGCTTGCCGGCTGATAGCGCACCGGCAAATCCATCCAATTTGCTTTTTGGACGATGCTTTTATCATGCGTAAAAGTGGAGAAACTAAGCTTGCCATGATAACTGCCCATGCCGCTTTCGCCGACGCCGCCGAAGCCCATTTCACTGGTGGCGAGGTGGATGACCGTGTCGTTGATGCAGCCGCCGCCGAAGGTGCACTCTGCTAAAATGCGCGATTGTGCGTGTTTGTTTGTAGTGAACAGATACAGTGCAAGCGGTTTGTCACGGTTGTTGATGAAATCGATGACGGTGTCGAGCGATGTAAACGTCATGACGGGGAGAATCGGCCCGAAAATTTCTTCCTGCATAACAGGACTGTCGGGCGATACGTCATCGAGCACCGTGGGCGCGAGCTGCTGTGTGGCGGCATTGCTGCTTCCGCCGCAGACGATTTTTTGATGTTCCAGCAGGCCACAGACGCGCGCAAAATGTTTTTCGTTGACGATTTTGCCGAGATGCGGACACGCGAGCGGGTCTGCACCATACTGTGCCGTGATTTCGGTTTGAATGGCCGCGAGCAGGGCATCGTGCACTTTTTCGTGCACGAAAAGATAGTCGGGCGCGACACAGGTTTGACCGGCATTGAGATATTTTCCGAATACAAGGCGACGCGCCGTGAGGGGAATATTGGCGGTTTCATCGACGATGCATGGACTTTTTCCGCCGAGTTCGAGCGTGACGGGCGTGAGATGATGCGCCGCTTTTTCCATGACGAGCTTGCCGACTTCCACACTGCCGGTGAAGAAAATATGTTCAAATTTTTGCTCTAAGAGCGCGGTGTTTTCTGCACGGCCGCCTTCAACGACGCAGACGTGGCGCTCGTCAAAGGCTTCGGAAATCAGCCTTTTCAAAATCTTACTTGTTTGCGCTGCGTAGGCACTGGGCTTTAAAATGACGCAGTTGCCGGCGGCAATCGCGCCGATGATGGGGTCAATAGACAGCATAAACGGATAGTTCCACGGGCTCATCACAAGGCAGACACCGAGCGGCTGCGGCACAACAAAACTGCGTGCGGCAAATTGTGCAAGCGGTGTTTTGACGCGTTTCGGCTTTGCAAGATGCTGCAAATGACGTTCCATATAGGTGAGTTCGCTCAGCACAAGACCGATTTCACACAGATAACTCTCAAAATCTGATTTGTGTAAATCTGCCGACAGCGCCGCACAAATTTCTTTTTCATTGCGCTGAATCCCAGTGCGCAGGGCGGCAAGCGCCTGTTTGCGAAATGCGAGCGGACGCGTATTTCCCGCGGCAAAAAAGCGATGCTGTGCCAATACCAAGGTTTCGATTTTCATCATATCCTCCTCATGCGGCTGTTCTTTCCCTTAGTATACCATGCAAAATGTGTAAAAACAACACTTGAAATGCGTGTAAATTTGGCGCGGCTCGGCGCGATTTGTGACGATATCGGTTGCCGAGGTGCGGATAATATGCTATAATAATATGTCTTGAATCAATCACTCACAGTGAATTTTATAATTTACACGTTCATTTAAAAAGAGGTGCCGATAAGATGAGTCAATTTACACCGATTGCGCAGTCACGCGCACGCTATTATTGCAAGGGAAGCCCTGTGCAATTTGTACAGGTGGAACTTTTACGCATGGAAGAAACAGGCAGCGTTGTTGTGACGCTGACCTTTAAAAATGTACACAGCCATCCGCTCACGGCGTTTACAGCGCATTTCCGCTGCAAAAATGTGCAGGGGAATATCATGATGGAGGACGATTTTCTCTATGATGATTTGTCGGTGGGCGAGGGGGAAAGCTTTGGCGCGGACGATGCCGTGTTTGTGAGCGATGAGCCGCTTGGCAGTGTGGAAGTGAATCTTGTTTCTGTGGAATATGACGGCGACAAAACGCACAGCCTGCTGCAATGCACACCGGTGCAACTGGCACAGCAGCAACCGTTGCCGCCTGTGATTGCCGCCCGTGTGAACACGGCGCTGCAATTTGACAGCGCGTGCTATCTGCCCACCAATGTGGCGGACGGCTGGCAGTGTGCCTGCGGTGCGTTCAACTATAACGCGGGGCGCGGCGCAAGCGTTTGCAGCGAGTGCGGCGCAGAAAAAAATACGCTGTTTGCGGCGATTCGTGCTGCGGCAAAGGCGGCGGCAGCACCTGCGCAGCCGGTGCAGACACAGGAAACATTTTTGCCGGTGACACCGGCGCAGGCACCGCCGCAAGCAGACCCTTATGAGCGTGCCGTGCGCCATACCGCACAGGCCGATTTTGCACCGCGTGGTGCGATGGACACACAGACGGCGGGCGATGCGGCCGTGATGCGGCCGGAAACGGCAAACTTCATCTTGCGCTATGCGCCGATTTTGACGGCGGGCGCGTCGATTCTCTATGTGGCAGGCGCGCTTTGGCTGCACACATTGCTCGGCTAATCTTATTTGCAAATGAACAGGAGGCTCCTACATGCCAAAAAAACCCGTGGCTTATAATAATGAAAGCATTGTCAGCCTGAAAGGCGCCGACCGTGTGCGAAAACGACCGGGCGTCATTTTCGGCTCCGACGGCGTGGACGGCTGCGCACACGCGATTTTTGAAATTTTATCCAATGCCATTGATGAAGCGCGCGAGGGACACGGCGAGCGCATTTTGGTGACAAAATATAAAGACGGCTCTGTGGGCGTGGAAGATTTCGGGCGCGGTATGCCGGTGGATTTTAACAAGGGCGAAGATAAATTCAACTGGGAACTGCTGTTTTGCGAAATGTACGCCGGCGGAAAATATTCCGCAGGTGCGGACAATTATGAATATTCGCTCGGTTTAAACGGCCTTGGACTTTGCGCTACGCAGTATGCGTCGGCGTGGATGACCGCCGATATTTACAGAGACGGGTTTCACTATCATCTTGATTTTAAAAAGGGCGAAAACGTGGGCGGTTTGCAAAAAGAACCGACCACACGCAAAAAAACAGGGTCGATGATTCGATGGAAACCCGACACCGACGTGTTTACCGACATCAATGTGCCAAGTGAATATTATCTCGACGTCATCAAACGGCAGGCGGTTGTCAATGAGGGTATCACGTTTGTATTCACGGACGAAACAGGCGATGAAAGAATTGTCACTGAGTTTTGTTATGAACATGGCATCGAAGATTATGTGACGGAAATTGCGGCGGACGAGGGCATTACGCCGGTGCGTTTTTGCCAGTCGACGGCCGTTGGACGCGACAGGGAAGATCATCCCGACTATAAAGTGAAAATGAGCGCCGCGTTTTGTTTTTCAAACAAGACGCAGATGATTGAGTTTTATCACAACTCGTCGTGGCTTGAACACGGCGGCAGTCCGGAACGTGCGCTGAAAACCGCGTTTATCAACCAGATTGACGCGTACCTCAAAAATAAAAATATGTATAAAAAAGGCGAGAGCAAAATCATCTTTACCGATGTGCAGGACTGCCTTATTTATATTTCAAGCTCTTTTTCCACACAGACAAGCTATGAAAACCAGACGAAAAAGGCCATCACAAACAAATTTATTCAGCAGGCGATGACCGAGTTTTTGAAGCACAATTTGGAAGTGTATTTCCTTGAAAAGCCGGACGAGGCACAGCGGATTGCACAGCAGGTGCTCATCAATAAGCAAAGCCGCGAACACGCGGATAAAACACGTCAATCCATCAAAAAAACGATGACGTCACAAATCGACATCGCGAATCGCGTACAAAAATTTGTTGATTGCCGCTCAAAAGATTTGTCGAAACGTGAAATTTACATCGTGGAGGGCGACTCGGCACTCGGCGCAGTCAAAACAAGCCGCGACAGTGAATATCAAGCCATTATGCCGGTGCGCGGTAAAATTTTGAACTGCCTCAAAGCCGATTATGACCGCATTTTCAAGAGCGATGTCATCACCGATTTACTCAAAGTGCTCGGCTGCGGTGTGGAGCTTGGCGGCAAAGGAAAGCACGATTTATCGAGCTTTGACATCAACAATCTGCGCTGGAACAAGGTGATTATCTGCACCGATGCCGACGTGGACGGATACCAGATTCGCACATTGATTTTGACGATGATTTATCGCCTTGTGCCCACCTTGATTGAGGACGGCTATGTGTATATCGCGGAATCGCCGCTGTATGAAATTGAAACAAAAGCCAAGACGTATTTTGCGTATACCGAGCCGGAAAAAACGGAGTTTATGACGCGCATTGGAGATGCAAAATATACGATTCAACGTTCAAAAGGCCTTGGCGAAAACGATGCGGACATGATGTGGCTGACGACGATGAATCCGGCGAGCCGCCGCCTCATTCGTGTGACACCCGATGACGCGCAGCGCACGAGCGATATGTTTGATTTGCTGCTGGGCGACAATCTTGCCGGCCGCAAAGAGCACATTGCAAACCACGGCTATGAATATTTGGACGAACTGGACATCTCTTAACCGAAGGAGGGTTTTTTCTTGGTAAAAAAGCATGTAAAAAAAGTAATCGCACGCCCTCAAATCGGTGAACGCGTCGAGATTCTCGATGCCGGCAGCGTGATGGAAAATCGCATCACCGACACGCTTGAAACAAACTATATGCCGTATGCAATGAGCGTGATTGTGTCGCGTGCACTGCCCGAAATTGACGGCTTTAAGCCTGCCCATCGCAAGGTTTTGTACACGATGTACAATATGGGACTACTGAAAGGCAATCGCACAAAATCAGCAAATATTGTCGGTACAACGATGCATTTAAACCCGCATGGCGACCAAGCAATCTATGAAACCATGGTGCGTCTCGCGCGCGGAAACGAAAGTTTGCTTGTGCCGTATGTGTCGGGCAAGGGCAACTTTGGCAAAAGTTACAGCCGCGATATGGCATATGCCGCGTCGCGCTATACAGAGGCAAAACTCGAAGATGTGTGCATTGAGCTGTTCGCGGACATCGACAAAGACACCGTCGATTTTGTCGACAACTATGATGCCACCACCAAAGAACCAAGCCTTTTGCCGGTCAGTTTTCCGACGATTTTGGCAAACCCGACGCTTGGCATCGCGGTGGGTATGGCGTCTAGCATTTGTTCGTTCAATTTGGCAGAACTGTGCAACACGACGATTGCGCTCATCAAAGACGCAAAGCATGATTTGACAACGACATTGCTCAGCCCAGACTTTGTGGGCGGCGGCTACATCATGTATGACGAAAAAGAACTGAACAACGTGTATAATACAGGGCGCGGCAGCATTCGTGTGCGCTGTAAATACAATTATGAACCGGACGGCAACATGATTGAAGTGACGCAGATTCCGCCGACTACCACAATTGAAGCCATCATGGATAAAATCGCGGATCTTGTGAAATCGGGCCGTGTGCGCGAAGTGAACGACATGCGCGACGAAACCGATTTGAACGGTTTGAAGCTGACGATTGACTTGAAACGCGGGCAAGATCCGGAAAAAGTGATGCAAAAATTGCTGCGCATGACGCCGCTTGAGGACAGCTTTTTCTGCAACTTTAACATTCTGATTGCGGGAATGCCGCGCGTGATGGGCGTGCGCGAAATTTTGACGGAATGGACGGCGTTTCGCACCGAATGTGTGCGCCGTCGCACGTATTTTGATTTGACCGGCAAACAAAAAAGGCTCAATCTTTTGCGTGGTCTTGAGGCCATTTTGCTCGATATCGACAAGGCCGTGCGTCTTGTGCGTGAAACCGAGGAAGAATCCGAAGTGGTGCCGAACTTGATGATTGGCTTTGGCATCGACAAAATACAGGCGGAATATGTGGCGGAAATTAAACTGCGCCATTTGAACCGCGAATATATTTTGAAACGCACGCAGGAAATCAGCGAGCTTTTGGCCGAAATTGCACGGCTGAAAGAAATTTTAGACAGTCCGGCCAAAATTAAAAAATTGATTGTGGATGAGCTTGCTGCCGTGGCAAAAAAATATGGCGAAGCGCGTCACAGCGAAATTATGTATGAGGACACGCTGCCCGAGGAGGAAGTGGAGGACGACGCAATGCCGGATTATCCGGTGACGGTGTTCTACACGCGCGAGGGGTATTTCAAAAAAATCACACCGCAAAGTTTGCGTATGTCGGGTGAGCAAAAACTCAAAGAGGGCGATGTGGTGTTGCGGCAAATCGAAACAAAAAATAACGCGGAATTGTTGTTTTTTACTTCTGCATGTCAAGTGTATAAATGCCGCGTGGGTGATTTTGAGGACGGAAAAGCCAGCACGATGGGCGATTATATCGCGGCACGTCTTGGGATGGACGACGGCGAAATTCCACTTTATATGGCATTGACCACCGATTATAAAGGCAGTATGCTATTTTTGTTTGCAAACGGAAAAGGTGCCAAAGTGCCGCTTGAAAGTTATGCCACGAAACAAAACCGCAAAAAGCTGCTCAATGCGTTCAGCGACAAATCGCCGCTTGCCTATATGGAATATTTGCAGGAAGAAACCGAACTTGCGATTGAAACGAGTGCCGGACGCTTGCTTTTAGTCGGTACAGCGCAGATTCCATCGAAATCAACCAAAAACACGGCAGGTGTGAATGTGATTACACTCAAGAAAAATCACACGATTACCGCCGTGCGCCATGCGGATACGATGGAGCTTTCAAACCCGCATCGCTATCGTGTGCGCACCTTGCCGGCGGCGGGGGCACTTTTGCGCGCGGAGGATATGGCGGAACAGACACAGCTTACACTGTAAAAGGCAGAATATTGCTTGCTTTTTACCGTATAATATGATAGACTTAATTTTGCTTAATTGATTTGGAGGTTTAACAATATGGGTGTTTTAGAAATTATTAGCGGCATTGTGCTGATTTTGTGCAGTATTGCCATTGTGGTGATGGTTTTGTTTCAGGATTCCAAGGGCAACGGGCTTTCCGGTGCAATCGGCGGCGGTGAAATGATGGCAAACAACGGCCGTTCGCGCTCGATGGATACCATTCTTGCAAAATATACAAAGTATTGTGCTATCGCTTTTTTTGTGGTTACAATTTTGGTGGGCGTATTCAGCATTTATACAAAATAACAATCCCTAAAACGCCCGCCTTGTTTGAGGCGGGCGTTTTTTCAAAATCAGCTTTTGCTGAGAGGACAAGCTATGAGCTTAAAAGGTAAAATTATCAGAGAACTTGAAAAAAAGCCGCGCCGTCTCAAAGAAATTAAGGCGAAACTCGGCAACGACAAAAAAATCCCAAAAGCGATGGACGAGCTGTTTCACGAGAAAAAACTGACGTGCAAAGACGGTGTATATGCCGTGGCAAGCGCCAAAACAGAACACGCGCTCGTGTGCACCATAGTGAAACTCGGCCGCGGATTTGGATTTGCAAAGCCGGAGGATGGCAGCCTTGATGTGTTTATTCCGGGCAAGTTTTTGCTTGGCGCGATGCCGGGCGACAGCGTGATGGTGTCGGTGTTTGAACATCCGCGTGTGGCAGGCAGTGTGGAGGGCGAAGTGATTTCCGTGTTGACGGAAAATAATCGTGTCGTCGGCACCATTGACCGCGTGGAGGGACATTTGGTTCTTGTGCCGGACAATTCCCAAAATACGCCGCTGCAAATCAAAAAAAGTGCCGATGGCGGCGCACGCCAAGGCGAAAAGGCCGCCGGTGAAATTTTGGAGCGCGGCACAGGGCATGCAGACCATCGCGTCGGCGTTGCCATGCGGTTTGGCAGCTCGGAAGACGCGGCACAGTGCGCCAAGGCTTTGCTTTACGGCGCGGGCATCAACCGCTCGTTTCCGCTGCAAGTGAAGGCGCAGTCAAAACAAATTGACGCAAACAAAATTGATCCGGCGGCGCTTGCGGGCAGAGCCGACTTGCGCGATTTGCCCATTTTTACCATTGATGCCGCGTCCACCAAAGATATTGACGACGCCATTTCGATTGCACGCAACGAGCAGGGCTATATGCTTGGCGTGCACATTGCGGACGTGAGCCATTATGTTACGCCCGGCACAGCACTCGACAACGAAGCCTTTCATCGCGCGACCTCGGTGTATTATGCCGACAACGTGGTGCCGATGCTGCCGCGCCAACTTTCAAACGGCATTTGCAGCCTCAATGAGGGCGAGGATCGTCTTGCGTTTTCGTGTCAGATGCAGCTCAACCAAAATGGCTGCGTCACCGATTATTCGTTTACAAAATCGATTATCCGCTCACGCGTCAAGGGCGTATACGCCGAGCTGAACGCCATTTATGACGAGAGTGCGGGCGCGGATATTTTGCAAAAATATCTGCCGGTTGCACAAACACTGCCCATTTTGCATGAGGTGTATCTCAAACTCGCGGCAATTCGCAGTGCGCGCGGCTCGATGGACATTGAGAGCAACGAGGCAAAACTTGTCATCAACGAGGATGGGCGCTGTGTGGACGTTGTAAAGCGCACGCGTGGTGTCAGCGAACAGATGATTGAAGAATTTATGCTGCTCGCCAATTCCTCTGCGGCGAATTTTGCCACAAAACTGCATATCCCGTTTGTGTATCGCGTGCATGCGTCGCCCGACCCCGAGCGCATTGCAAAACTCAAAGCCGCGTTGACGGCGGCCGGTGTTTCCTATCATTTTGCGGGAAGCGAACCGACGGCACTGGAACTTTCAAAACTTTTATCCGACACACGCGGCACGAATATGGAGCGTTTTGTGCATACAAATGTGCTGCGCAGCATGGCAAAAGCCGACTATGAGCCGGTGGAAAAAGGGCATTTTGGTTTGGCACTCAGCGACTATGCACATTTCACCTCGCCCATTCGCCGCTACCCAGACCTTGCGATACATCGCATTTTAAGCGACGTGTGCGCCGGAAAAACAGCGGATGAAATCAGCACAACCTATGCGGAATTTGCACAAAATGTGTCGAAACAGGCGTCCGAATGCGAAGTGATTGCCATGCGCGTGGAGCGTGACGCCGAGGATTGCTACAAAGCGGAATATATGAAACAGTTTATCGGCAGCGATTTTACGGCCGTGATTTCGTCGGTGACTTCGTTTGGTGTGTATGTGGAATTGGACAACACCATTGAAGGGCTTGTGCGTGCGGCAGCATTGTCGCCGCGCCCGCTGACTTTGGTGGAGGGCGTCTGCCTCAAAGATGCGGCCGGCGGGAAAAGTTGGCGGCTTGGCGATGTAATCAAAGTGAAACTCGCCGCAGTAGATGTGAGCCACGGCAACCTCGATTTCGAGCTGGCAATCTGATGCTGAAAAAGCAGCGCGGCGCTGCATATTGCAGCTCTTGTCCGCATATTGTGGACAGAGGTGATTTTAATGAATGCGGTTCAAATTTGCGCATTGCTTTTTGCGGCGCTGTGCGCGATTGCAATTTGTACGACGCTCTGTAAAAAGCGTCATCCGCTGCTTGGCGCACTCAAAAGCGCAGGTTGCGGCATTGCGGCACTCGGTGCAGTCAATGTGTGCGCAAGCTTCACCGGTGTGGGCATAGCGCTCAATTGGGGCACGGCATTTGTGGCGGTGGTGCTCGGTGCACCGGGCGTGATTGGCCTTTTGCTGCTGCGGCTTATCTGATAAAAATAAAAGGAATTGGTACAATGACATTTATTTGGATACGAACAGAAAATGCTAAAATTGCCGATGCGTACGCTTTGCGCAAAGCGGTTTTTGTGGACGAACAAGGCTTTTCGGCAGAGGGGGACAAGGATGCGGCCGACGAGGACGCATGGCATATCGTTGGCTATGATGCAAAAGGTGTGCCGCAATGTACGGCACGAATTTTTCGCGAGAGCGAGGGCGTGTATCATGCGGGACGCATTGTGGTGAATAAAAATTTGCGCGGCTGCGGCATCGGCAAAAAGATGATGGCGGAAGTTGCCGCGAAAGCAAAGGATTGCGGCGCAAAAATTTTGCGGCTTGGCGCACAATACGATAAGGCCGGCTTTTATGAAGCGTGCGGATTTGTGCGATACGGCGAAACATATCTGGACGAAAATTATCCGCATGTGCACATGCAAAAAACATTATAAGAACAAAACCGCGCTTCGTTTTTTGAAGCGCGGTTTTGTTATAGTTTAAATTCATCCGGCGAAAAATGAGGCAGTTTCGGTTGACGTTTGGGCACGCGGCGCAATGGGTCGTAACAAAACTTGCGGCATTTATAATAAGGTGCAACCACGCCGAGTTTTGTGCAATAATACATTTTTTGATCCGGCGCAAGGCGGCTGTGGCTGCAATAGGCACAGGCCGGCGCAATATCTCGCCCGAATAGCGATTTGCGAAACATCTGAAAATCTCCCATCGTGTAATCTCTCTTTTATTATAAGCGCTTTTTGGGAAAAGGCAAGGGCGCAGGCAGCGAACAAACGACGGCACAAAACAGAAAAAACACGAGCGGAATCACATCAATGGGCATTTGCAGATAGGCAGGGTCTTTGAGCAGAGTGAAATATGTGGGAAGTGCAAGTGGGAAAAAATGCAGCAGAGCGGACAAAAACAGGAGCGAGAGCGGCAGATGCAAGAGCCGCGTTTGGACGAGCGGCGCAAGGCGCACCTGTGGCGGCATGAGCGCGCGCACTTGCAATAAAATGCTGCAACCCATGATGCTGAGCGACGCGCAACATAAAAACAGACGCAGCGCGGGCATGCCTTCGCAGGCAAGGCGGCAGGCGGAGGTGACTTCGAGCAGCATACAAGACAAAAACCGCGCGGCGTATGGTGTGTTTTGAGGCAGCAAAGTGTGCTGTAAAAACGCAAAAAAGGTGATGAAGCCGCACAGCGTCAGCATGGAGAGCACCGCGCTTTTAAGTGCAGAAACAAGGGTTTGCGGGGTATCTTTTGTGAACAATGGATTTGGTGGCGGTGCGACGCTTTGTTTGGGCGAAAAAGCGGCGGCACACAGGCCGCAGCAGAAACTGGCGGCAGAAAGTGACGCAAACAGAAACCAACCCGCCGTGAGATTGCCAAGCATGGCACTGCCGACACCGCTCACCACAAAAGCCGGCCCGGCATTGACTGTGCAACAGAGCAGAATTTCGGCTTCTTTCGGGGTGATGTCACCCGCGTCTGTGAGCGTGGCAACGCCGGCTGCGCCGCTTGCAAAACCGCCGAGCAACCCAAGCAGCAAAGCGGCGGGTGCTTTTGGGCTGCGGATGCCAAGCAGGCGCGTGTAGGGCAATAACAATAAGCCGAATAGCCGCGAACATGAGCCATAGAGCAGCAACGGGGTCAACACCAAAAATGGAAATATCGACGGAATGACTGTGTTGCAGCAAAGTAAAAGCCCTTGCCGCACGCCCTCGGCGGCCACGGCGGGGCGTAATAAAATGCAAACAAGCGTAAAAATGACGCAAAAAATACGAAAAATTTCAAAAAGACGGTGACGCACTTTTGTTTTATACATAAAATGACCCTCCTGCTTGATATATATGAAAGAGCGGTTCAAAATAGCAGGGAGGGATTCACTTGCCAAAAAAGCAAAAGCACACACCGCCTTTTTCCCTCTCGAAAGCGTTCGGGTTTACAGACCACACGCTACAAGAGGCTTTATACCGTCAGCCGATGGTGCACCTGAACTGCAACGGCGCACTTGTGATTGAAAATTACAAGCAGATTATCACCTATCAGCCGGAGCAGATTCGGCTCGATATGGGGAAAATCGTTTTGCAGATTGAGGGCGACGCACTTGTGATGGACACACTGCAAAAAACATGTATCACGGTGCACGGCAATCTATTTGCAGTGCGTTTTTTGTATGAGGAGGTGCGGTAAAATGCGCGAACACAAGGGGATAAGCGCATATTTGCGCGGCATGATTCGGTTTGAAGTCATCGGTGGCCTCGGAGAACGTTTTTTAAATATCTGTGCGCAAAATGGGCTTGCTTTGGCACAAATTACAGCGACACCAACGGGATATCTCGCCAAAACAACGGTGACGGATTATAAAAAAATGCACGTATTTGCGCGTAAAAACAGGTGCCGTTTGCGCATGCGCGAAAAATATGGCGCACGGTTTGCGCTGTGGGTCTATCGCGGCCGGTTTGGCATTGCGATTGGCGCGGCACTGTGTGTTTTTTTGCTGTGTGCATGCCGCTCGCTTGTGTGGAGCATTGATTTTGCCGGAGCAAAATTTACCGGTGCGGAGCAAGCGACACTGCGCCGCCAACTGATGCAAAACGACATTTATGAGGGCGCATTTGTGACGCAAAAACAACTGGAAAAGGCGCAGAGTGCGCTGTTTATCGACCATGCGGATTACGGCTGGGCAAAGCTGAATTTCATCAAAGGCCGTGTGATGGTGGAAAAAACAATCGCCACGAAAAAGCCGGTCATTTTGCCAACGGACGTCACCAATGTTGTGGCGACGGCGGACGGTATTGTGCAAAAGGCAGAGGTGTCGAGCGGATTTTTGCGCGTAAACGCGGGGCAAGCGGTGGCGCAGGGACAGGTGCTTGTGAGTGGCATGAACGTCGGCGTGACGAAATTGCCGTATTACACGCACGCCGAAGCAAAAATATTTGCAGAAATTGAACGCACCTACGAAATAACACAGCCGTATACGGTACAGGTGCAGCTACCGCAGGCATCTTTGCAATTGCATCGGACAGGGATTGCATTTGGACGGAAAATCCCACTGTACAAAGCGGAAAATGCGCCGATTGTAAGCGCAGACGCACTGCAAAGTGTGCGTCTTGTGCCGCTGACTTTGTGGGGATTTCATTTGCCGGCTTGTATCGAAGAAATTGAAACGCGTGAAACCAAAGCGGAAACGCTGACCTATTCGCCCGAAATGGCACGAGAAATTGCCTTGATGAAGGCAAAAGATGCTTTTTCGCAAGATTTTCAAGAACACCGACTTTTGACACAAAGTGTGACATTTACACAAACCAAAGATGCGCAAACGGTGCGCGTTCGCTTTACAGCCATTGCCAATATTGCAAAAACTGTGCCTTTTGCACAATAAATATTCACAATTCTGTGAAAAAGTACCTTTCATAATCCCGAAAATATGATATAATAGATGAAAAGATACTTTAGCGTATGGAGGGTTTGCATGGCAGAAAAGCAAATAGAACTGGACGATATCGACACCGCCCTTGCCATTTTGGGAAATGGAGATGCGCACGCGAAAATGCTTGAAAAAGCGTTTGACATGACGATGGTGTGTCGTGGTGTACATTTGAAATTGTCGGGCGAGGCGGAAAATTTAATCAAAGCCGAAAAAACAATTGATGCCATGATTGAAATGTGCAATGCGAGCATTGCGCCGCTCGATGAACAAAGCGTGCGTTACTGCATTTCGCTTGCCGCAACAGACGAAGCGGGCAAAATGAAAGAGCTGACGGGCACAAGCGATTTTATCGCCGTGACCGAAAAAGGCAAACCTGTGCGTCCGAAAACGCTCGGTCAAAAGGAATATATCCGTGCCATCGCCGCAAATCCGATTACGTTTGGCGTTGGCCCTGCGGGAACAGGCAAGACGTATCTTGCGGTGGCAATGGCGGTGAAAGCATTTAAAGCGCGTGAAATCACCCGCATTGTGCTGACGCGGCCGGCCGTGGAAGCGGGCGAAAAACTGGGATTTTTGCCCGGTGATATGCAGGACAAAGTTGACCCCTATCTGCGTCCATTGTATGATGCGCTGTTTGACTTGCTCGGCGCTGAAAAATATCAAAATCTTTTTGAAAAACAGTTGATTGAAGTGGCGCCACTTGCGTATATGCGCGGGAGAACACTCGATGATGCGTTTATTATTCTGGACGAGGCGCAAAACACCACACCCGAACAAATGAAAATGTTCTTGACCCGCATGGGCGCGGGCTCGCGCGTTGTGGTGACCGGTGACATCACGCAAATCGACTTGCCCGGCAACGCGCGCTCCGGCCTTGTGGACGCGCTGCAGGTGCTTGCGGACATCGAGGGTATCGCCATGGTGCACTTTACCGAAAAAGACGTGGTGCGCCACCGCCTTGTACAGGAGATTATCAAAGCATACGACAAAGCAGCGGCTTTTAAAAGTAACAGGTGAGAGCTTTTTTATCTGGATTTGTGCCTTGTGCACAGCGAAAGGAATGGGTTTATTATGGCAAATAAAGTATACATCACAAACAAGCAGAACACGGTGAAAGTGCCTTCCGGCCTGCGCATTTTAATTCGGCGTTCGTGCAATGCCGTGCTCGAATATGAAAAATTCGGCCAGCCGGCGGAAATCAGCGTCAGTTTTGTGGACAACGCGGAAATTGCACAGCTGAACGCGGAATATCGCGACAAACCGGATGCGACCGACGTGTTGAGCTTCCCGCTCGGCGAAAACGGCGCATATGACGTCAACCAAGAAACCGGCGCAGCGATGCTCGGTGACATCGTCATTTCACTGGAGCGCGCGATGGAACAGGCGAATTTATATGGGCATAGTTTACAGCGCGAAGTGGCGTTTTTGACCGTGCATTCCATGTTGCATCTGCTTGGGTACGACCACGAAGTGGGCGGCCTTGAAGCGGTGAAAATGCGCGAGAAAGAAGAAGCCGCGCTGATTCAGCTCGGTTTGCCGCGCACGGTTTCGTATAGCCCCGACCAGGTGTAAGCCATGCAAGCAAAACGTTTTTTGAACGGCTTTCGCTATGCTGCGAACGGAATACGCCTTGCCATCAAAGAAGAACGCAATATGCGTTTTCATTTGTGTGCCGCCGTTTTGGTGTATTATTTTTCGATTCCATTTTATTTCACGGCGACGCAGTACATGCTGCTCACGCTTTGCGTATGCGGCGTGTTGGCACTTGAACTTGTCAACTCGGCGCTTGAACGCTGTGTGGAAAAACCATCGCCCGATAAATATGAGCTTGCGGGCGCCGTCAAAGATATGGCGGCGGGCGCGGTGCTCGTGTTTTGCATCGGTGCGGCCATATGCGGCGCGATTCTATTTTGGAACGCGGAAGGCTGGCAGAGATGGTTTCAAATTTATAGGCAATACCCACCGCACCTCTTATGCATTGTGTTGGTGCTTGGGCTGATGATACGTTTTATATTCAGGGCTGTGCCCAAACAAGAAAGAGGATAAATATTGCAGACAGAAAACACGAAGTCCATCTTCGTTGCCATTGTAGGAAAGCCGAACGTCGGCAAATCGTCGTTACTCAATGAACTCGTGGGCGAAAAAGTGGCGATTGTGACGGCAAAACCGCAGACGACACGCACCAAAATCACCGGCATTTTAACGCGCGACCCAATTCAGTATGTGTTTTTAGACACACCGGGCATTCATCGCGCACGCACAAAACTGGGCGAGCGCATGACAAAAGCCACGACGGAATCGGTTGCGGAAGTGGATGCCGTGCTGATGCTGTTTGAACCGTATGGCCCGCTGACGGAGGCGGAGGAAACGTTAATCGCCGGCATTCGTGCAAAAAAAGCACCGGCCATCGCGATTATCAATAAAACAGATTTGCTGCGCAAAGAAGATGACTGCGCAATGCGCGAGCAGATGCTCAAAGAACTTGACTGCTTTGAAGCGATTGTGCCCATTTCGGTGTACGAGAAAAAAGGCTGTGCGGAATTGCTTGCGATGCTTGCGCCGTATGCCATTGACAGCCCGCATTATTTTCCCGATGACGCGTATACGGACATGCCTGAAAAGGCGCTTGTGGCAGAAATTTTGCGCGAAAAACTGCTGTTGAATTTGCGCGAGGAAATTCCGCATGGCACAGCCGTCACCGTGGAAAGCTTTAAAGAACGCGAAAATAAAAATATCATCGACATCGACGCCAATATTTATTGTGAAAAGAAAAGCCACAAGGGTATGGTGATTGGCAAGGGCGGTTTGATGCTGAAAAAAATTGTGTCGGAAGCGCGCGCAGACTGTGAAGAATTTCTCGATGCAAAAGTAAATTTAAAATGTTGGGTCAAAATCAAAGATGATTGGCGTGACAACGAGTTTTTACTCAATAATTTCGGCTTTCGCAAATGATTGGACAACATTTCCAAGGCATAAGTAACAGGTGCCGGCGAATAGTACTGCTGTAAGGAAACGCAGGAGGTATTTGCAATGGAAATGGAAAATGAGTGGAAAAAATTTGAAGCGAGCGGCCAAATAGAGCACTATCTGCATTTTAAAGACAGCGAAACGCAGGCAGTGCAGGCGAAGGAGAGCCCGAATGCAAATCACCACGATGGGGCTTGTGCTCCGCGCGACAAAGACGGGCGAGGCTGACAGAATTCTTTCTGTGCTGACGCCGGATAAAGGAATCCTTTCGGCTGTGGCCAAGGGCAGTTTGCGGCTCAAAAGCAAACTGTTCAGCGGCACCGGCCTATTTTGCTATTCTGAATTTACGTTGTTTGAAGGCAAAACCATGTATGTGGTGGACGAAGCAAGCGTGCAAAATGTGTTTTTTGGGCTGCACGAAGATGTGGAAGCAATGGCGCTTGCGATGTATTTTTCGGAGATTGCCGCCATGCTGTCGCCCGAGGGCGAGGAGGCACAAAGTCAGTTGAAGCTTTTGCTCAACAGTCTTTATTTCTTGAGTGAAAAAAAGCGGCCGCCGCGTTTGATGAAAGCCATTTATGAATTGCGTGCGCTGTCGCTTGCAGGCTATATGCCAAACCTTGTGGCATGTGCCGACTGCGTAAAATATGACGGTGGCTCGTTTTATTTCAACCCCGCTACCGCGCTTTTATACTGCGAAAACTGTGCCGCTAAACATGATTTTACGTGTAATTTGGATGCGGCGGCGCTCGACGCCATGCGCCATATTGTGTTTGCGAGCGATGAAAAACTGTTTTCGTTTACGCTGTCCCAACAAAGCACGGCGCTTTTGTCAAACGTGATGGGGCAGTATCGCAATTATTGTCTTGAGCGGCCGATGAAGTCGCTCTCGTTTTTAGAAACCGTTTTGGGCGAAAACTAAACGGTGCATAAGGGTGGAAAAATGACCTCAAAATACTTAAAAACACTGGAATATGATAAAATATTGGCGCGTGCCGTCGAGTTGATTACCTGTCCGGAAGCAAAAGAAAAATTGCTTGCGCAAACGGCGTATGAAACCGCGGATGAGATGCGCGAGGGGCTTGCATGCACAAACACCATGACGTCACTGCTGATTAAAAACGGCTCACCGCGCTTTTCCGGCGTGGAAAAAGTGGCGGCTGTGGTGAACCGCGCGTGCAAAGGCGGCGTGTTGTCGATGGGAGAACTGCTTTTAGTCGGCTATACGCTGCGCAATTTTCAAAATTTAATTGCATGGTATGGCATTTCGGAGCATGACGCGTTGCCGCTTGACGATTTGTTTTATGCCATGACACCGCAGCCGACACTGGAAAAAAATATTTTTGAATCCATTTTATCCGAAACCGAAATGTCGGATACCGCAAGCGATGCGCTGTATGATATCCGGCGCAAAATTCGCAGTGCGGAAAATGCAATTCGCGATAAACTCGACGGCATTGTGAAGTCACAGGCGACGAGCAAATATTTGCAGGATGCCGTGGTGTCGATTCGCAACGGCCGTTTTGTGGTGCCGGTAAAATCGGAATATCGCGGCGAAGTGAGCGGTGTCATTCACGATGTGTCGTCGAGTGGCTCAACACTTTTTGTGGAGCCGACCGCCGTGGTGGAGGGTAACGCGAAAATTTTGCAGCTGCGCAACCAAGAACAGGCGGAAATTGAACGCATTCTCTCGGTATTTTCGAGCGCGGTGGCGGCGCTTGAACCGATGTTTTCGTATGGCTATGAGGCAATGTTGCAAATCAACTTGCTGTTTGCCAAAGCGCAGCTTGCGGTGCAGCAAAATGCGATGATGCCCTGCGTGCGTGAGGACGGCGCGTTTCGGCTGGTGCGTGCGCGGCATCCGCTGATTGACAAAAGCACGGTGGTGCCTGTCGACATTGCGCTTGGCCTTGACTATGACACGCTGATTGTGACAGGCCCAAACACAGGCGGCAAAACCGTCACGCTCAAAACGGCGGGGTTGCTGTGTGCCATGGCGCAGCACGGCTTTTTGATTCCGGCGCATGAAAGCAGCGAAATTTGTCTGTTTGACGATATTTTGGTGGACATCGGCGACGAGCAGAGCATCGAACAGAGCCTGTCTACTTTTTCGGGACATATCAAGAATATCACAGGCATTTTAGAGCTTGTCAGCCCGCGCACCTTGGTGCTGATGGACGAACTTGGCGCGGGAACAGATCCGGCCGAGGGCGCGGCACTCGCGATTGCGATTCTCGAAGCGATGCGCAAACGCGGTGCAAAAATCATGGCGACCACCCATTATGCCGAGTTGAAAATTTTTGCGCTCGACACGGCGGGCGTGCAGAATGCAAGCTGCGAATTTAATGTGGAAACCTTGCGCCCGACGTATAAAATCAGCGTGGGTGTGCCGGGAAAATCGAACGCGTTTTTAATCAGTGAAAAGCTCGGTCTTGACCCACAGGTGATTGCGGGCGCACAGCGGCATTTGTCGAGTGAAGATCAACAGTTTGACCATATTTTGGCGCAACTTGAAGATTTGAAGCGCGAACTCAAAGACGGACAAGAAGAAATTGAAAACCTAAAACATGGCGCGGCACACGAGCTTGCAAAGGCACAGGCGAAATGTGACGAGCTGATTCATCAAGGCGAAATTGAGCTTGCCGCCGCGCGCGACAAAGCAAACGGCATGGTGCAGGATGTGCAAAACAGCGCGTACAATCTCATGGACGAATTGAAAAAACTGGAAAAAGAAGAACAGCTTTCGGCCAATCAACGCGCTGTACGCGCAAGAGAGATTGCACGGCGCGAATCGGAAAAATTGTTCAGCCGGTCGGACATTGTACAGGAAACGACGCGCCATTTTGTGCCGCTGACGAGCGTTTCCGTGGGGCAGGAAGTGCTGCTGGTACAGCTGGATAAAATCGGCATTGTGCTGTCGAAACCCGATAAAAACGGCCTTGTGGAAGTGCGCGCGGGCATGATTAAAACAAAGGCGAAGCTGTCGGAATTGGCACTGCCGAGCAAAGAGAAAAAGCCGCAAAAAACAATGCGCACGGCGCCGGTGAGCCGCACGGGCCTCCAAAGCAACAGCGTGCGCAACGCGAGCATGGAAATCAATCTGCTTGGCATGAATGTGGAAGAAGCGCTACACGAGGTGGATAAATTCATCGACGACGGCGTGCTGAGCGGAAAAACCGCGCTGTATCTGATTCATGGCAAAGGAGAGGGTATTTTGCGCAAAGCGATTCACACGCATTTGCGCGGGCATAAATGCGTCAAAAGCTATCGCCTTGGCGCATACGGTGAGGGAGAATCCGGCGTGACCGTGGTGGAACTGAAATAAAGTTTTTCAAACAAGAGCGTTTGCAATTTGCAGACGCTCTTGTTTCTTTTTGCGCACGACTTTGCCGTTTGCTTTGCCACACAGCACGCGTTTGACATTTTTCGCACATGCGAGCCTGTACAATGAAACACAAAGAGCGAGGGAGGCGGGGCGTTGCACACAGTGGTGTATGTGGATATTTTGGTGCTTGTCAACGCGGTGCTCGGCTATTTTTTGTTGAAAGGTACGGCGCTGCTTGCGGGCAGTGTGCAAAAACCGCTGCGGCTCTGCCTTGGCGCACTTGCGGCAGGTTTTTCGGCGCTTACGCTGCTGCTGCCATGGTCGGGCGGCATGGTGCTGCTGTTCAAAGCGGCCACGGCGTGCGGGATTATTTTGATTGCCTTTCCGTATAGCGGGTGGCGACTGTATGTCAAAAGTGTGTTCTTTTTCGTGGCACTCAATTTGGCATTCGGCGGCATTGTGATACTCGCCATCAAAGCGGGCGCAAAAATGACTTATGACAATTTCACGGTGTATCTACATATTTCTCCTGTTCTGCTGATTGTTTGCATCGTGGGCATGTACTTTGTTTTACAGGCGATTACCATGATTTGCGGCAAACCGGCAAAGCCGCAGACGATTTCATATGCGGTGACGCTCGACGAAAAAACGGTTTCGGGCACAGCGTTGCTCGACACCGGCTTTTGCATCAAAGACGTCATCACCGGCAGACAGGTGTTTTTGCTCAGCTATCCGATGGTGGAAAAAGAGCTGTCGGCACAGCTTTGTGCGGCACTCCGCGCTTATTTTGACGTGGGCGTTTTGCAAAAAACGACATTGTCACTGTATGTGTTGCCTGTAAAAACCGCGACCGGCATGCGTCCGTTGCCGGCTATGGCGGTGACGGGCGCGACGCTTGACGCAAAAAAATGTGTGCATATCACGGCGGCATTTACGCCGGAACGTTTTGCGCAGGGCGAATTTTCCGCCATTGCGCATGCGGAAATATCAGAATATCAGTGAGGAGCGGCAAAAATGGTACAAGTGGAATTTTTAAAGCACTGCCTTGTGCGGCATCTCAAAAATGTGTGGCTGTGGCTGCATCTGCCGGGATACCTTTATTACATCAATGGGCCGGAAACCCTGCCGGCGCCGCTGAACAAAGAAGAAGAAAAAACGGTGTTCGAGGGACTTGTGGCGGGTAAACAGAGCAGCAAAGATATGCTGATTGTGCATAATTTGCGGCTTGTGGTGTATATTGCAAAAAAATTCGAGGCGAAATCAGCCTCCATTGAGGATTTGATTTCGATTGGCACCATCGGCCTCATCAAAGCGGTCAACACTTTTGTGCCGGCGAAAAACATCAAGCTTGCCACCTATGCAAGCCGCTGCATCGAAAACGAAATTTTGATGTATCTGCGCAAAAGCAGCAACAAACGCAAAGAAAGCAGCATCGACGAACCGCTGAACACCGACGGCGACGGCAACGAGTTATTGCTGTCGGATATTTTAGGGTCAGACCAAAACCAAATCAGTGCCGACCTTGAACAAATGGCCGAGCGTGATATGCTGCTTGCGGCCGTGGGGCGGCTGTCGGGGCGAGAACAGCAGATTATGCAGTTGCGGTTCGGCCTTGCCGGACAAAAAGAGCACACGCAAAAAGAAGTGGCCGACTTATTCGGCATTTCGCATAGCTATATTTCGCGCCTTGAAAAGCGCATCATCAAACGATTGCGCACGGATTTGGAACGTGTGTCGTAGCAATAGGTAATATTTGGTAAAGACGGTTTTGCGATTGCCGACGCACACAGTGCCTCATACTTTAAACAAGCATTTTGTTTAAAGGAGAGAGCATCCGTGTATTATCAAAAAGTTGAAATTTGCGGCGTGAACACGGCCAAACTGCCGATTCTCAAAGAAAAAGAAAAAATGGAGTTGATTCGAAAAGCACAGGCGGGCGACGATGGCGCACGGCAGGAAATGATTTACGGCAATTTGCGGTTGGTGCTCAGTGTGGTGCAGAAATTTTCGCAGCGTGGCGAATGCATGGACGATTTATTTCAGGTGGGCTGCATCGGCTTGATGAAAGCCATCGACCATTTTGATGTATCGCTCGGGTTGCGCTTCAGCACGTATGGGCAGCCGATGATTGTGGGCGAAATTCGCCGTTTTTTGCGCGACAACAACAGTATGCGCGTGAGCCGGTCTGTGCGAGATGTTGCATACAAAGCGATGCAAGCGCGCGAACAATTGCAAAAAAAGCTCGGCCGTGACCCCAGTGCGCAGGAAATTGCCACGGAAATAGAATTGCCAAAAGCGACGGTGACGCTGGCACTGGAATCGGTGGTGGAGCCGATTTCGCTCTATGAACCGGTTTATAATGACGGCGGCGACACGCTTTTTGTGATGGATCAAATGGGCGATACGGGTGGAGAAGAAAGCTGGATTTCCGCCATTCAGTTTAAAGACACGGTGAGCGCACTGACGCAGCGTGAAAAAAAGATTATGTCACTGCGTTATCTTGTGGGCAAAACGCAGGTGGAAGTGGCAAATGAAATCGGCATCAGCCAAGCACAGGTGAGCCGGCTTGAAAAAAGCGCACTGTCGCGCATTAAAGAGCAACTATAAAAAAGCGCCGATGAAAAACATCGGCGCTTTATGCTTTATTTTGGCGATTGGGTTTCGGGCGCGGCAGACGGTGTGTTCGGCGCAGGTGTGGCGGGAACAACCGGAACAGCGGCAGGCGGTGTGGCAGAAGCGGCGGATATCGGTGCCGACTTTTTTTCAATGTGTACGCCATATCCGACGAGTGTGCGCGCGAGCAAACGAATGTTGCGAAAATGAATGCCCGTGATGTTGGCTTCGTGTGCGGCGGTGGCATTTGTTTTGTTGTCATCGATGAAAAGGCATTCATTTGCATTCAAATTATATTTTTGCAGCAGTGCCGTAAAAATGCGCGGATCGGGCTTATTGAGCTTTACTTCGCACGAGGCAATGCCGCCGTTGAATAATTTCCAAAAATTGCGTTGCTGCAAAATCTCCAGCACGTCCGACGAAATATTGGAGAGATAAAACACGGAATAGCCGCGCTTGCGCAGCCTTTTTAAAAGCTGAACGGTGTCGTCACGCGTGCACAGCATGTCAAACCAATCGGTTAAGATAATATCCACTTCATATTTGCAGCCGAGTGCAAGCCCTTTTTCGCGCATGATGGCATTGCCTTCTTCACGCGTCAATTCGCCGGCGTCCATCATCAACCATTCGTTGCTGCCAAATGTGATGTCATAGAGTTTGTTTTCGAGTTTTTCGTTCAGAAAATGGTCCACCAAAAATTCGCGCGGGGCATAATCCACCACCACGCCGCCTAAATCTACAACGATATTTTTGTACAAAATAATCACCTGCTGTTTTTTGTTGTTTTTTGTCTTAATCAGTATATCACATTTTGAAACGAATAGAAAGCTTGTGCCATAGAATAGATATCATACAGGAAAGAGGGGAGTGCACATGACTTTATATGAGCTTTGTCAGCGCGACGTCATCAACATCACAACAGGGGAAAATCTCGGCCGTGTAGACGACATCACTTTTGTGGAAAACAGTGCCGCCATCACACATGTGGTGCTTTATGGGCGGCTCAAACTGTTTGGCCTACTCGGACGAGAGGAGGACACATTGATTCCGTGGGCAGACATTCAAAAAATCGGCGCGGACGTTCTGCTTGTGGAAACGGCGGCGATAGAGTCGCAAAAAGTGAAAAAACACGGATTTTCAAACCCGTTTTCAGGAATTTAATGACAAAAACTTGACACGTTTGATATAATAGTAAAGTATTATCAACAGGGAGGAACTTGAAATTTGCAAGAAATAAAGACCAATCGAACAGAAAAGCAAAGCGCATGGTGGCTGAATGTACTGCCTGTGCTTTTGGTGCCGACTGTTTTTTTATTGACGATGGAATGGATTCACCGCGGCACACTGCTCAAAGGATTTTGGAGCGAGTGCGTCGCGCCGCACTGGACGGCGTTTTTTCTGGAATGGCTGTTTTTGCTGTTTGTTTATCTGCTGTTTTTGGGGCTGACCGGCCGACACTGGCCGGCAGTGCTCGCGAGCGGATTTATCAGCAATATTCCCGGTACGGTGACGTGGTTTAAGCTGCAAATGCGCGGCGAACCGTTTTTGCCGTGGGATTTTTCACAAATTGAGGATTTGATGGGTGTTGCCGACAAAGTAAAGCTAAAAATAGAGCCGTCGATGTTGTGGACACTGGCTATTTTTATCTTGATTTTTGTCGCGAGCTTTTTCATTCACACACCGCTCAAAACGAAAAAATCACGCGTCATTGCGCGTATTTGTACGACAATTGGCGCGTCGCTTGCGCTGTGTGTGCTCATTTTCAGCATTTATTTGCAGCCGTCCGTCACCAAAAAGATGGGCATTTATTCCGACATGTGGATGCAAGATCGATACTATCGCAACCACGGTGTCATTACAGGCTTCATCACCAACCTTGTGGTGCTGAACATCGAGCAGCCGCAGGGGTATTCCGAAGAAGCCGCCGCCGCCTTGCGTGCGGAAGTGGTGGAAAAACAAAAGACGCAAAAGCCGCTGTTTGATACGTCGTATGCCGCCGTGACGGAACATCCGGAACAAAAACCAAACATTATTTATGTGATGAATGAATCATTTTGGGACGTGAGCAAGTTGCAGGGCATCACCTACGACAGAGAGCTGACGCCAACATTGACAAAGCTTAAAAATGAGGGCGCGTACGGCCTCGTTTATTCGCCGTCGTTTGGCGGGGGCACCTGTGATGTGGAGTTTGAAGCGCTTACCGGCTTTTCCATCGAGCACTTGCCCTCCGGCGCAAAGCCGTATCAGCAATATGTCACCAAAGATATGCCCTCGCTGCCGCAGTATCTCAAAACAAAAGGCTATGAAACACTGGCCATTCACGGCTATAACCGCAAGTTTTGGAGCCGCAATACGGCGTATCCGAATCTTGGCCTTGACACATTTATCGCGTCGGAAGATTTTATCAACCCCGATACAAAGCGCGGGTTTATTTCCGATGCCGCCATGACACAGCGCATTATTGAAGAATATGAAGAACGAAGCGACGATGCACCGCTGTTTATCCATGCGGTGACGATGCAAAATCACACCACCTATGATGCAAACCGCTATCCGGCAGACGAGCTTGTGAAAATCACCGACAATGCGGCGGGGCTTGACGCGGAAACCTTGTCGCAGTTGCAGGATTTTGCAACGGGCGTGTATGAGGCCGATGCGGCGCTCGGCACGTTAATTGACTATTTCCGCAATGTGGACGAGCCGACGATTATCGTGTTTTGGGGCGACCATTTTAATCCGGTTGGCACCGGTTATGAACTGTATGAAAAGACAGGTTGGATTGAAAAAGGCGACATGACAAGCCCCGCACTGCGCGGCACGGATTTGCGCATTTGGAGCAATTATGACAGCGCGTCCATCGATGTGGGCACGATTGCAAGCTACAATTTATCGCCGGTGGTGCTCGATTTATACGGCATTGAAAAGCCGCTGTGGTTTGAATTTTTGACGCAGCAGATACCGGTGATGCGCGCACGCACGCATGGCGTCACCGTCAATCCGGACGGCACGTATTCCGCCGACATGACGCCCGAACAACAGGCCTCGTTTGACGCGGCATGGCTTTTGCAATATGACAAAATGTTCGGCGAAAATTATACGCACGCCATCGCGACAAAAAAATAGCAAAAAGTTCTTGTAATATGCACACCGCTGTGCTATACTAATACGGCAATACGCACGCATTGCTTTGGCTTCCTGTGCCCGAAAGGGTGGAATGTCCATGGATGCAATGCGGAGGAAAAAACAAATTTTAGGAGGAAATTATTATGGCAGTCGTATCTATGAAACAGCTTCTCGAAGCCGGCGTACATTTCGGTCATCAGACCCGTCGCTGGAACCCCAAAATGGCACGGTATATCTTTACCGAGCGCAATGGTATTTATATCATTGACTTGCAGAAAACCGTAAAAAAATTGGATGAAGCATACAATTTTGTACGTGACATCTCCACCGCAGGCGGCGAAATTTTGTTCGTCGGCACCAAAAAACAGGCACAAGATTCTATCCGTGAAGAAGCACAGCGCTGTGGTATGCACTTTGTAAACGCACGTTGGCTCGGCGGCATGCTCACCAACTTCCGCACCATTCGCCGCCGCATTGACCGCATGGAACAAATCAATAAAATGCGCGATGACGGCACATTTGACCTGCTCCCGAAAAAAGAAGTTGCCAAACTGGAACTCGAACTCGAAAAGCTCGAGAAATTTCTTGGCGGCGTAAAAGATATGGTAACCCTTCCGAAAGCCATGTTTATTGTTGACCCGCACAAAGAACGCATTGCCGTTTCTGAAGCGCTCAAACTGAACATTCCCATCGTGGCAATCGTGGACACCAACTGCGACCCCGACGAAATCGACTATGTCATTCCGGGCAACGACGACGCAATTCGCGCTGTCAAACTGATTGCCGGTGCAATGGCAGACGCGGTACTCGAAGGCCGTCAGGGCGAACAAACCGAAGAAGCGGCTCCGGCCGAAGCTGTCGAAATCGCTCAATAATTTTTTTAAGATAAGGGGACTATAAAAAATGGCATTTACTGCTTTAGACGTTAAAAATCTGCGCGAGCAGACCGGTTGCGGCATGATGGACTGCAAAAAAGCCCTCGTGGAATCCGAAGGCGATTTCGAAAAAGCAATTGAATATCTGCGCGAAAAAGGCCTTGCCGCCGTCGCCAAAAAATCCGGCCGCATTGCTGCCGAGGGTATGGTTTACGCCACTGCCGACATCGCCAAAAAAGTGGGCGTTGTAGTAGAAGTGAACGCGGAAACCGACTTTGTCGCCAAAAATGAAATGTTCCAAACCTTTGTAAAAAGCGTTGCGGATGTTATCATCAACGAAAATCCCGCCGATGTAGACGCACTGCTTGCCTGCAAAATGGACGATGGCACAGTGGCCGACGCATTGCAGGACAAAGTTCTTGTCATTGGCGAAAACATTAAAATTCGCCGTTTTGTGCGTTTTGTCGGCGCTTGCGCCGCCTATGTGCACGGCGGCGGCACCCATGGCGTATTGGTGGATTTTGCCACCGACGACGCAGTGGCAGCCAAACCGGAATTTACTTTGTTCGGCAAAGACATTGCCATGCAGATTGCGGCGGCAAACCCGCTTTATCTGTGTGAGGCAGAAGTGCCGGCTGACGTGATTGAGAAAGAAAAAGAAATTTTGCTGGCTCAAATCAGCAATGACCCGAAACTTGCCGGCAAACCCGAGCAGGTCAAGGTGAAAATGGTGGAAGGCAAAATTGGCAAATACTATAAAGAAAATTGCCTTGTAGACCAGCAGTATGTCAAAGATCCGGATATCACCGTGGCACAGTATGTGGAAAACACCGGCAAAGAGCTTGGTGGTGCCATTGCTGTAAAACAGTTTGTGCGCTTTGAAAAAGGCGAAGGCCTTGAGAAAAAGAGCGAAGACTTTGCAGCAGAAATTGCGAGCATGGTAAAATAATTGCTTCTGCGATTATTTGATTGCAAAGCGACACAGAATTATATAAACAGCGCCCATTGTACCGTGAAAACGTGTATGACGGGCGTTTTTTTATCTTTTTTCTTATTGATATTAAATATCAGTTGACATTTAATACATTTTATGCTAGGATAAAATCAAACCAATGGAAAAGATGATGTTCCGAAAAAAATAAAATTGAAGGAGGCCAAAGAATGAAGCAATATGTTTGCAGTATCTGCGGATTCATCTATGATGAAGCCGCCGGCATTCCGTCTGCCGGCATTGCACCCGGCACAACGTGGGAGGCACTGCCAAACGGTTGGGTTTGTCCGCTGTGTGGTGCGGAAAAGTCGAATTTCAAAGCGAAACAGGATGCGCCTGCAGCAGCACCGCAGCCCATCGCAGCAGCAAACCATGCGCCGGAGGGCGAGATGAAAGAGCTTTCCGTCGGCGCATTGTCGGCGCTGTGCTCCAACCTTGCACGTGGGTGCGAAAAGCAGTATCTCAAAGAAGAATCTGCGCTTTTTACTGAACTGTCTACTTATTTTAAAGGCAAAACACCGGCGGAGGAGGCTTCTGAGCCGGACGCGCTGCTTCAATTAGTGCAGCAGAATCTTGAAACCGAGTTTGTAAATGCAAATGCGGCGGCCAATGCCGTGCACGACCGCGGTGCATTGCGCGCGCTTGTGTGGAGCGAAAAAGTGACCCATATTTTAAATTCGCTTTTGCAGCGCTATGCGCGTGAGGGCGACGCGTTTCTCGCAAACACCCATGTGTATGTGTGTGAAACCTGCGGTTTTGTGTATGTGGGCGATGTGCCGCCCGCCATTTGTCCGATTTGTAAAGTGCCAAGCTGGAAAATTGCACTCGTGGAAAGGAGGTAACTTGAGATGATTGCAGTAAGAAATATCAGATTATGTACCAAAGATTGTCTGTGCCTATATGTTTGCCCCACCGGCGCAACAGATACCGAGAACAGCATCATTGACCCCGCCAAATGCATCGGCTGCGGCGTTTGTGCCGGCGCCTGTCCGTCGGGCGCAATCACCATGGTACCGCAAGAATTTCCACCTCAACAGGCAAAAGCAAACGGCGTTGTCGGTGCGATGAACGCCCTTGCGCACAGCAAAGCGAAACAGGAAAAAATCGCCTTGCAGCTCGCGGAAAAAACCGACAACCCAATCCTGCAGCAACTGGCAACAGCCGTTGCAAAGTCAAATCGCCTTATGACGGAGGACATTCTGCGCGAAGCGGGTTATATGCTGCCGCAGAGCAAAAATACGCACGCTATTTTGCGGGCGATGCTCGAAAATCCGCCGGCAGATTTTCCGGTGGACACGGTTAAAAAATTACTGGAAATGATTCCCGAAAACGACGCATAAACAAAAGCCTCGCTGTATTGCTTTGTGGCATATAGCGAGGCTCTTTTTACACATCTTTTTAAATTTGGCAAGTGTTTTCAGAGAAGCAGTAGACGAAACCGAAAAATTGTTGTAAAATGGACAGAGTGAATGAAAGGGGCTGTGTGTAATCGTTACAGAATGTATTGCGATTTTAGCCATTACGCTTTGTATGGTGGTTGTTTTTGTGCGTGCGGGACACGGCGACTATGCAGCCAGTCTTGTGCCTATTTTACTTGTGCCGGCGGTGCATTTATGCGCAACACCGCTGATTCATCTGTTTGCACCGATGTTTACAAGCCTACCGCAGCAGATGTTGCTTGGGTTTGCCGATATTGCGGCACTGGGCATTGCCTGCGTGTGCGTGGTGTTTTTATCCGCCAAAATCAAAAGCCGCAAAAATAAACGCGTGTACATGGTTCTCATCAGCGGATATAATATTTTGCTCACATGCACCATTGTGGCTCAAACTTTGTCGCCGCTGTTTCCCAAAACAAAATAGGAAAATGTTTTTCTTGCGCGTCCGCCCTCTCTGTGTTACAATAAGTCGTTCGATTATTGTAATATTTTGTATAAAGAGAGGCGGGCGCTTTGGTTTTTTTATTGCGCATTCAATGTTGGCACAACACGCGTTTTCCGCGCAGACCGCCCCCCACTGCGTCCTTTTGGGAACATTAGGCTCAATTTGAAAGGACGTTATCTATGAACTGGTTTATTTTATCACTTATCGCCATGCTTTTTTGGAGCGGCAGCGATGTATTCAGCAAAGTGGGCTCCAAGTCCACAGACATTTACAGCCACTGGAAAATGGTGATGGCGGTCGGCCTTGTGATGGGCACGCATGCCATCATTCTGCTTGTCACCGGCACACCGTTTGAGCTGATGGACATTGTGCGGTATCTGCCGGCATCGTTTTTGTATATTCTGGCCATGGTGCTCGGCTATGTCGGCCTGCGGTATATCATGCTGTCGGTGTCCTCTCCCATCTGCAATTCATCGGGTGCTGTGGCGGCGCTGCTTTGCTTTTTGATTCTTGGAGAAACCATGAGCGGCCTGCAATTTTTTGCCGTATCGCTTGTGTGCGCGGGCGTGTTTGCGCTTAGCTACATCGAAAAAAAGCAAGACGACGCACTGCGTCTGCAAAGCGGGGAAGCCACAGACAAAAAGCATACGCGCAGCATCATTGCCATTGCATTTCCGCTGCTTTACTGCTTGATTGATGGCCTTGGCACGTTTACAGACGCGCTTTTGCTCGACAAAGTGGTGGCAGAAACACAGGCGAACATCGCCTATGAACTGACCTTTTTGATGATGGCGATTTTGGCATTTATCTATGTGGTAATCATCAAAAAACAGAAAATTTCCATTCCGCACGAAACCCCGAAACTTGCCGCCGCACTGTGCGAAACGGCCGGCCAATTTGCCTATATTTTCGCCATTGGCGCCAATGCCGTGATTGCCGCGCCGATTATTTCGGCTTACTGCATTTTGTCGCTTGTGTGGAGCCGCTTGTTCCTCAAAGAAAAACTCACAAAGGCACAATATGCGGTCATCGCCGTGGCGGCGGTCGGTATTATGATTTTAGGCATGGAATAGATTTTGGCGGCATAATATATAGAAACTGCAAAGCGCACTCAGCTTCGGGTGCGCTTTTTCACATTCTATACATCATTTTGGGGTATACTGAAAGAAAAGCGCATAGTTTGTCGTTTTATAGGTTGTATAGCAGTTTTCCTAGACATGGATGCTTTTTACAGTTTGTGAAACTGCTATCTTTCCCCTATGGGGCGATTAACTGCGCCGGCCATAGACGATGCACAATCGCAATGTGAAATCACATTGCGATAAAACGCGTACAGGCCTCCTTCCGTTCGTTTTCAGATTTGCCTTTACAGGGTCACTACACCCTGTAAAATGGCATAAAAATAGACCTGCCCACTGTAATGTGGCAAGCCTTCAAACTCTATCTGTACGAGAAACAGAGCCGCTTTCGGCAGTGTTTCTCTTTTTTTAGAACCTCGTGATGATTGCGTTGTCCTCGGCATCGAAGCTTACTTTGTAGCGTGTTTCTGTGCCGTCCGCTTTTTTGGAAATCAGTCGAATCCCGCCCTCAAATGCGGCATAGCTTCTTGAGAATCTTTCTCCTTGCGGTAATTGGCTTATGGCTTGTTTGTGTTGTTTTTCGGTCATGATCGTGTCCCTCCCTTTCTTTTTGTAGTCACATATTACCGTCATAAAGAGGGTATAGCAAGCTATTTTTCGCCATAAAGTACACAATCTTTTGCCTCGCTTTTCGGTGCTTTAAATGCTGCACTGCCTGTTAGATTGGCAAGCAGCATTTTGCGCTCATCTTTGTAGTCTGCACCGATGAAACCAAGCCGCAAAAGGAAGCATCGAAACGCATATTTTTCGTTGTCCACGGTTTTTTCGGTGGCGGTGATGCGTTGCTGCGTC
>JAVXRV010000006.1:0-33611 GCA_036643515.1 Ruthenibacterium sp.
ATGACAACAAACACGATTTCTACACGCAGGCTGACCGTTCTTGCATTGCTCGCGGCAATTTCCACGGTGCTGATGTACTTTGAACTGCCGATTCCGTTCATGCCGCCGTTTTTAAAGCTCGACATTTCGGCCGTGCCGGTGATGATTGGCAGCTTTATGTTTGGCCCGATTGCGGGTGTTACGATTGCCGGTTTAAAAGCGGTGATACATCTTTTCAGCACGCAAACAGGCGGCGTGGGCGAACTGGCTGATTTTTTAATCACGGGTTCGTTTGCCTTGACGGCGGGTATTATTTATCATTTTCACCGCAGCAAAGCCGGCGCACGGCTGGCCGCCATTTGCAGCATTTTTGTGATTACGATGGTCGGATGCGTGGCAAACTGGTTTATTCTGCTGCCGTTTTATAAAAATATTATGCCGATTGACGCCATCATTGCGGCCTGCAATGCCATCAACCCATATGTCACAGACGCGGCCGGATACATCTGGTTTGGCGTGCTGCCGTTTAATTTGCTCAAAGGCAGCGTGGTATGTCTGCTGACGTTTGTTCTTTATAAACGACTTTCTACGGTGATTCATCATTATACAGAACTTGACAAAAAGCGCAAAGTGCAGTAAAATAGAAACAGAAAATTAAATATTTATTATCAAGAGCGACCGAGGGAACAGGCCCGTTGACGTCCGACAACCTACTGCAAAGCAAGGTGCCAAATCCTGCGGTTTACACCGAAAGATAAGCTTCACAAAAGCCAGGTGTATCACACCGGGCTTTTTTTGCTACACAAAACAAAGGAGAAAAAAGATGTCTGACAAAAAATTATTTACGTCCGAATCCGTGACCGAGGGGCATCCCGACAAAATGTGCGACCAGATTTCCGACGCGATACTTGACGCGATTTTGGAACAAGACCCCGATGGCCGCGTGGCATGCGAAGTGACCGCGAGCACCGGCCTTGTGCATGTGATGGGCGAAATTTCTACAACGTGCTATGTGGATATTCAAAAAGTTGTGCGTGAAGTGGTGGAGGAAATCGGCTACACACGCGCAAAATATGGCTTTGATGCCAACACCTGCGCGGTGCTGTCGAACATCGACGAACAAAGCCCCGACATCGCCATGGGCGTAAATCCGGGCGGCGCGGGCGACCAGGGCATGATGTTCGGCTATGCTTGCGATGAAACACCGGAATTGATGCCGCTGCCGATTTCGCTTGCGCATAAACTTGCGAAAAAATTGACGGAAGTGCGTAAAAGCGGACAGCTTTCCTTTTTGCGCCCCGATGGAAAAAGCCAAGTGACCGTGGAGTATGACGGCGACACACCGGTGCATATTGACACGGTGGTGGTGTCAAGCCAACATGCGCCGGATGTGGAGTTGCCGTTTTTACGCGATGAAATCATTCACAAAGTGATTCTGCCGGTGTTGCCGGCAGAGCTTGTGGACGCGAAAACAAAATATTATATCAACCCGACCGGTCGCTTTGTCGTGGGCGGGCCGCAGGGAGATACCGGCCTCACCGGCCGCAAAATTATTGTGGACACTTACGGCGGTGTCGGCCGGCATGGCGGCGGCGCGTTTTCGGGCAAAGATCCCACAAAAGTGGATCGCAGTGCCGCATATGCCGCGCGTTGGGTCGCCAAAAATATTGTGGCGGCACAGCTTGCCACAAAATGTGAAGTGCAGCTTGCGTATGCCATCGGCGTGGCAGAGCCGGTGAGCATTCGCGTGGATACTTTCGGCACGGGCACGGCTGCGGAAAGTGCAATTGAAAAAGCGGTGGAGGCTGTGTTCGATTTGCGTCCGGCGTCCATCATCAAAGCGCTTGATTTGCAAAAACCGATTTATCGCGCACTCGCGGCCTATGGGCACATGGGCAGAGAAGATTTGGGTGTCGCGTGGGAAAAAACGGATTGTGTGGAAGCGCTGCAAACGGCGATTGCCGCACAGTGACAAACGGCTGACACCACAGCAGAAAATCGCAACCTGCGCAAAAACAAAAAAATACAGTTCAATGGATAGGCGGCTTTGTAAACTTCGTGTCACAAAGCCGCTTTTTAAACGTTTTTTGTGGTTTACACTTGCCGTTTTTGTGCATTTGCCGTATAATAGAAATGTTAAAGGGATACCACTTATAGAAGAAAGTTGGCTGAATTCATGCTGTTGACGCACGATGTAAAACGTCTGTCCATTTTTGCTTATTATGATGCTGAAGGCATTGTGGACGATTCCGTCCTCTATTTGCTCAAAGCTTTGCGCGCGGAATGTACTGCGCAAATTGTTGTGGTAAACGGGACATTGACGCCGGACAGTGAAGCGCGTGTGCGCGAATATTGTACAAGCCTTTTGTATCGCGAGAACAAGGGCTTTGATATCACAGCCTATCGTGAAGGGCTTTTGTCGGTGCGCGCAGAACTTGCCGACTATGACGAGATTTTATTTTACAACCAGACGATTTTCGGGCCGGTTTATCCGGTATCTGAAATGTTTGATATAATGGCACGGCGGGATGTCGATTTTTGGGGTTTAACGCGTCACAAAGGCGCACGCGTCGCTTCGTGGGACAATGCCGTTTCCATTGCGCCGCATGTGCAGAGCTTCTTTTTTGCCGTGCGCAAAACGATGTTTACCGACGCGCGGTTTTTGGAATATTGGGAAAATTTGCCGCCCATCGAAACCTATTGGGATGCTGTGGGCAAGCATGAAGTGCTGTTTACCGAAAAATTTGCGGCGCTTGGCTTTACGTGGGATGTTTATGTCCACACAGAGGCGCTCGAACTATACAATGACTATCCGCTCATGGGCATGCCCGCGGGCTTGCTTGCAGACTGCCGATGCCCATTTTTTAAGCGCAAAAGTTTTTTGTGTTCGCGACAGGAATACACCAACGTGCCGCAGGGCGAAGCCACACAGACCTTGTATGATTTTGTGCGCACGCAAACGGAATATCCGGCTGAAATCATGACGCAAAGTTTGCTGCGCACCACGGATATTACAACGCTGACAAACGCGCTGACGTTATATTATGACACGTCTGTGCAAAAAACGATGGCGGACGGCATTGCACTTGTGCTTTGGGTTGCATCGGAGGCGCTTGCGGATACGCTTTGCGCCGCGCCGACGATGCAGAAAAATGATCATGTTTTTTGCTTGTTTGCCAATGAACAGCTACATGAAAAATATGCGCCACTGCTGTATGCCGATGCCGAATGCATTACCATTTCTGAAAATGGCGCGCAATATTTATTCACGACTTTGTGGCCAAAACTGCAAAAATATACGTATGTACTGTATCTCAACAACGCGTTGCCACTTTTACTTGGCGAATTTTTTGACGCAACAACGATGAATACTTCGATTGAAAGCCTTGCCGGACAAAGCTGCGGCGCATTGCTGGAAGAGCACGGCGACATTGGCGTGCTGTTGCCGCCGCCGCCAACGCATCAAGAGTGTGGCTCTTTTGCCATCCATTGGCCGCAAATTGCGCCAACCATCAAAGAAGCGTTGCACACGGCCGGCATTGACGTGCCACTCGGCGAAACGCATCCGGGCACAGCCTCGCGCGGCGGCATGTTTTTTGCACGCATAGATGCCATTGCGCCGCTTGCAAATTATCCGTTTACAGAGGCCTGCTTTGCGGGACTGTACCCCGCGTGGGAGTATCTTGTGCCGCTTGCCGCACAGAGCAAGGGTTATTTCACCGCGCGCGCATGCACGCCGCTGACGGCATATACGCTGTTGGCGAATCAAAATGCAATGTTGCAGGAAATAGATGCGCTGTGGACAACGCCCGACAAAATGCGCTATGACCAAATGCTGTTTCGCATGCGTGCAATTCTTGATTTTTACCACGAACGCCGCTATAAAATGACAATGGAACAAGCATTTGAAGCCGATTTGACCTTCAAACAAAAAATGTGGATTTGTGCACAGATTCTTTTGAAACCCGAAACATTTGCATGGCTGCATGCCAAATTGACAAAAGAAAATTCGGCACCGTTGCCGGCGCAAACAGACGAACTTGATTGATTTTTCACAAAACACCCGCGCTTTTCATATCATAATTTAGAAAAGAGGAAAGCGGGTGGCGGGAATGCTCAGCGGTGTGATGCTGATTATTGTGACGATGTTTGCAGTACTTGGCGCGTATTATTTATCGGATTTATTGACGGTCTGTTTGTTTAAAACAAGCAAGGTGCGCAGCGCCATTGTTTTGCTTGCGACGGATGCGCCCGAACAAATGTGGAACAGTGTGCTTGCGATGCGCAGCAAACTGCCTGAAAGCGAAATTATTGTTCTATCTCAAAACACGGAACTTGTGCCGGAAAAACTCGAGCCGGGCATGCAGCGTGTGTTGTTTGCAACGCCGGAAACCGTGGGAACTGTTTTATGCAACTGTCTTGCGATGGGCGAATGCGGAAAAACGTAAAAAAGGGAGAATTGCATGGCGGAAACACAGGAACAAATCAGCGGCACGGTTGAAAATATTGTGTACCGCAATGAAGAAAACGGATATACGGTTCTCGAAATTTCAAGCGAAGGCGAACTTTTAACAGCCGTCGGCTCACTTTCTGACGTCAATGAGGGCGAGGAAGTGGTGTTGCACGGCTGTTTTAAAACCCATTCCAATTTTGGATTGCAATTTGCCGTGGAGGCGTATGAAGTGAGCCTGCCCGAAACCGTCACGGCCATTCGGCACTATTTGGCGGGCGGCGCGCTGCCGCATATCGGGCCGGCGCTTGCCGAGCGCATTGTCGGCGCGTTTGGCACGGATACACTGGAAGTGATTGCCACACAGCCGGAAAAACTGGCCGCCATCAAAGGCCTATCCGAAACAAAAGCGCTTGCGATTCAAACGGAATTCAAGCGCATTTTCGGCGTGCGTGAGGCCATTCAGTATCTTGCGACGCTTGGCCTTTCCGCGTCCGCAGCCATCACGCTCTACCGTCATTATGGGCCGGATACTGTGGAGATGATTGCGCAAAATCCGTATATTTTATGCACGTATCCCGCCTATATCGAGTTCGGCATGGTGGATTTGATTGCCGCAAATATGAGCCTTGAACACGATGCGCATGAGCGCGTATGTGCGGGTATTTTATACGTGTTGCGGCATAATTTGCAAAACGGACACACCTGTTTGCCGCAAAATGCTTTGGTGCAGACCGTGGCGGATTTTCTCATGGTGGAGCCGGATGCCATTGCCTCGGCACTCGAGGAATTGTTGGGTGAAGAAGCGCTGTATGCGGTTACTTTTTCGCAGAGAACGTATGTGTATCTGCCCGATTTGCTGCGTGCGGAACAGTCGATTGCACAGCATATGCGCTATCTGATGAAAATTCCGGCGGGCGATGCAAAAAATGCGGACAAGCTCATTCGCCGTTTAGAAATGCTGCAAAATATCCGCTATGCGCCGCTGCAGCGACAGGCGATTGCAGATGCGCTGTCACATTATGCACTGGTGCTGACCGGCGGGCCCGGTACCGGTAAAACCACCACGGTGAACGGCATGCTGGCCGCCTTTGAACAAAACGGCGACCGCGTGGCACTGGCCGCGCCGACCGGTCGCGCGGCAAAGCGTCTATCGGAGCTGACAGGCCGTAAAGCAACCACCATTCACCGCTTGCTGGAAGTGGACTATAACACCGACGGCATTGTGCGGTTTATCCACAACGAAAAAAATCTGCTGAAATGCGACGTCGTCGTCATCGATGAAATGAGCATGGTGGACACGCTCTTGTTTGAAAGTCTGTTGCTTGCATTAAAACCCGCCTGCAAAATTATCATGGTGGGCGACGAGGATCAATTGCCAAGCGTCGGCGCGGGCAATGTGCTCGGCAGTATGATGGCTTGCGGCCTTGTGCCCACTGTGCGGCTGACGGAAATTTTCAGACAGGCGGCCGAGAGCCAAATTGTTGAAAATGCGCATCACATCGTTGCGGGTGAGCCCTTGACGTTTGTCGGTCGCGACAGCGATTTCTTTTTATTGGAACGCGATGATCCCGAACAATGTGCCAATCTGGTGTGCGACCTTGTGTGTCGCCGTCTGCCAAAATCGTATGGCTTTGACCCGATTGAGGACATTCAGGTGCTTTGCCCGACCAAAATCGGTGCACTTGGCACGGTGGCGCTCAACAGCGCATTGCAGGAGCGCTTAAACCCGCCGTCTGCCGAAAAACCGCAACTTAAATTGCGCGATAAAGTGTTGCGACTTGGCGATAAAGTGATGCAAATTAAAAACAATTATGACATTCCCTACATTCGGCCGGACGGCGGCGAGGACGGCGCAGGCGCGTTTAACGGCGATATGGGCGTGATTGAATCGGTGGATGTGCGCGCCGGCACGGTGACGGTGCGCAGTGAAGATCGCCGCCTTGTCTATAACGCGGAGCATGTGCGCGAGCTTGAGCCGGCATACGCCGTCACCATTCACAAAAGCCAAGGCAGTGAATTTCCCGCGATTGTGATTCCTCTGCTCGACATTCCGCCGAAGCTTTGCTATCGCAATTTGCTGTATACGGGCGTGACGCGTGCGCGCAAGCTTTGTGTGCTGACAGGACACGCGCGTGAAGCCATGCAGATGGTGCATAACGTCAAGCGCAACAAACGCTTTTCGTGCCTTGCCGATTTTTTACAGGATGAGATGCTATGAGCAAAAAAGTGGCGGCGCTGCTGTGGGAGCTGCTTTTTCCGAAGCGGTGCGTGTACTGCAACGGCATCATTGGATTTTCGGCAGATGTGATGTGTGAAACTTGTGCGCTGTTGATATCGAAAGTGACGCGCCCGCAAGGCCTTTTGATACAAAAATATGGCCGTGAAATGCAGTTTCTCCGCGCCGCTTACGCGCCTTTTTTCTATGAAAGACCCGTGAAAAATACGATTTTGCGCATCAAATTCGGTGAATTTTCAGCGGGGCTTCCAAACTTGATTGCCCGCATGGAAGCGGAATGGCGCGCGGGCGACATGCCAAAAATAGACTGCTTGATTGCAGTGCCCAGCACGCAGAAAGAGCGCAAAGGACGCAACATTCATTTGCCGCAAACGCTTGCAAAAGCGCTTGGCGCTCGTTTGGAAATTCCTTTGAACAACGATTTGTACAAAAAGCGTGAAACACAGCATCAAATGTCGCTCACGGGACAGGCGCGACGTCAAAATGTGAAAGACGCCTATGATGTGACGCCGGCGCACACGCTTGCGGGCAAAACCGTGCTTTTAATCGACGATGTGCTCACGACAGGCTCCACGCTGAATGAATGCGCCAAAGCGCTGTGCAAGGCGGGTGCGGCAGAGTGTTTTGCACTGACAATTGCCGTGACAAAATAAAGAAGGTTTGTGGAAAATGGACTGGAAAGCACGCGCGAAACAATTGAAAACAGATGTTCCTGCGGTATTTTTGGCGCTCAAAAAGAAAGAAACGCCGCCGTTTGCAAAAATTTTGGCCGCCGTCACCGTTGCATACGCGCTCTCGCCGATTGATCTTATTCCCGATTTTATCCCCGTGCTTGGATATCTTGACGATGTAATTTTACTGCCGGCGCTCATCGCGCTGACCGTTCGGCAGATACCGCCGGATGTTTTTGCGCAGTGCCGGACGGAATCGGAACATATGTGGCAGAACGGCAAGCCGAAAAAGTGGTATTATGCCTTGCCGATTTTGCTTTTTTGGGCGCTTGTGCTTCTGATTCTCGTGCGCATTTTTGCTTTTTAAAATAAAAACTCCGTTTCGCGATGCCCAAAAGCAGTCGGAAACGGAGCTTTTTTATTTTGTGGCGGTTTGTGTCTGCGCATGTCGGTCACGCTGAATCTGCACAAAAACAGTGGCGGCAATCGGCAGACCGAACAGGCCGAAAAAGCCGAATAGGGACGCGCCCACAAACATACACACAAGCGTAATCAAAGGGTATAGGCCAATTTGCTTACCGACGATACGCGGCTCAAGCGCCTGGCGCACCACAACGATAATCAAGTATAAAATCAAAATGCCGAAGCCAAGCGGAAAATTGCCCAAAATGAGGTTGGTGATTCCCCATGGCAGCAAAATGGTGCCAACACCGAGCACGGGCAAAATGTCAATCACGGCCGTGCAAAGCGCAATCAAAAGTGCGTTGTCAATGCGCAAAAGCATCAGCCCAATCACGAGTTCCACACAGGTAATTGACATCAAACGCAGATACGCTTTGCCGAAATTAAACAATACATCAAGGCCTTTGCTTTTCACTTCAAACACCATCGCACGCGTTTTTTCTGAGAAAATGCTCAGAATGGCCGTGGTGATTTTATAATAATCCACCACGCAGAAGAAAGAGGTGACGATGGTGATAACAACGTTGATAAACGCAGAAGGAAGTGAGCTTGCAAAGCCGGTGGCCCAGCCGAGCGCCGACGTGGAAATGGTGGTGACTGCCGAGTAAAGAGTTTTTGCAATGCTGTCGCCCAAACTTTCAAATGCGCTGAGCAGTGTGGGGTTGAGCAGAGAAATCATGTGCTCGATGTTGCCCTGCACCGCAAACAGCGTCGGCTCCATAACGCTTTTATAAAATTCCGGCAGGCCGTCAAACAAATCTTTCACCAAAACGACAATGCGTGTGCCGAGAATGGTAAAAGCGGCCACGAACACAAGGTAAAAAACAATCAGCGTCAGCACGGCCACAACGCGACGCTTGATGCCGCTTTTTTTGGTAATCCAGTTCACAAGCGGTTTCAGTAAAAACGCAAAGAAAAAACCAATGATAAACGGTTTCAAAATCGGCAATGCATATTTGACTGAAAGAAACACAATTCCGGCAATCATGCAATAAAACACAACTTTAATGATAAACGCGCGCATTTTTTCTACGGACATACAATTCCTCTATTCTTTTGATTCAAATTCTTGCCACAGATTGCATAAAGATAGAACGCGGCAAAGTGTGTTTATTCTTCATCGGGCTGGCAGAAAATTTTCTGCGTCAGTGCTTTACATGCCGCCGCCTGCACGGCAAGCTGTACGGCAAGCGCCGTGCCGCTTTCGTCGCGCACAGCGGCTGCCTGCGCGCCAATGGCAGCAAATGCCGCTTCCTGTACGGTGCAAAAAGCGTCGTATGCGTCTTGCGCACAGCCGTTTTGCATGTGCAGTTTCAATAACTGTTTGATTTCGGGAATACTGAGCACTTGTTTCAGCAAACACACCACCACGAGATAGGACAGATGTGTACGCCCATAGCGCTTTTTGACGGGCGCTGGCACAAGACGCAGCTTCACGTAATTGTTAATCATGCTTGCGGTGATAAAATGCTCGGTGTCGGGCGTCGACAAAACCGCGAGATATTTGTCGAGCTGGCCGATGACTTGATCCATATACAGGTCCATATCCGGCAGTTCGTTCCACCGCGGCAGATGGTATTCTGCCAATTGTTTTTCCCACACGGCAATGTTCTGATTCATGCGCTTCACCCCAAAATTCAGTTCTTATATTCAGTATAACATGGTGTGCGGAAACAGACAATATATTCTTTGAAAACAGATGAAGATTGTGGTATAATTATCAGTAACAAGATTAAAATTTAAGGAAGTTCTTATATTATGAAAAAAGCATACTTGCAGGAAACACTCAAACAGCTTGAAACGCTGCTGCAAATCAACAGCCCAAGCGGTTTTACAAGCGAAGCGGCAGCCTATTGCATGCAGCAATTTGAAAGCTTTGGCTACCAGCCGGTTTTAACGCAAAAAGGCGGCGTTTTGGTCAATTTGGGTGGCACTGAAACAGATAACGGCCTTGTGCTTGGCGCACATATTGACACGCTTGGCGCGATGGTGAATGAAATCAAAGAAAACGGCGCGCTGCGCATTTCGCCCATTGGCGGGTTGCAGGCGAATAATATCGAAACCGAAACCGTCACCGTGCACACGCGCAGCGGCAAAATATACGATGGCACCGTGCAACTTGTGGATGCGTCGGTGCATGTCAACGGCGAATACAGCAAAACGGCACGCACGTTTGACAGTGTGGAAGTGGTTTTGGACGAAAAAGTGACCTCGGCAGACGACACACGCGCACGCGGCGTATCGGTTGGCGATTGCGTGGCCATCGCACCGCGTTATGTGCTCACGCAAAGCGGATATATCAAAAGCCGCTTTTTGGATGATAAACTGTCGGCGGCTATTTTGCTGGCCTATGCAAAAGCGCTCAAAGAAGAACACAAAGCGCCAAGACGCGCGACATATATCTATTTTACCGTGTTTGAAGAAGTGGGACACGGCGGTGCGGCGTCCATTCCCGCCGGTGTGACGGAGATGCTCTCTGTGGATATGGGCTGCGTGGGCAAGGGGCTTGCGTGCACCGAAACGATGGTGTCCATCTGCGCGATGGACTCTCGCGGGCCGTGCAACCAAGAGGTGGTAAACGGCCTTGTCAAGGCGGCGCAAACGGTGAAAGTGTCGTACGCACTGGACGTTTATCCGCATTATGGCTCGGATGCAGACGTTGCGCTTGTGGCCGGATACGATTTGCGTCACGGTGTGGTGGGCGCGGGCGTCTATGCGTCGCATGGATATGAGCGCTCCCATGTGGAGGGACTTGCCGCGACATTCGATTTATTACAGGCATACATTAAAACAGAAATGCGATAGATGTGGAGGAAACTTGTATGAATCTTCTTACCCTACAACAAGAAATTGCGCGTGAAATCAGCCAAAGCGGCGCCAATGTCAGTGTGTTTGCGCAAAACTTGCAGGCTGAAACACCCTTTATCAGTGTTGCGCCCGATAAGCGCATGGCGGCGGCAGATACGATTCATCTGCTGATTCTCATTGCGACACTGCGCAAAGTGCAACAGAACCGTCTGACACTCGACACCAAAATTTTGGTGCAGCAGCAGGATATTCTGGAGGACACGGAGGTGTTTCTCTTTGGCGAGCGCGCATATACGGTGCAGGAACTGTTGGCGTGGATGCTGTTGAAAGCCGAGGGAACGGCGGCCAATGTGCTGATAGACAAACTTGGTTTGACGGCCATCAATGCGGAAACCGAGCGTATGCAGCTTGCGCAAACCACATTGATGTGCAAAATGGAAGATAGGGAAGCGACCGCGGCGGGGCGCAACAATTACACCTGCGCAACCGATTTATACAAAATATACAGTGCGCTGTATGGCGGCGATTTGTTGCCGCAACCGTTGACACAGCTTGCACTGGCCATGCTGCGCGCACAGCGCGATTGCGGCATATTTAAACGCTATATTTGGCAAAATGTGCCGCTTGCCCACAGTACCGGCCGGCAAACGTATCTCAGCCATGATGCCGGTGTGTTCGAACTGCCGCGTCAATTCTATTTTTTGGGTGTGTTGATTGCCAACGCACCGGACGTAACCGGCGATGCAAAACTTTCCGGCCGCATTGCCAAACTGGTGTTTGATTATCAAAAGGAAAATTTGCGATGCAAATAGCAATTGTGCAAACGGACATTGCGCCGCTGTATCAAACGCCGCACATACACACAACGCGCATTGATGAAGTGCTGTACGGTATGGCAGTGACGGTGCTTGCTGTTGTGGGGGATATGGCGAAAATTCGCACATCATATCGGTATGAGGGATATACGCCGACTGCGTGCCTATGCACGCAAGAGGCGGCAGTGACGCGCTGGCAGCGTGCGCCGAAAGCGTGGGTGCAAAAGCCGTATCTTGATGTTTTGGCGCAGCCGCGCGTGCAGGGTGAAATCTTGCACAGTGTGCCGCGCGGTGCGCTGTTGCAGATGCAAGAGGCAGAAATTTGCGATGGGTGGCAGACGGTAACGCTGCTGAATGGCACGCGCGGTTATGTGCAGCAAAACGCACTGACGCCAACGGCTGCGGCTGAAAAGCTGCCCGAAGATGTGCTGCGCAAGGCCGTGTGCGAGAGTGCGCTTTCGTATCTTGGCACACAATACCGCTGGGGCGGCAAAACGCCGCTTGGCATTGATTGCAGCGGCCTTACGTCGATGGCATATCTTGTCAACGGCGTTGCGCTGTATCGGGACGCGGCCATCAAAACCGGTTTTCCGCTGCATGAAATTCCGTTTGCAAACGTAAAACCGGCCGATTTATGGTTCTTTTCGGGGCATGTGGCACTTTCGCTCGGCGGTGGAAGATTTGTGCACGCCACGGCATACCCCGCCACAAATGGCGTGTGCATTGCCAGCCTATGCAGTGAGGACAGCGGCTATCGCGCCGATTTAAAAGCGTCGCTGTATGCGGCAGGCAGTATTTTTTAATAAACTTATCAAAATGACAAGGAGAACGCATTTGCAAAATGTAGCTGTTTTATTTGATTTAGACGGAACCATCATTGATTCCGCACCCGGCATTTTCAACACGCTCCAAAAAACATTGGCGGGATATCAACTTTTTCCGCCGCGCGAAAGCTTGCGCCGTTATCTCGGGCCGCCGCTGCGTGATATCTTTGCCGATTTTTTGCCGCCCGCAGAAATTGAAGCGGCCGTGATTGCATATCGCACGCTGTATCGCGAAAAAGGTATGTACGAATGCGCACTGTATGATGGTGTTGCACAGATGATTGTCGCGCTCAAAAAAGCCGGTTTTACGATTTGCCTTGCCACTTCAAAGCCGCAGGAAATTGCGGAGCTGATTTTGAAACGCTTTTCGATTGCGCAGCATTTTGATTTTATCGGCGGTGCAACGTTCGATAAAAGCATTGATACCAAAACGGCCGTCATTGCCCATGTGTGCAAGCAACCCTGTATGGCGGGAAAAACGGCGGTGATGGTGGGTGACCGCGACAACGATATGCAGGGTGCGGCCGACTGCGCACTGCCGGCCGTCGGCGCACTGTACGGATATGGCAGTGAAGCCGAACTTGCGCCATTTCACCCGATTTATCTCGCGAAAACCGTGGAAGATTTACAGCAATATTTGCTGAATGCCAATCAATTTCGTTAGGAGAACACGCTTGAAATCGCAAAAATCATCAAAATCAAAACAAAAAATGCCGGTTTCGGCACTGGAACAAAAGGCGCGTCGTATGCTTTTATGCTGCGTATTGGCATTTGCACTGGTGGTGCTCAGCTCCACAGTGTTTATTTTCGGACAGCGCAAAAGCAAACCGCTCACATCGCTAGAACCGGGGCAAACGCAAGGCGCAAACAGTGCAAGTGCTGCGGCGCAAAAAAGCGAATATGCCGATGTGATTTTGCCGCAGACGGCGGATGCCGGCGACGCATATTTGGCGGATACGGTGTTTGTGGGCGACTCAAACACCGTGCGTATGTGGGTGTATGAACAGGTGCCTCTGGCGAATTATATGGGGCTTGAGGGCATGGGTGCAGAGGGGATTCCGTCGGTGCAGTGTGTGTATTTCGAGGGAGATTCCACTGTTTACACCGTGCCGCAGGCCGTGAAAATGACACAGCCGCGCCGCATTATTCTTGGGTTCGGCACCAACAATGCCGATGGCAATATGACGACGGAAAGCTTTGTCAAAACCTATCGCGACGGTGTGGCGCTGCTGCAAAAAGCATCGCCGCACAGTGATATTATCATCAGCGCCATTCCGCCGGTGGCATATGCACGCGAATATCCCAACATCAACATGACCAGTATTGATTCCTTTAACACCGCGTTGATGCAGCTTGCGCGCGAGCTGAAATTGTCTTTTCTCAACACCACGGAGGTGCTCAAAGGCGAAAACGGCTATGCCAAAACGGACTTTATGTATGAGGACGGCTTGCATTATAATTTAGACGGCGTGAAACTGGTGCTTGCATATGCGCGTACACATGCGCATGAAACTGCGGATTTGCGCCCGTCGCACACGAGCCCGACACGGCGCAAGCCACCGGTTGCGGTGTCGTCTTCTGCGCCGGAAGAAGTGCAGCCGACACCGACACCCGAGCCGCAGCCGACACCCGAGCCGCAGCCGACACCCGAGCCGCAGCCGACACCAGAGCCGACACCGACGCCAGAGCCGACACCGACGCCGACGCCGACACCGCCGGCCGTCACGGTACCGAGTGGCAACGCATTCGCCTAAATAGAAAGGAATCCATATGAAAATAAGTGTTTTGGGCTGTGGACGTTGGGGTTCGTTTCTCGCGTGGTATCACAGCCGCAACAATCAAGTAACGCTGTGGGGCAGGCCTGATTCTCGCGCGTTTGCATCGCTGTGTGCGACACATACCAACGAATATGTCACCTTGCCACCCGAAATTGTGCTCACAAGCGATTTGGGCGCTGCACTTGCTGCGGCGGATATGATTGTAATTTCCATCAGTGCACAGCAATTGCGCAGCTTTGCAAAGCAAATCAACGCGTTTTGCGTGACGGATAAAACTTTTATTTTGTGCATGAAAGGCCTTGAAGAAGATACCGGCAAGCGGCTTTCGGTTGTGTTTGAAGAAGAAGTGACACAGCATGTCCATGTGGCGGTGTGGGTTGGCCCCGGCCATGTGCAGGACTTCACGCGCGAAATACCAAACTGCATGGTGGTGGATGCAAAAGACGCACATGTGGTGGATGAGATTGTGGACACCCTCAGTTCAGACCTCATTCGGCTGTACAAAGGCCACGATATCATTGGCACGGAGGTGGGCGCGGCCGCCAAAAACGTCATTGGCATTGCGGCCGGTATGCTTGACGGCAAACAGCTCACGTGCCTCAAAGGCTCGTTGATGGCACGCGGCGCACGCGAAATTTCGCGTTTGATGAAAGCGATGGGCGCCAATGAACTGTCGGCATATGGCCTGTGTCATTTGGGAGATTACGAGGCGACGCTGTTTTCGCAGCACAGCCACAACCGAAAATTTGGCGAAATGTATATTAAGGGCGAGGCGTATACGGCGCTTGCAGAGGGCGTGGCCACCACAAAGGCGCTTGTGAAATTGGGCGAGGCATATCAGGTGGATTTGCCGATTTGCAAGGCAATCGACATGATTTTATATGAAAACAAGAACGCGGACATCGTTTTAAAACAATTGTTCAGCCGCTCAGTCAAAGGCGAATTCGACAGTTGATTTTACGGAGGAAACAAACATGAATCATATGCAAAGCACCACAGAAGAAATGAAAGCGCTTGCACTGGAACTCAAGGAAACAAAGCATAAACTGCAAAGCATGATGAAAAATCTGGACGGCGGTATCGTTATTATGGACGCATATCCGGACGGTACGATTCGGCCTAGCTTTGTGAGCGAAGGATTTTGCCAGATGACCGGTACAACCATGGTTGGAATGCATGAACTGTATGACACCAATGTGTTTGCAGGTGTACATCCGAGTGACCGCAAGCGCGTGGAAACGGTGTTTTTGCAAGCCGTGAAAAACAAACAGAAATTCACAGACAGCTATCGGCTCATCAAGGGCGATGGCACCTATGTTTGGGTGCATATCAACGCCAATGTGGTGGTAAACGAGGATGGCAGTACCTCTTATTATGCCATTTATACGGACATCACAAAAGAAAAAGAAGTCACCGACCGTTTTCGCGTCAGTGAACAAAGTATGCAGCTTGCCATGGAAGAAACCGGCATTGATTTTGCCATGTACGACATTGTGGGCAAACGCATGATACAGACCACGGGCGGACAGGAAGAATTTGGCTTTGACCGCGTTGTCGAAAATGTACCGGAAATTTTCCTACAGGCGGAAGTGATTCATCCCGATGATATTCCCGCGTTGCTGAAGCTGTTTCATGACATTGAAACAGGCGTGCCCTCCACAACGGATGTGATACGCTGGAAAGACGTGCAGTCGGATCATTATCTGTGGCGTAAAATGGCGTTTACGGCCCTTGCGAACGAGGATGGAACAGTGACACAGGCGATTGCCACCTCCATTGACGTGAGCGAACAAAAGGAAATGGAAAGTCGATACGGCGAAGAAATTGCCAATCTTGCACAGATGAATCGTGAGAATATCGGCGCACTGCGCATCAATTTGACGCGTGGCACCATCGATAAATATTCCGGTATCTATGCGTTTAAGGCAAACGAACAGGGCGTCATTCCGTTTGCGGAAAGTTTTCAAAAGCTCGCGGACAATGTGCCGAATGCCGAAAGTAAAAAGCAGTTTGCCGCAACGTATGACCGCGAAAAAATTCTAGAGGCATATTACAAAGGCATCGACCGCTCCACACTGGAATATCAGCGCGTTTTGCCGGACGGCAGCCTTGTGTGGGTGTCTACCATTTTGCATATTTATAAAAACCCGATGTCGGGCGATGTGGAAATGTTTTCCTACACGAAAAATATCAATAAGCAAAAAACGTTTCAAATGATTACAGACAGCATCGTGCAGGTAGACTATGATTATATTGTAGACGTTGATTCACAAAAGGGCACATTTTTGGAATACAGCCGCAATGCGTCACTGACAGACCTTGGCGTGCAGAGCGGAAATTTTGACGAAGGCCTGCGCACTTATGCAGAAAACTATGTGATTCCCGAAGGGCGCGCGGCATTCAAAGAGGCCGTTGCGTTGCCGAATGTGTTGGCACATTTGGAAAAAAATCTAAAATACGAGTTCGATTTCAAAGCAAAAGCGTCAAACGGCACGATAAAAGTGAAAAAAATGCAGTTCTTTTATCTGGACAAAGCATCGGGGCATCTGTGTTTTACGCGTGCGGATGTGACGGATATGGTGCGCGAACAAGAACAGAAAAACGAGCTGCTTGCGACGGCGCTGCAGGCAGCAAAACAGGCAAATGCCGCAAAAAGCGACTTTTTATCGCGCATGAGCCATGAAATACGCACACCGATGAATGCGATTATCGGCATGAGCAGCATTGCCGCGCATTGCATCGGCGATGATCAACAGGTGATGGACTGCATCTCTAAAATCGGCATTTCATCGCGATTTTTGTTGAGCCTCATCAATGATATTTTGGATATGAGCCGCATCGAAAGCGGAAAAGTGTTGCTGAAATCGGAAGAAATTCCGTTTGAAGATTTCATTCACGGCATCAATGCCATTTGCTACACCAATGCAGATGCGTCCGGCATTGATTACGACTGCGTGATAGACCGCGGCGTGGAAGAAGTGTATATCGGCGACGCAATGAAATTGCAGCAGGTCATCATCAATATTCTTTCCAATGCCGTAAAATTTACAAAAAACGGCGGAAAAGTATCGCTCAATGTCTATCAGCTGAAAAAAGAAAAAAATCACGCGACGCTGCGCTTTGTCATCAATGACACGGGTTGCGGCATCAGCGAAGAATTTATGCCGCAGTTGTTTGACCCGTTTTCACAGGAAAGCAGCGGCAATACGGCTGTGTATGGCGGCACAGGGCTTGGGCTTGCCATCTGTAAAAATCTTGTGGAATTGATGGACGGCAAAATCGAAGTGCGCAGTATTGTAGGCGTGGGCAGCGAGTTTACCATTGAAGTGAAACTCGGCATTACAGAGCAGGCACAACAGCGTTACACCCGCAAGAAAAACCTCAACTTTGCACTGTTAAAAGCGCTTGTGGTAGACGACGACGTCACCGTATGCGAGCAAACGGTGCTCACGCTGCGCGAAATTGGCGTGCAGTCAGAATGGGTGGACAGCGGACACAAGGCTGTTGCGCGTGTCAAAGAAAAGTGGGAAGAAAAAGAACATTATGACCTTGTGCTGCTGGACTGGAAAATGCCGGACATGAATGGCATTGAAACCGCGCGGCAAATCCGCAAAATTGTGGGGCCGGAAGTGACCATCATCATCATGACGGCGTATGACTGGATTGTGATTGAACATGAGGCGAAAATGGCCGGTGTCAATTTACTCATCAGCAAACCGACGTTTAAATCCTCGCTGATTTCGGCTTTTGAAAAAGTGTTTGGCGAGGGTGGGGAACTGATTCCGGACGTGCCGCAAGAGTTTGACTTTACAGGAAAGCGCTTGTTGTTGGCAGAGGATCATCCGCTGAATGTGGAAGTGGCGAAAAAACTGCTCGAGCGCAAAGGCTTTTGCGTGGAGCACGCAGAAAACGGTCTGCGTGCCATGGAGATGTTTACACAGGCGCCGGTCGGGTATTACGATGCCATTTTGATGGACATTCGCATGCCGGAAATGGATGGGTTGCAGGCGACACACAATATTCGACGATGGCGCAAAGCGGATGCGAAAACCGTGCCGATTATCGCCATGACAGCCAACGCGTTTGAGGACGATATGGAAAAAAGCAAAGCGGCCGGCATGAACGCACATCTTGCAAAACCCATAGACCCGCAAAAAATGTATGCAACACTTTACCATTTTATTTATGAGAAAGAGCGGACGCACAATGAATGATTTTATGACAAAAATGACAATGTATGGTGCGGATGTGCCGGCGGCACTGAATCGTCTGTTGGACGACGCACAACTGTATGAGCGCTGTGTGACAGCGTTTACGCAAGATGCCGGTTTTGCGGCGCTGCAAAAAGCAATTGCCGACGCAGACTATAACGAGGCGTTTGTGCAAGCGCACACGCTGAAAGGTGTTGCGGCCAATTTGAGTTTAACACCACTGCTTTTGGCTGTTTCTGATTTGGTGGAAGCGCTTCGTGCCCAAAATTACAGTGCGCTTGATACACAGTGTGCTGCCGTTTTGGCACAGCAACAAAGCCTCGCAGCGTTGCTGTGCACATAAAATTTTTAAGCGCACCCGAATTTTTGATGCAGCAACGTTGAAATGCAGCCTGTTAAAAAAAGGCAAAGCACATACACTGCACTGCAAAAAAAGGCGGCAACAAAAAACCACAGCACCATGGGCAAATTATTTTTGCACAGTGGCACCAAAATACAGCGACAGGCAAAACCACCGCAAACGGCCGCAAACAGCGGCTTAAAAAGCCAGTTTGCCCATGCGAAACGCAAATGCGTCACCTGCAAAAGATGCTGCAAATTCAAAAGACTTGTAAAAATATTGCTCAGCACCATAATGAACAGAAACCCTTTCATGCCAAAACGCGGCAAAAGCAGCGCAATCAAAAATATGCGCAGAAACGAATCCGCAACGGTGTACCGAAAGGTGGCAATTTGTTCGTCGAGCCCTTTTAAAATGCCGTCCACCATGCTTTCCAGATACATCAGTGGTGCAAGCGGGCCGAGAACGCGCAGATATAATCCGATTTCTTCGCTTTGATATAAAAGCATGCCGATTTCATGCGAAAACACCGTAAACAGCATGGCCGCAAGGCCGGAGATAGTCAGCGAAACAAGAAGCACGCGCGTAATCAGTGTGTGCAGACGCACTGCGTTTTTTTGAATAAACGCCTCTGTAATTTCCGGCAGCAGCAGCGTCGTCAAGGTGCCGAGAAATGAAAACGGAAAAAATAAAACAGGCATTGCCATGGCTTTCAGCGCACCATATTGTGCCAAAGCCATGTCACGGCTCGCCAAAAATATCGCAAGACAGTTTGGCACAAGCACATTTTCGATGGTGTGCAGGATGCCGGTGACATACTGGCTTGCCACAAGTGGCGAAAGCAGGGTAAACAGCAGCTTTGCAAGCGGACGTGCGGGTTTTGGCGCAGGCAATGTGTGCAAATCGCGCCGATAACAAAGATGCATATAAAACCAACTGAAAGCCTCGCTCACGGTGTTGCCAAACACAATGGCCATGCAGGCGGCGGCGATGTCTGCCGTGCCAAGTTTTGTCAGCAGCGCCGCAACGAGAACGATGCGTAAAATTTGTTCGAAAATTTGTGCGCGCGCGTTTGGCGACACCTCACGGCGCGCCATAAAGTAGCCGCGCAAAATGGCACTTGCCGCCATAAACGGCAGGCTTGGCGCCAAAATGCACAGCGGCAAGATGGCACGTGCGTCGTGCAGCCAATAGAGTGCGGCAGGTTTTGCCGCAAAAAACAGCCCGAATGTCGCCGATATGCCCGTACACAGACCCAACAACACCAGCCGACGCATGGCACTGTATACCTCGTTTTCTGCACGTCGCGCCAAAAAACCGGCGATGATGCGCGTGGATACAATAGAGAGGCCGGCCGTGGCAAGTGTGACGGCAAGGGAATACACCGTGAAAATAAGTTGATAGACGCCCATTCCCTCGGCACCGATTTTGCCCGCGATATACACGCGAAAAAACATACCGGCCATGCGCAGGGCGAGGCCGGTTACTGTTAAAATAGCCGCATTTTTCACATAACTTTTCTGCATTTGTCGTGATCGCCCCTTTGCATCTATATGACGGACAGAGAAAAGAATATGTCATACGGCTTGTGTGTTTCAATAAAAGGAGTGTGAAAGTATGATATTAGATGAAATGATTGAAGTCATTTTGCAAGTGATTATTCCGATATTAGAACTGATGGGTATTTTTGTGGTTGCGTGGAGCGCCATACATGCCTTTTGGGAATATATCATGAATACCTTTTTTCGGCGAAATTATGACTTGCAGTTTGAACTGGCAACCGGCCTTGCAACAAGCCTTGAATTTAAAATGGCGGCCGAAATTTTAAAAACCGTGCTCGTACGTGAAATGAGCGAGCTTTTGATTTTAGGCGCTATTATTATTTTGCGCGCGCTGCTCAGCTTGCTGATTCATTTTGAACTCAAGGGCGGACACCACGCAGAAGCAAATCCAAAAACATAAACTTGACATAAAAAGTATCGAGAAATCGATACTTTTTTGCATTTATCACAATATCGTCAAAAGAAAAAAGAGATTCTGCGCTTTTTACGTTATGATGAAACAGAAAGGAGATGTTTCATGATGCCTAAAAAAGGGGAGAACATCTATAAACGCAAAGATGGACGATGGGAGGGGCGCTGCAGACAAAATGATATTTGGATTGGCGAGGCCGACCGGTTAAAATCCGTATACGGAAAAACATACACAGAGGTAAAACAAAAAATGCAGGCACAGCAAGCGTTGTGCGACAACCAAAAAAGCCGTCCGAAAATGCAGGGCGGCTTTGATTTTGCGCTCTGCTGTGACGAATGGATTGCCGGCAAAAAGCCAATGCTTAAAGAATCGACGTATCAGCGATATTATGAGACGCTTGAAACACATATCAAACCGTGGTTTGCGGGCATACGATGCCAAAAAATCAACGCGGAACTGACGGCGCAGTTTGGCAATGCACTTTTGCAGAAAGGGCTTGCAAACGGCACGGTGAAAAATATTTTATCGGTTTTACATATGGTGTTGAACGAGCTGATGCAGTGTGGGCGCATGCCGGATTTTTTAACGCAAACGGAGCTGCCCAAAGAACACAAACAAAGTGCGCGCGTGCTTTCGATGACAGAATATCATGTGCTTGCAAAATATTTATTGCGCGATTTAAACCGCGTAAAACTTGGCATTTTGCTGTCGCTTGAATGCGGCTTGCGCATTGGCGAAATTTGCGCTCTGCGCACCGGCGATGTGTCGCTGAAACGGCAGATGTTGTATGTGCGTGCGACGCTGCAACGTCTGCCGTGTGGCGAAGCGGCGAACAACGCCAAAACGCGCGTCCTTACTTCCACGCCGAAAAGCGCGTCGTCCATGCGCAGTATTCCGTTGACCAAAGCGCTTGGCCGATATTGTGCAAAGTGGATGTCGTCGCGGGAAACGGATTACTTATTAACCGGCGATGAAAAGCCGATGGAACCGCGTATGTTGCGCTATCATCTTGAACATATCTGCGAAATATGCGGGTTGCAAGAGGTGCATTTTCATACCTTGCGACACACGTTTGCAACGCGCTGTATTGACGCGGGCGTGGAATTGAAAGCACTCAGCGAAATATTGGGTCACTCCACCACACGCATTACGATGGACTGTTATGTGCACCCGTCTGTTGAAACAAAACGCACCAATCTTGAAAAATTAAAAATTTCTGTGTATTGAAACAGTAGGCTATTGACAAGCTATCAAAAAGGCATATACTAAAAATACACCCACACCCCGTGGGGGTGTTAGGAGGAACGATGAAACAGCAATATGATATCACCGGTATGACCTGTTCGGCATGTAGCACGCATGTTGAAAAAGCCGTGCGCAAAGTGGACGGCGTGCGCGAAGTCAGCGTAAATTTGCTGACAAACAGCATGATGATACAGACGGATGCGGCACTTGCACCGGACGTGATTGTGCGTGCGGTTGCAGACGCGGGCTATGGCGCAAGCGTGCGCGGCGGCGCAAAAAAATCAAGTGTGGCGCAAGGCGAAAATCCGGCCGTAGCCCAGCAAAAAGAAATGCAAACACGGCTGATGGTTTCGTTCGGCTTTTTGATTCCGCTCATGTATATCGCGATGGGACATATGATGGGTTTGCCGCTGCCGCCATTTTTGGCAGGCTATGAAAACAGTGTGGCATATGGATTGTCACAGTTTTTGCTTGCGCTGCCGATTGTTTATGTGAACCGAAAATATTATCAAATTGGCTTCAAAACACTTGTGCACGGCAGTCCGAATATGGACAGCCTCATCGCCATTGGCTCGTCTGCGGCGCTTTTGTATGGCCTTTTTGCCATTGTGCGCATCGGATACGGTCTTGGCACAAACAACAGGCCGCTTGTGATGCAGTATCACATGGATTTATATTTTGAATCCGCCGCCATGATTTTGGCGCTTATCACACTGGGCAAATATCTTGAGGCAAAAAGCAAGGGAAAAACGAGCGAAGCCATCACGAAATTGCTTGATTTAGCACCAAAAACCGCCACGGTGGAACGCGGTGGCAAAGAGGCTGAAATTCCGGTGGATGCGGTTGTTGTGGGTGACATTGTATGCGTGCGTCCCGGCCAAAGCGTGCCGGTAGACGGTGTGATTATCGAGGGCGCGTCCGGCCTTGACGAAGCCGCCGTCACAGGCGAAAGTTTGCCGGTGGAAAAAACAGTGGGAGATACGGTGATTGCCGCCTCCGTCAACAGCGCGGGATTTTTGAAGTTTCGTGCCACCAAGGTGGGGGAAGATACCACTTTGGCGCAGATTATCCGTCTTGTGGAGGATGCCAGCGCCAGCAAAGCGCCCATTGCAAAATTGGCCGATACCATCGCGGGCGTTTTTGTGCCGGTGGTTATCTGCATTGCCGTGCTCGCGTCTGCCGTGTGGCTCTTGAGCGGGCAAACGGCCGAATTTGCACTGTCTATTGGCATCTCGGTGCTTGTGATTTCGTGTCCGTGTGCGCTCGGCCTTGCAACGCCGGTGGCGATTATGGTGGGTACGGGAAAAGGTGCTGAAAATGGTATTTTAATCAAATCGGGCGAGGCACTCGAAACGGCGCATGGCATCACGGCCATTGTGCTCGATAAAACCGGTACAATTACCGAGGGAAAACCAATTGTAACCGATATTTTGCCGGAGGGCCGTTCGGACATGGAACTGCTTTTGCTTGCGGCAAGCCTTGAAAGCGCCAGTGAGCATCCGCTCGCACAGGCGATAGCCGTCCGCGCGAAAAGTGAAAAAATCACGCCGCGCGCGGTGCAGGATTTCAAAGCCGTTTTCGGCAAAGGGTTGATGGCACAGCTTGACGGCAAACAGTATTATGCGGGCAATGAAGCACTGCTGAAAGATGTTGGCATCGTGCTGTCTGTCATACAAAAGCAAACACTAGATGCCTTGGCAGAGCAGGGAAAAACACCGCTGATTTTCGCAGATGAAACGCAAATCTTGGGTATGGTGGCTGTGGCAGATACCGTGAAGCCGACGAGCGCTGCGGCGGTACAAAGTCTGCTCAAAATGGGCATTGATGTCACCATGCTCACGGGCGATAACGCGCGCACGGCAAAAGCCATCGGTGCACTTGTGGGCATTCCGCATGTGATTGCCGGTGTATTGCCACAGCAAAAAGAAGCCGAAGTTGCAAAATTGCAGCAGGCGGGAAAAATTGTGGCGATGGTTGGCGATGGCATCAACGATGCGCCCGCACTCGCCCGCGCAGATGTGGGCATTGCGATTGGTGCGGGCACAGATGTCGCCATTGAAAGCGCCGATATCGTGCTCATGAAAAGCAATTTGCAGGATGCGGTGACGGCCATTCGCCTGTCAAAAGCGGTGCTGCGCAATATCAAACAAAATTTATTTTGGGCGTTTTTCTATAACAGTGTCGGCATTCCGCTTGCCGCCGGTGTGTTATATCCGCTGTTCGGCCTTAAATTAAGCCCGATGTTCGGCGCTGCCGCCATGAGCCTTTCAAGCGTGTGCGTGGTGACTAACGCATTGCGTTTAAAGCGATTTAAAGCACAAAATCAATTGAATATATCACAAAAACAGGAGGAAATAAAAATGAAAACAATCACAGTGAAAATCGACGGTATGATGTGTGCCCACTGCACCGCACATGTGGAAGAAGCACTGCGCAAAACGGCGGGTGTCAGTGACGTTGCCGTCAGCTTGGCAGACAAAGAAGCCGTTTGCACCGTTACGGAGGCCGCCTCCGCGGAGGCGCTCGCCGCAGCTGTCACCGCCGCGGGATATACCGTGACAAACACCGTGCAAAACGCATGAAGGCGGACGCGAAAACGGTGCTGCGTCTGCTGAAAACTGCGCGCGGACAGCTCGACGGCATTCTCGCCATGGTAGAGGACGACCGCTATTGCATTGATATTTCAAATCAACTGCTCGCCGCGCAGTCTATTCTCAGCAAGGCAAACCGTGAAATTTTAAAGGCACATATGCGTAGCTGCGTCACAGAGGCCGTCACGTCCGGCGACGAAACAAAAATTGACGAATTGATTGCCCTCATCGACAAGTTGGGGTGACGCGATGAATCCAAAATCCGTTTCTTTCAAAAAACCGCTCATCGCAATTTCAATTTCCAGCGTCATTTTTATCCTGTTTGCGCTTGCAAGAAATTGGCGTGCGGGTATGGACTTTTTTACGCAATATCTCACGCGTCCCTATAAACGCGCTATGATGCAGGTGTGCAAATTTCTGCCGTTTTCGGTGGCAGAGCTTGTGTGGGCTGTGCTTGTTTTGTGTTGCCTTTTTTATGTGCTGCGCACCGTGAGGCTGCTCGTGCAAAAAAAAGGTGTGCGTCTGCTTGTTTTGTGCCAGCGGCTGCTTGGCGGCGCGGCCATTGCACTGTGTATTTATTGTGCCTACACCGTGCTGTGGGGCGCAAATTATTACGCAACACCGTTTGAAACGAAAGCAAATATCACGGCACATGCCATTTCGGTGCAGCAGCTCACTGACACGACAATGCTGTTTGCCGAAAAGGTGAACGCTGCGGCCGGCAGTGTAAAACGCGATGCAAACGGCGTTTTTGCCGAGGATAGAAAAACAATTTTTGCGCAGAGCGCCATTTTATATACGCCGCTTGAAGAAATATATCCGTTTTTGAAAGCGCCGCCGGTTGCCGCAAAGCCAATGCTGTTTTCGCGACTGATGAGTGAAATCAACTATACCGGATTTTATTTTCCGTTCACGGGCGAAGCCAATGTCAATGCGCAGGAGCCGGACTGCTTTTTGCCCTCGACCATCGCACACGAGTTGGCGCACGTGCGCGACATCGCGCCGGAGCAAACCGCAAATTTTGTGGCCATTCTCGCATGTGAGGCAAGCGATATAGACGCGTACACTTATTCGGGCGCACTGCTCGGCTATCTGCATCTGTCGAACGCGCTGTATGGTGCTGACCGTGACGCATGGCGCACGGTGGCAAGCACGCTTTGCAAAGAGGCGAATGCCGATTTAAACGACAACAATGCCTATTGGAAACAGTTCGAAACATCGGCAGCAAAAGCGGTCAACAAAGTATATGACGGCTTTTTAAAGAGCTACCATCAGCCGCTCGGCTTAAAAAGTTACGGTGCAGTGGTGGATTTACTGGTGGCCTATTATGCGCCGCAGGCTTCGGACAATGGATGAAGATAACAAAAAATCCCCGCAGAATTTTTATTTCTGCGGGGATTTTTTAACCTTTTTTCTCCAAAAAATTGCGCCGAGCCTCGAAATAACACTGCGGACAGAGCGATTGATATTCGACATTGTCTTGTGCATCAATGGCAACTTGGGCGCCTTCAAATACAAATTCGCCGTTCACTTTACGGCCGTTGAACATGGCTTTGCGCCCGCATGTACAGATGGTTTTCATCTCCTCAATGTTGTGGGCAAGCTCTAGCAGACGCGTCGAACCCGGAAAGCCTTTGAGTGAAAAATCGGTGCGCAAGCCGTAACAAATCACCGGAATGTTGAGCTCAACCGTAATCATAAAAAGACTTTCGGCTTGCTCAGCGGTGAAAAACTGGCTTTCGTCCGTCAATACACAGGCGAGCGGGCCATGTGCCGCAATATCGGCGGCAACGAGCGAAAGCGGGTCTTTGTCGGGCGTAATGGTGAGGTCAATTGGCCGTTTGATGCCAAGACGCGACACCAAAAAATCGCCGCCTTTGGTATCAATCGACGGTTTCAGCAGCAACACGCGCATGCCACGTTCCTCGTAATTATAAGCAACCTGCATGAGTGCAGTGCTTTTGCCGCTGTTCATGGCGCCATACCGAAAATATAATTTTGCCATGATTTCAAACTCCTGTTTCGGTGCTTTTTGCTATTTTAATCGTTTCTTACGCGGTAGCCAAGGCTCATCAAACTGTCGCCTAAATGTACATTTTCCACGGTGACATCGCTGTAATCAAGCGATAAATCGTAATGACTGAAATTCCAAAATCCTTGAATGCCAAGCGATACGAGTGTTGGCGCAAGCGCCTGTGCGCTTGTTTTAGGCACGCAGATGACCGCCACTTGCGGGTGATGTTTTTTGCAAAAATCTGCAAGATCCATGATGTCCAGCACCGGCGCACCGCAAAGCTCACCGCCGATTTGTGCGGGGCTTTTGTCAAACGAAGCGAGCAAGTGATAACCCTTTGCCTCCGCCGTCAAATAGCCGGAAATTGCTCGACCGAGGCGGCCTGTGCCAATCAAAATTGTGTCGAGCTTTTTCTCGCTGAACAGCAATTTTGAAATTTCACTGAGCAAAACATCCACATGATAGCCAATGCCTTGCTGCCCAAAACCGCCAAAGCAGTTGAAATCTTGTCGCACCTGTGAGGCTGTGGTGCCCATCATGCTTGCAAGTTCGCTTGAAGATACTTTCACCACGCCGTTTTGCTGCATTTCGGAAATATAACGATAATATTTCGGCAAACGCTTAATGACAGGTAGCGATACTTTGCTTTGATTTTGAATTGCCATTTTGTCATCTTCTCCCTGTGTTGAATTCATTTTACCTGTGAAAATTTTGCGATGGTGCGCATGACATAATCGCCATATTCTGTACAGGTGCAACCGGTATCACGGCCGGTAATGGTGAGTGCTTTGTCGGTAAACATGCACGTGTCAAGCGCCGCAATCAGCAAATCGGCCTTTTCTTGATAGCCGATGTGCGAGAGCAACATCACGCTTGCGCGCAGCATACTGCATGGGTCGGCATATTGTGCGCGGCCTTCTTGCACCATGCGCGGCGCACTGCCGTGGATGGCCTCAAACATGGCATAACGTTTGCCGATATTGCCGCTGCCGGCTGTGCCGACACCGCCTTGAAATTCGGCCGCTTCATCGGTGATGATGTCGCCGTAAAGGTTCGGCAATACAAACACCTCAAAATCCTTGCGGCGCTTTTCGTCCACAAGTTTTGCCGTCATGATGTCAATGTACCAGTCATCGGTTGTGATGTCCGGATGTTTTGCGCCCTCGGCTTGGCATAGCTTCAAAAACTTGCCGTCCGTGGCCTTGATGATATTGGCTTTCGTTACAATAGAAACACGTTTTTTGTGATTTTTTTCGGCAAAATCATAGGCGAGTGCGGCGATGCGCTCGGTGCCGTCTGTGGTGGTGATGGTGAAATCCACGCTGATACCGTCATCGGTTTCAAAGCCGCAACTGCCAAGCGTGTAGGCACCCTCGGTGTTTTCACGGAAGAACGTCCAGTCAATGCCTTGCTCCGGCACTTTGACGGGGCGCACATTGGCAAATAAATCCAGTTCTTTGCGCATGGCAACGTTGGCGCTTTCGATGTTCGGCCATGGGTCGCCGGCGCGCGGTGTGGTGGTGGGGCCTTTCAAAATGACGTCGCAGCTTTTCAGTTCTGCCAAAACATCATCGGGAATGGCCTTGTGCTGTGCGGCACGATTTTCGATGGTTAAACCGTCAATTTCCTTGAAAATAATTTTGCCGTTTTCCACTTCGTCACGCAGTAAAAAGCGCAGAACACGCTCTGATTCATGCGTGATGACAGGCCCGATGCCGTCGCCGCCGCACACGCCGATGGTGATGGTGGAAAGCGACGGATAATCCACAAAATCACCCTGTGCACGCATGGTGGCCACGCGTTGCTTTTGCGCTTCAATCAGCGCACCGAATTTTTCTTTTGCCTCCGGAATGGATACCATAGTAAAACCTCCATAAATTTATTGTGCCGCACGTGTGTAATTTAACAAGCCGCCGGCCTTGATAATTTCGCTTTGCCGTGCGCTGATTTCACAGGCAAGCGCGTATGTCTTATTTGTTGTTTTGTTTTGCAAGACGATTCTTCCACTTGCGATGCCATCAAAAATACCGGATAAAACAAGCGTGTCACCGAGAGAAATCTCATCATAATCAGCCGCATTCACAAAGGTGAGCGGCAAAATGCCGGCGTTGACAAGGTTTGCTTTGTGAATGCGCGCAAAACTTTTGACGAGGACGGCGCGGATGCCAAGATACAGTGGTACAAGCGCGGCATGCTCACGGCTGGAGCCTTGTCCGTAATTGGCGCCGCCGAGGATGAAACCGCCGTTTGCGGCAAGGGCGCGTGCGGGAAATTCTTTGTCGCATACTTCAAAACAAAAATTCGCAAGATAGGGGATATTGCTGCGGTACGGCAAGATTTTGCTGCCCGCCGGCATGATGTGGTCGGTGGTGATGTTATCGCCGACTTTCAATAAACACGGCAATTCCATGCTGTCTGTCAGCGGCTCTGCTTGTGGCAGAGGCTTGATATTCGGCCCGCGCAAAATGGAAACATCTTCATAATCCGCATCGCTTGCCGGCAAATCAATCATATTGTCGTTGATGGGGAAGGCGCTCGGCAGAGCAATCGGTGCGACGGCGGGCAATGTGGTCGGGTCGGTGATATAGCCGGAAAGGCAGCTTGCGGCGGCGGTTTCGGGGCTGACGAGATACACACCGGCGTCGGCTGTGCCGCTGCGCCCTTCAAAGTTGCGGTTAAAAGTGCGCAAAGAAACACCCGCGCTGTTTGGGCTTTGTCCCATGCCGATGCAAGGGCCGCAGGCGCTTTCTAAAATGCGTGCGCCGGCCGACAGCAAATCGGTCAATGCACCGTTGGCACTGAGCATGGAAAGCACTTGACGGCTGCCCGGCGCAATGGAAAGACTCACTTCGGGAGAAACGGTTTTGCCTTTCAGCATGGCCGCAACGGTCATCAAATCGGCATAGCTTGAGTTGGTGCAGCTGCCGATGCAAACTTGATCGACTTTCGTCATGCCGAGACTTTTGACCGCTTTTACGTTGTCGGGGCTGTGCGGACAGGCGGCAAGCGGCACAAGTGTGTTTAGGTCAATGTCTAAAATTTCGGCATACTGTGCGTCATCGTCCGCACACAGCGGGGTGTAATCGTCGCCGCGCCCCTGTGCACATAAAAATGCCTTTGTCACCTCGTCACTCGGAAAAATAGAGGTGGTGGCGCCAAGTTCTGCGCCCATATTGGTGATGGTGGCACGCTGTGGCACGCTCAAAGAAGCGATACCGTCACCGCCGTATTCGATGATTTTACCGACGCCGCCCTTGACGCTCATGCGGCGCAATACTTCGAGAATGATGTCTTTGGCGCTCACCATCGGCGACAATTTGCCTGTAAGACGCACGAGCGCAATTTGCGGATAGGGAATGTAGTATGCGCCGCCGCCCATGGCGACTGCAACATCAAGCCCGCCCGCGCCCATGGCAAGACAGCCGATGCCGCCGGCGGTGGGTGTGTGGCTGTCGGAGCCAATCAATGTTTTGCCCGGTTTTGCGAAACGTTCCAGATGCACTTGGTGGCAGATGCCGTTGCCCGGACGAGAATAACGCACGCCGATGCGCTTTGTAATCGTGCGGATAAAACGGTGATCGTCGGCATTCATAAACCCGCTTTGCAGAGTGTTATGGTCAATATAGGCGACGGAAAGTTCTGTTTTGACACGCGGAATGCCCATGGCCTCATATTCGAGATAAGCCATGGTGCCGGTGGCGTCTTGCGTCAAGGTTTGGTCAATGTGCAGGCCAACTTCTTCTCCGGCCGCGGAAACGCCGTCTACCAAATGTGCGGCGATGATTTTTTGTGCGATACTCATACCCATGGCAAATCCCTCTTTACATTACAGTTATATATTCTTTAATTGTATCTGCTTTTAGACAAATTGTCAATCATTTCACAATCCTATTCGGTGGGTTTCTCCGATAAATCGGTCGCAATTTCCGGCACAAGGATGGTGCTGACGCTTTTGGTGTGCGAAACAACGCCATAAAGATATTCGCGGTCGCTGCCGAGCAATTTCATGAGTGTTTCGGCCATAAAGGCGCAAATCAATAGAATCATTGCAAACGCGCCAATAAAACAGACGGTTACACGCATATTATCTTGTGCGGCGAACAGCAGAGAAACAAATTTCATGGCATAAAAAGGCGACGGCACAAGCACACCATACAGCAAGGCGTAGCGCAAAAACAGTTGCCAGAAAGAGGCGCGGCCGTCGTCGATGGCGGTGATGCGAATTTTAAACAACATGCTGCCGGGCGTATATCCTTTTGTAAAAGCCGGCACAACGGCAAAATAAAATAAAATGCAAAACACGTACAAAAGCGGCTTTGCCCATTGCATTTTGGTGAGCAACGGGAAAAAATGCAACCCGACGATTTTGCACGCTTCATAAACGATGATTAAAATAATCCAATCGACGCTCCGCGCAAACAAGCGGCGCAAAACAGGCACACGTGTGCCTTTGCGATAAGCACGTTCGTCCAGTTTGTCGCGGCTCGGCAGAAAAAAGCAAACGAGCGGCGTCAACCAAAAACCGATTAAAGCACCGAGAGAATTGTTGCACAAATCGTTGATGTCAAACAGGCGATACGGGCGCGGATAAATGCCATACAGGCCGGAGAGCTGCGTCAATTCCAAAAACAGCGACCCGAAAAAGCCAAGCAGAAGCGTTTGCCAAAAAGTGCGCTTAAAATAATAGCGCAGATAAATGCCAAGCGGCACAAACATACACACATTGAAAAACAGCTCACGCACGGTGCCGGAGCGCAATAACTGCAACAGGCCGGAAAAACTTGTGAGCAAAGACGGATTTGCGGCAAGCAATTCACGTAAACTGCCAAGCGGTTTTAACGACATCGTGGGCGATGTCATGGCAGTGACGCTTTCAATACTGGGAATGGGCAGAATCGCGAGAAAATAAATCGTCAGCAAATATAAAAACAGCGAATACACCACGGCCGTGCGCAGCAGGGGAATGGCGCCGTATTTTTTATATTGCACAATCATGTAAGGCAAGGTAATCAGCAATGCAAATAACGGAAACGTGAAAAATGCCGATTGGATAATGCGCAAGTAAAAACTCATGGTTCTTTCTCCTCTATTTGATAGTTTTATAGTAACGCAAAAAACGGATTTTCGCAAATTGTTTTTTGCATGAATCTGCAAAAAGCAGGGAAAGATAAGGGCAAAAGCGAAAAGAAAAGAGGGCGATATTTTGCAGGAAATAGACGAAAATGAGCGCGAAACAGACGAAAAAGTACTTGAAAAAGAATATATGCTTGAAACCGGCTCGGTTTTGCGTACAAAAGGCAAACACGGCATTCACTGTTTGACCATCATCGGCCAGATTGAAGGGCATTCCATCGCGCCGTCCACACAAAAAACAACGAAATACGAGCATGTGATTCCTCAACTGGTGTCGATTGAAGAAGACCCCGAAATCGAGGGCTTGCTTGTGATTTTAAACACAGTGGGCGGCGATGTGGAGGCCGGCCTTGCGCTTGCGGAACTGATTTGCGGCGTGTCGAAACCAAGCGCAACACTTGTGCTCGGCGGCGGCCATTCCATCGGCATTCCGCTTGCCGTCGCGGGCAAACGCAGCTTTATTGTGTCGACGGCCACCATGACGATTCATCCGGTGCGTCATTCGGGCATGGTGCTTGGCGTACCGCAGACGATGCGCTATTTTGAGCAGATGCAGCAGCGTATCACAGGTTTTGTGAGCGGACATTCCGACATTACGGCAAAGCGATTTACGGAACTGATGATGCAGACAGGGGAGCTTGTGATGGACGTGGGCAGCGTGCTAGACGGCAAAACGGCCGTGAAAGAGGGCCTGATTGACGAGCTTGGCAGTTTGGATGCGGCGCTGCGCTATCTCTATCGCGCCATTGAGGAAAAAAACGCGGAGCGGAAAATGCCGAAACCGCGTAAAAAGTCGGCAAAATAGATTTTACAATTCTGCCGCACCGTGGTATACTAAAAATATATGTCATGCATAAATTTTCGGATAACATGGGGTAAAGCAATGGCGGCAAAAAAACAAAATCCATCGGGCGCAAGGCGCACAAATACAACAAAAAGCAGAAGCAGGGGCAAAAAAAAGCCGCAGATTAGTGAAAACTGGAGCATTTTATTGTTCGGCATCGGCATTGCTCTGCTTGCTGTCACATATGTCGAGGGCGACTCTGCTTGGAGCTGGATACGCACAAACATGCTGTTTGGCGTATTCGGCATGAGTACTTATTTATTGGCACCGCTTGTGCTTTATCTTGCGGTGTGGATTGCCATCGGTCGGCCTATTTTCGCGAAAGCGTGCAAGGGCATCTTGCTTTTGATGCTTCTGAGCGGCGCTTTTTTGGTGTTTTCCAAAACAGATATGACCGGCTTAAATTTCAACGACGGCATCATCGCATTGCACAAAGCGGGCGCGACAGATAACAGTCTTTCCGGCGGTGTCATCAGCGCGGTGTTCGGTTGGAGTTTGCTTTCACTGTGCGGCCGTCCGGGCGCAAATATTTTACTCATTCTCTTTTGCGTCATCAGCCTCATGTTCATGACGGGCGTGACGCCGGCGGACATCTATTATTTTTTCAGCGGCAAAGCGGGACATATGAAGGAATCGCTGTCGCAGCAGGCCGACGAGCGCCATGCCCGCGCAGAAGAACGCGCGGCGCAAAATGCAGAGCAATTGCGCCTGGCGGAACAGGCGCGTGCGGACGCATCGCAGGGTACATTTGACAAAGAAGCCTACGAAGGCGCACTTGCACAAAAGCACGCGCTGCCTGTGGACATCGACCTTGGCCCCGACACCGTCAGCACAACCGGTTTGCAGCCGGAGGAACACCCGAATATCGGCCCGGGCGGCACATTCGGCCTTGCGGCACTCTCGGCAGAGGCAAAGGCGCAAACGGCCGCGGCGCAAATGCCGCAGACATCTGCACGCACACGCAAAACGGCCGAAAAGCCGTCGTCCGTGCAAACACCGGCGCAGAGCGACGCGCCCGACCTTGCAACATTGATTCAAAAAGCGACCGGTGTGCCGAGCGAACTTGCACTGGACAGCAACGACCAATTGACCATTGTTTCCGCGTCAGAGGACAGCGCAAGCGGCTATGTGTACCCGCCGCTGAGCTTGTTTCAAAAACAAAAAGCGCCGAAAGACGAAAACGTGCAGGAAGAATTGGCACACAACGCGGAGCTGCTTGTGAAAACGCTCGCC
>JAVXRV010000007.1:0-32884 GCA_036643515.1 Ruthenibacterium sp.
CATCGCACGCGCAGCGATTATAAACTGGAAACCGTAAAAGCACAAAGCCAGTTTGCCGCGCTGTTTCGAAAAGAAGCCGGCCGCTATTTTGGCACGCCGGTTTATCTGATGAACACCGGCATTGGCGCTTTGATGATGATTTTCACGGCCGTCGCAGGCATTTTTATGCGCAGCACCGTGCAAATTTTTATTGCACAAATGGGCGGCATAGAGGCCGTTTTCCCGATGTTTGCCACTTGCCTTTGCGTGATGCTCACCACCATTTGTTCCACCTGCGTTTCCATCAGTTTGGAGGGCAAAACGCTGTGGATTCTCAAAGAAGCGCCCATCATGCCCGCCACACTTTTTGCCGCGAAAATCGGGGTCAATCTTGCCGTTTCATGGAGCGCTTCTCTCATCACGCTGCTGATTATCACGCTCACCTATGCGCCGCCGCTCGTCATGATGTGCAAATTGTTCTTGCTCACACTCGCCTTGTCGCTTTTTGTGGCACTGTCGGGACTTGTGGTGAACTTGCTGCTGCCCAAGATGGACGGCGCAAGCGACACCCTTGTGGTGAAGCAATCGGCATCTTCTCTCATTGGCATTTTGGGTGGCGCGGCGGTTGTCGGCATGGGTGCGCTACTCTATATCAACCTCAACAAGTGGATACAGCTTGGCGACTTTTTTGTTCTGTCCACCATACTTTTGTGCCTGCTGTGCGGCCTGTGTTGGCACTGGCTGAACACGCGCGGCGCACAGCGGCTGTTGAAATTATAGCAGTTTTGCAAACTGTAAAAAGCCCCCATGTTTTGAAAAATTGCTATCATTTTCCTCGCGGGGCGATTCTTTGTGCCGGATAACAGAAAACAAAAAGGGATGCGATTGCATCCCTTTTTTGATTGCTTTTTTAAATTTCTACCGGAGCTTCTACAATTCTGCGCCCTGTTTTTTCAAGCAGCGCGTTGATTTTCTGGTGCGGGTCGATGATGGAGCTGACCGACATGTCATGGTTAAGCGCCGCGATGAAATAGGCGATGTATTTCGACACATCCACCTCATGGAACCACGGGCGCTGCAGCAATTCCGGTGTGCGATAGGTGAGGTTTGTGCCAAACACACCGGCAATCACGCCATCCGCATATGCCTTGTCAAATTCTTCAAGACCATTTGTGAAAATTGCATACGTCGCGTTCGCAAAAATGCGGCCTGCATTCTGTTTTTTCAGTGCGTAGGCGATATCGAGCATGGATTCTCCGGACGAAATAATGTCGTCTGTGATGAACAAATCTTTGCCATCGACGCTCTCGCCGAGATATTCGTGTGCGACAATCGGGTTGCGTCCGTTGACGATTTTGGCATAGTCACGACGTTTGTAGAACATACCAAGATTGACGCCGAGCACCGACGCATAATACATATTGCGGCTCATGGCGCCCTCATCCGGACTGATAACCATGAAATGGTCGCGGTCAAACCGGATATCCGGCTCGGCATTCAGCAATGCTTTGATGACTTGATATGTCGGCATCACATTGTCAAAACCCATCAGCGGCACAGCGTTTTGCATGCGCGGGTCGTGCGCGTCAAACGTGACGATGTTCGACACGCCCATCGCCTGCAATTCTTGTAATGCCACGGCACAGTCGAGGCTTTCACGATAGCTGCGACGATGCTGACGGCTGCCGTACAAAATCGGCATAATGAGGCTGATGCGGTGCGCTTTGCCACTGCTCGCCTGAATGATGCGCTTCAGATTTTGAAAATGGTCGTCGGGCGAAAGGCAGTTTTCGTGCCCAAACATTTTGTATTTGACGCTGTAATTGCCCACATCGACTAGGAGGTATAAATCGTCGCCGCGCACAGTCGATTTGATGAGGCCTTTGCCGTCGCCGGAAGAAAAGCGAGGGCACTCGCTGTCGATAATAAACGTTGGCACACCTTTGTCTGCGCCGGATTCACGCGCCCAACGCAAGAGATGTGCATTGATTTTCTCGGCCAATTCTTCTGCGCCCGGCACTGCAATCAGCCCCAAGTCCGCCACACGTTCCTCGTATTTAAAAAACTCTTTTGCACTTTTTGCCTGCACGATAAAACACTCCTTTACTTGCATAAACTCCCGCTTGCGGCGGGCAGTATTGTCAATCCTATTGTATCACAAAAAATGTCGAAAACCTTCTATTTTTATCACTTTATAAAATTTTGTCGTTTTGATTGTAAAGCGTATGAAAAGTCTGCTTTTTTTAGACAGACAACCAAAACACCCGCTCTTTTTCGTACTGTCGGCTGCACAGTGCAAAAAAAGCGGGCATTTTTTAAAGAAACGGATTATAAAAGCGGCTGCCGTTTAAAATGATGAGCGCAATACTGCCCGCGAGAATGGCAATTGACAGCACAATCGCAATATAATCTTGCACGGCAAATTTACGGTGCATATACCACGTGCGCTTGTTGTGTTTGCCAAAACCGCGCAGCTCCATCGCATTAGAAATCACGTCAATTCGTGAAATGCTGCTTAAAATAAGCGGCATTAAAATATTCACCGCATTTTTGGCACGCGTCCACACCGGCTCTTTGCTGCCTAGCTCGACGCCGCGCGCCTGCTGTGCTTGGCTGATGTTGTGATAATCGCGCTGAATGTCGGGGATATAGCGCAGCGCAATCGACACCGCATAACCGATGCGATACGAAACGCCCACTGAGGCAAGGCTTGCCGCAAATTCGCTCGGGTTTGTGGCACTGATAAAAAGCAGCGCCATCGGCACAGCCACAAAATATTTCAGCGTGATATTCAGCATGTAAAACAATTGTTCCTGCGTGAGCGCATAACGACCAAAAAGATGGCAGATTTCATGCCGCGTGCCATAAATAGCAACGCCCTGTTCCGGCGAAAACAAAAAGATAAACAGATTGTTCAGCACCAAAAACACAAATGTAAACCAAAGCACAAACTGCACCTCTTTGAGCTTGATTTTGCTCAAAAGAAACGAGCCTACGCTCAAAAGCAGCAACCCCACAAGAACGCGGGTGTCATATGTGAGTATGCCGGCAAGCGTAAAGAGAAAAAACACCACCAGTTTGGTTGTGCCTGTCAGCGAATGGACAACGCTTTTGCGCGGCAGATATGCCATTACTTTACTTGCCACGACGACGCACCTCCCTGTCTGTTTGAATGAAGCATGCGCACAAATCTTCGGGCGGCTTGATGAAGCATGCGTTTGCCAATTGAAACAAACTCGTTTCTTTCAGCGCAGCCTGCGCCACCAGTTTGGAGTTGCACAAAACGGCGGCGGACGGCGCGTCCGCAATCAGCTTTTTATCTGCAAAAACAAGCGCGCGCGCCGTATATTCCAGCATCAAATGCATGTCGTGCGTAATCATCGCGACGGTAATGCCGTGCTGATTCAGCTCCATCAAAAACTCCATAATATCGGTGTAATGTTTAAAATCCTGTCCGGCGGTCGGCTCGTCCAAAATAATCATATCCGGCTGCAATACAAGCACGCTCGCGATGGTCACGCGCTTTTTTTGCCCGAAACTGAGCGCGGAAATCGGCCAATTGCGGAACGAATACAGCCCGCAAATTTTCAGCGTTTCTTCCACACGCGCACGAATTTCTTCCGCGGAAAGGCCGCTGCGCAACAAACCGAGCGCTACTTCGTCATAAATCATGGGTTTTGAAATCATCTGGTTCGGGTTTTGCATCACATAGCCAATACGTTTCGCACGCTCACGAATGGTATCGTTCATGATGTCGCGGCCGTCGAATATGAGCGAACCGCCCTGCGGCTTTTCAAACCCGCAAATCACTTTAGACAGCGTGGATTTTCCCGCGCCGTTGCATCCCACAATGCTCAGCATTTCGCCCTTGTAAATCGTGAAGGAAATATCGTCGAGAATCGTCACGCCCTGCTCATAGGCAAAGGTGAGATTTTTCACTTCTAAAAGCGGCTCTTTCGGCGGGCTGGACGGTGCCATTTTCGTTTCATGAAACCACTTGCCCACCTTAAAACGGTCGTCGGTTGACAGCGACATGGTTTCAAAATGCTGCGGATGTTTTTGCGGTGTGATGGGCACACCCGCATATTTGAGCGCCGTGAGATACAGCGGCTCCCGCATACCGTGCTCGCGCAATAAATTGCCGCAAAGCAAATCGTCCGGACGCATATCGGCCAAAATACGACCGTCGTTCATCAAGATAATGCGGTCGACATCGCGATAAAGCACATCTTCCAAACGATGTTCTATAATCAACACCGTGGTGTTTGTTTTCTTTTTAATATCGTCAATCAGTGCGATGGTCTGCTTGCCGGTGGCCGGATCAAGATTCGCAAGCGGCTCGTCAAACAGCAAAATTTTCACTTCGTCCACCATCACGCCCGCAAGAGAAACGCGCTGTTTTTGCCCGCCCGAAAGTTCGTGCGGCGCATATTCCAGATGGGCTTCAATGCCCACAAGAGAGGCGGCGCGGCGTGTGGTTGCAATCATATCCGCCTGCGGCACACAGTCGTTTTCAAGTGCAAAGGCAATGTCCTCGCCCACGGTCAGCCCGATAAACTGCCCGTCGGGGTCTTGTAGCACGGTGCCCACGGTTTTCGACAATTCAAACACGCTAAGGCCGCTTACATCCACGCCGTCTATCGTGAGCGAACCCGAAAAATCGCCCGGATAGCTGAACGGAATCAATCCGTTGATGCAGCTTGCCAACGTGCTTTTACCGCTGCCGGATGGGCCTGCAATCAGCACTTTTTCGCCTGGATAAATGTCAAGGCAAATGTCGTGCAGCGTTGGCTCCGCCTGCGCGCGGTATTGAAATGTGTAGTTTTTGAAGGAAATGATGGGCTCCATACTAAATTTCCCGTTTCATTGTTTTATTTTATCCTGCCGGTAAATTCACAAAAAGGCAGGGCGGGACGCCCTGCCCTACTGTGGAATAAAGTTTTCTCGGAGATGAATCACTTGTCCCCCGAGGGGAAAAGCTTGAAAAGGGGGGCTAGCCCCTCGTTTCATTTAAAATACATGCTCCGCATGACGGAAAACGCAGTTTTTCGACGTGCGGAGGCAGGGCGGGACGCCCTGCCCTACTGTGAAATAAAGTTTTCTAAATGCTTTTTACTCTTTGTTCAGCGAGCCTTTTTTCGCGATGGTTTTGCTGTATGCACACAGCAACAAACCGCCCAAAATCGCCGCCACAAGGAAGTTCAGTCCTGCCGCAACCGCGCCTTGCACAAACACTTTATTGTTCGGCTCTGCATAAATTAAGATATCAAGCACCGGCGCCAGTACGACAAAAGACACGATTTGTGATACGGCTGTTGTCACAACATAAGTAATGATTTCCTTTTTACCGAAATTGCCTTCCGACAATTTGACTTTTTCGGCAATCATTCCCATAATCAGACCTGCCACAGCGGAGGCAATAATCCAGTTCCACCACGGGCTTCCACCCCATGAAAGGTCAATCAAGGTGTGCCCCAAAAAGCCGATTAACGCACCGGCCACAGGGCCATATATTACGGCAAAAAGGCCGAGCACTGCATATTGCAGCGAAAGATTGGTGTTGGGGATGCCGCTGGGCAAGACCACAAACCGACCCAACACAAAAAACATTGCCGCGCCGATGCCGATGGCTACAACGGTTTTGATGGACATTTTTTCATACTCTGCACTCTCCTCATAATATGCTCACAGGGACGTTCCCTGTTGATACCGTTTACTCGTAAATCACCTTTGGCGCTTTGCGCAGTGTGATGCACCATGAAATACCTGTGCTGATATGATACGCCTTGGCAAAGCTGTCTTAGTTGATGGCCATGGCGATATTGTCGAGGCTGTTCACGTACAAAAGCGGTTCGCCGGCATAAACATCCGCAAAGCTTTTTGCAAACAGCACAATATTTTTATACAGCGTACGCGTTTCGTTGGCAATGGAAATTTCCACACGACTGCCGTACTGCAACCCAAGTGTTTTAAACATTTCGCGCGGGATATTCGTCCACAAGCTGCCAAACCGTACACCGGTATAGGCATAAATATCACGTCCGTGAAACGTGTAGCTCTCGCCGGAATTGGGCAGACGATTGACGCTTTCGTCGATGATGCGTGCCGCCGTGATACCGCACATACGTTTGATGTGTGTCAGCGTGCCGACCGGTCAGTAGCTGACCGTTTGGATGAGGCGGTAACGCGTTTCTCAAATGTCATATTGCGGGATATCATGCGTCAAATTATGCACATGCAAATTACTGCAAACACTCTCCGCCACGCCGTACATGGCGCAAACAGCGCCGTCCGCATAGCCAAAATCGGATTGTAGAATCAGTGGATTCATCGAAAGCCTCCCTGCAGATTATAAAGTTTATACTGTTTTATAAGTATACGATTTTTACCCTACATTGTCAATGTAAAAGCGGCATCGCGCATCGGCGATTCTGTCGTATACACATCAAAACGCCCACAGCGGCTGCGGGCGTTTTATCTATTTTTGTTTGCCGCCCTGCGCGCTGTCACTTGCGGATGCGGCGGCACTTGCGGCCGCACTTTCGGCGGCCTCTGCCGCGGCGGAATACGGTGCCACCGTAATGCTTTCAATGACTATTTTTTCCAGTGGCCTGTCTTTGCCATCACATTCTGCCGCACCGATGGCATCCACAACGTCCATGCCGGCATACACCTGCCCAAACACCGTGTTTAAATTGTCAAGATAGGGCGCACCGCCGCCCTGTTTATATGCGTCCACCACTTCTGCACGCATGCCGCCGTCCGTCAAAGTTTGCGCAAGCGTTTTGTCCACGCTGTTTTGTGCACTCTGTACAATATAAAATTGGCTCAAATTGTGGGCAGTGTCGCCCACCGGATGCGCCAGAGCCAATGCGCCGGCATAGTGATGCAGCTTGTCGGTAATTTCGGTGGAAAAGGGCGTGTTGTTCCAAATGCTTGCGCCGCCGGTGCCCGTGCCTGTGGCATCCCCCGCCTGCACCAAAAAATCTTTCAGCACACGGTGAAAATCGACATTATTATAGTACCCCTGTGCCGCAAGACCCGTAAAATTTTCAACGGCCATCGGCGCATACTGCGGGTATAAAATCACTTTAATCGTGCCGAGATTTGTGACAATGCTTGCCACCGTGTCGCCGTCAACCGGCAGCACAAACTGCGTTTCCGTCGATTTCACATGCACCGTGCGCGCACTTTTTTTGACAAACGGAACACCGCCCGCCTTGCCACATGCAGAAAAGCCGACGCAGAGCATCAGTAGCGCACAACAACTTACAATGATTTTTTTCATCTGTTTCGCCCTCCAAGCGGGAAAAATTTCTTATCTTTAGTATAGCACAAAACCGCACAGATAAATGAATGAAATGTAAATTTACACTTTTCGGGCAATACCACTTGACGTGAACAAGATTATTGGATAATATGAAGATAACGACAGAATATAAATCACAAGGTTGAAGGAGCAAGTTATGGCTGACAATCAGGAAAACGAAATTTTGGAAGATTATGACCCCGATATTATCACCCTGACGGATGAAGAAGGCAAAGAGTTCAGTTTTGAGGTCATTGACGCCGCCGATTATAACGACGCGCGCTATCTTGCGGTTGTGCCTTATAAAGAAGATTCCGCCGAAATTTTGGAAGAAGACGCAAACCTCATCATCATGAAAGTGAATGAGGAGGACGGCGAGGAATATCTCGATGTCGTGGATGATGACGATGAAATTTACGAAGTGGGCGGTATGTTTGCCGAGCGCCTTTCTGAAATTTATGATATCGACCCCGAAGATTTAACCTAAAAGCAGCTAAAATGCCTGCCCTGCGCGATTTGTTGTGGTCATGTTTAATCCTACTAATCAATCATTGGGAGCCCGTACGTCCTAGGAACGGAACGCAGACCTCCCGCCCGGCTTCGGCCGCAAGCGGATGAAGGGAGTGCGAAATTTCGGCAGGGCACCCCCCTACCTTTTCGGTAGGTTTGATTGGCCACAGACGACAGGGCGGGTCCGTTTTGTAAAATAAAAGCGCCTCGGTTTTGTATCGAGGCGCTTTTATACGTTGTTATGTATAATTTTTAGTATCCAAGCTGTTCGCCCACCAAAATGACATGAATGCGGCCGGCGACGCGTTGATATTTGTGAATCACATAGGTGCAGCAAATGCGGCCGGGGCTTTTGCAGTCCGCACAAACACCCGTTGCCGTACATGGTGTTTTGCTTGCGAACCGCACCGCGTTTGCGGGCGCAGCAATGCGCTTGACGCGCAGCTCTGCGGCGGCCAAATCCGGCACAATTTTATTGTATCCCACCACAAGAATCACACGTTTTGGGCCAAATGTGATGGCCGACACACGGTTTGCGTTGCCGTCTACATTATAGAGTTCGCCGTGTTCCGTCACGGCATTGCTCGACGCAAAAAAGCAGTCTGACGAAAACGCGGCGCGATGCAGCTTGCCGATTTCTTCTTCGTCAAGGCCGGGTGCCGCACGATCCAAAAACTGGTAATCGCCGCTGCGCAGCAAATCCAGCACGCCGGTTTCGGCAAGCGATAACCCGCCGCCCGCCGCCACAACATCGCCTTTTTGCAGCAAGGAACGCACAAGCGGCACCACATCGGCGGCCGTTGCCACAACATCTGCCTCCATATTGTTTTTGCGCAAAGCCGCCGCCGTGCGCTCCATTCGCATCTGAATAATGGTTGCAAGAGAAGCATTCATAAATATTTCCTCTTTTCTTTTTGATAAAATTTCATCTTTTTTGTCGAAAAATGTGATATGATAATCGCAGAAGCGATTATTATGCTTTATTTTTATGTGCACGCTACGCGACGCACAATTATATCACAAATCATTTTGATTTGTGATATAATGTAACATAAATTATATGATAAATTATTTTTGTTTTTGCATCAAGGAGGCTGCTTTCATTTGAAAAAGAACATTAAAAAACCACGCGCACCCATGCTTGAAAATCCCGATTCCTTTGCCGCCGGCAAAAACGGTTACAAACTCATTTGGGTATTTATCATCGGCTGCCTCGTCGGCTTCACGGCCGAAATGATTTTCGCCTACGCCAAAACCGGTGCATGGGTCAACCGTCAAGGGCTGATTTATGGGCCGTTTAACCAAATTTACGGGCTTGGCGCGGTGCTGTTTACGCTGACCCTATACCGCTTTCGCAACGCGAACGGCGCTGTTGTTTTCATCACCAGTGCGCTTGTCGGCAGCGCTTTTGAATGGACTTGCAGCTTTTTACAGGAGTTTGTATTCGGCTGCGTTTCGTGGGAATACAGCGATACACCTGCAAATATCGGCGGGCGCACCAATCTGTTTTTTGCCATTTGTTGGGGCGTGATGGGCTTTTTGTTCATCCGCAACCTATATCCGTTCATGAGCGAGGCGGTTGAAAAAATCCCAAATCGCATCGGCAAACCGCTCACGATTTTTCTTGCCATTTTGATGTCGCTTGACATCATCATCAGTTTTTCCGCCGTCACACGGCAGAGTATGCGCATCAAAGGCAATGCGCCGGATACCGCCATCGGCGCGTTTCTGGATCGGCATTATCCCGACGAATACCTCAAAAAAGTATACCCCAGCATGCAGTTTAACACGCCGCCGGAACTAGAGAAGTAAGCCGGATAACTCCGCCAAATCTTGAATCACCGGCGCGCCTGTCGCGGCCAATTTTTCGGGCGGCTGATGCCCACCGCTGTACAAAATGCACTGCGTGCCAAGCGCTTTTGCCACGTCAAAATCATGCACACTGTCGCCAATCATCACAGTTTGATGCGGATTGATACCGCTTGCCTCAAACCACGCTCTGCCCACGTCGATTTTACTGCCGCCTTGGTTGTTTTCTGTGCCGACCAAGGCATCAAAATAGGACAAAATGCCATACTGCGCCACTTGTTCTTGCAAAAAATCTTGATGCGACGCCGATAAAATCGCCTGTTGTATGCCATGCTGCTGCAGCAATTGCAACATTTCTTTCGCGTGCGGCTGCAAGGTGCATTTTTCACTTTTTTCTCGATATAGCGTCATGTATTCATCGGCAAGCTCCGCAAATGGATCGCGTGCGAAATCAAAACCCGCTTTTTGATAATACACCGAAATCGGAAAGCAAAAAACAGCGCGATATGCCGCCAAATCGTCCACGGGCGCATAGCCGTGCCGCTCCAAAAGCGTATTCAGCAAATGATGGCACAGCATCACATCGTCGAGCAATGTGCCGTTCCAGTCCCATAAAACCATCTTTGTATCGTGCATTGATTGTCCTTTCACAGCCGCTTTGACACAGCGGCTGTTTTTCATTCCGTAAACCAGTGTTTGAGCGCCGGCGTTTTTTCAATCAATTTCACAAGCGGAATGCCGAGCATATAGCAAGACAAAATTTGTCCGAGCGCCACCCAACCGGCCTGTGCCAAAAACATCGGCCACGTATGCGGCCCAAGCAGCCATGTCAGCTCCGCGCCAACCACAATGGCATTGATGAACACCGGCGGCAGCGCCGCCAAAAGCGGCAGACCGGCCAATCGGTTTTTTGCGAGTTTGCGTGTGGCAAGTGCTGCAATGCAAGTTGCCGCTGTGCCAAATAAAATATCCAGCACGCCGAGGATATTTGCGCCGGTAAACACACCCACCAGATTGGTCAAAAAGCAGCCGAGCGTCACGCCAATCACCGCGTCGGGCGTAAAGATGGGCAGCAGCGTGAGCGCCTCGCTGACACGCGCCTGCATGGGCCCGTACGTGATGGGGGCAAGGGCAAGGCTGATGGCGGCATACAGCGCCGCAATGAGGGCACAGCGAACGATTTGTTTTGTTTTCATGGTTCTAAATCCTTAGCGATTGTAACTTGATACTGCCTTCCAATAGAAACAGTGTCGCTTGCGGTGTTGTCTTTTTAGAGCAGCATTTTACCCGCGCGCCATCGCCACATCGCACAGGTGTTCGGCCAAACAGCCGCGGGCACAAAATGTTAAGTTGCCCAAAATTCCATGGCGCAAAAGCAATGGAATCCGTGATTGATTGTATCACTTTTTGCGGTAAAATACAATGTATTTCTATCGCGGTTTCCCTCGTGGGACAATTTGATGTGCCGGCCACAGACGATGCACAATCGTCGTTTTTATGCATTGCGTTTAAAAAGGCGGCTGCCGCATCGCTGCGACAGCCGCCTTTGTTTAATCCGCTTTTTCTTTTTCGGCCATATTGCGCCGATATGTCATATAACTTTCCAAAATGACCGTGGCGGCCACTGCGTCGAGCACCTTTTTGCGTTTTTTGCCGTACGTGCCGTTTTCGCTTAAAATATTGGCGGCGCTGATGGTCGTGTTGCGCTCGTCCCAAAGCTCCACCGGAATCGTCAAAATATTTTTGAGCGTATCCGCAAGCTTGTGGCTTTTTTGTGCGCGTGCGCCCTCGCTGCCGTCCATATTGCGCGGCAAACCAATCACAATCATGCCCACGTCATATTCTCGGCTTGCGTACACAATTTTTTCAGCAACTTTCGCAAAGCTTTTTTCCTCGATGATTCCCACCGGACTTGCCAAAAACTCCGTGCGGTCACACACGGCAAGGCCGGTGCGCGCGTCGCCGAAATCAACAGCCATAATTTTCATATTTTTCTCCTACTCCACCGGTTTCATCGTCGGGAACAGCAAAACATCACGAATAGACGCGGAATCTGTGAGCAGCATCACAAGCCGGTCAAGCCCGAAACCAAGGCCGCCCGTGGGCGCAAGGCCATATTCCAGTGCCGTGATGTAGTCGTCGTCCACCTGCGCGCCACTGTTTGGCTCGGCGGCTTTTTTGGCAGCAACCTGTTTTTCAAAGCGCTGTCTTTGGTCGATGGGGTCGTTCAATTCGCTGAACGCATTGCCATATTCACACGCGTTGATGAAATATTCAAACCGCTCCGTAAAGGCCGGATCGTCTTTTTTGCGTTTGGCAAGCGGACTGTTTTCCACCGGATAGTCGTAAATAAAGGTCGGCTGAATGAGTTTTTCTTCGACAAACGCGTCAAACAGCTCAATCAAAACAAGGCCTTTTGTGGCGTTTTCCGGCACGTCTACATGCTTTTCTTTGGCAACCGCGCGGGCGTCGGCATCGCTTGTCCAATCGGCATAATCACAGCCCGCATATTGCTTCACGGCCTCCGCCATGGTCAAGCGCTCCCAATGTCCCATGTCGATTTCAGTGCCTTGGTAGGTGATTTTTGTGCTGCCGCAAATTTTTTCGGCGAGCATGGTATACAATTCTTCCACAAGATTCATCATGCCCTTATAATCGGTGTAGGCTTGATACAGCTCAATGGTGGTAAATTCGGGGTTATGACGTGTGTCCATGCCCTCGTTGCGGAAGATGCGTCCCACTTCATACACGCGGTCGATGCCGCCCACAATGAGGCGTTTGAGGCAAAGCTCGGTTTCGATGCGCAGATACATGTCCATGTTGAGCGTGTTGTGGTGCGTCACAAACGGACGCGCCGACGCACCGATTTCAAGCGGCAGCAAAATCGGGGTGTCCACTTCCAAAAAGTTTTTATTGTCGAGATAATTTCGGATTTCTTTCAAAATGCGGCTGCGTTTGATAAACGTGTCCTTGACGTCCGGATTGACAATCAAATCCACATAGCGCTGACGATAGCGGGTTTCTTGGTCTTTGAGGCCGTGAAATTTCTCCGGCAGCGGCAACAAACTTTTGGCGAGCAGAATCACTTCCGTCACCTTGACTGAAATTTCGCCCATGTGCGTGCGAAACAGTTCCCCTTTGATGCCGATGATGTCGCCGATATCAAATTTTTTGAAGCCGGCATATTCGTCCTCGCCGATGCGGTCGCGCCGCACATAAAGCTGAATGGTGCCCGTGTCATCGCGCAAATCGGCAAAACTTGCCTTACCCATCACGCGTTTGCTCATCATGCGCCCTGCCATGCACACTGCGGGGCCTTGCTCGCCCTCCGGCACGTCGGTGAAATTCGCTTTCACATCTGCCGCAAAATCGCTTTGCGGATAGCTTGTGTTTGCAAACGGATCTGCACCCGCGTCTTTGAGTGCCTGCAATTTATCACGGCGCACCGCGACAAGTTCGCTATAGGCCTCGGCGGTTAATTCTTCCACCACTTCCTGTGCTTTTGTTGCAGCGGCCGCAATCGTCGTTTCTATTTTTTCTTTTATTTCATTTTGTTCCATTTGTTCCTCCAAGAACCGTCCGCGCATGATAAACGCGCGCAGGTATTATATTGTTCTATTGTAACACAAAAACAGGCGCCGTCGCACCTGTTTTTGAGAAAATATTTTTCAAACGTGCAAACTAAATGTCTGCGCGCCCAATTTCGAGCACTTTATAGTGGGAAACATTGCCGTTTGGCAACAAAATTTCCACCACATCGCCCACTTTATGGCCAAGCAACGCTCCGCCCACCGGCGATTCGTCCGAGATTTTACCCGCCATGGGGTCTGCCTCGGTCGAGCCGGTGATGTCATATTCGTCCTCATCGCCATCCTCGTCGCTGATTTTCACATGCGAGCCGATGCCGACAATGTCGGTGGTCAAATCGTCTGCGTCAATCACGCGGGCATGTTTGAGCATTTTTTCAAGCAATGCAATGCGGCTTTCGACGAAGCCCTGTTCATTTTTCGCCTCGTCGTATTCGCTGTTCTCCGAAAGGTCGCCATAACCGCGGGCAACCTTTATTTTTTCCGCCACGTCTTTGCGTTTCACGGTTTTAAGCTCCTCAAGTTCGTCCTCAAGCGCACGCAAACCGGCGTATGTCATCACAATTTCTTTTGTATTCAAGTTGTTGTTCTCCTTCGCTTTGTAGTTGCCCTGCCTTTTGTCGGGGGCATTGTTACAATAGATTGCATTATAATTGTTTTACAACGTTGTGTCAAGTAGTTTATTGATTTTTGTACAATATGTACTATTTGTCACATCAATATATGTTATGCATGTCAAACCCAAAACAGAACCGCAAACAGCAATTCTGTCTGCGATTCCGTTTATGTATGTGAGAAAAGAATTACTCGTCGTCACTCTTTGCCACAAAAAGCTTTTTCGCGTCCTCAATCACTTTGCCTTCGAGGTTTTGCGGCAACGGATCATAGCGGGTAAACTCAAAGGTAAAGCTGCCCTGTCCTTGCGTCAATTGACGCAGATACGTTGTAAAATCGTACATTTCAGACTGTGGCACTTCGGCTTCCACCGTTTGCATGCCGTCCTCGTCCGGCTGCATGCCAAGCACGCGGCCGCGGCGTTTCGTCACTTCGCCCATGATGTCGCCTGTCACATCGCCCGGCACGGTTGCGTGCAAAACGCCCACAGGCTCAAGCAAAATCGGCTCTGCATCGGGCAATGCGGCTTTATATGCAATTTTGGCGGCCATTTTGAACGCCATTTCAGAGGAATCCACCGGATGATAGCTGCCGTCAAGCAAAGTTGCCTTGAGCCCAACCACCGGATATCCCGCCAAAACACCGTGCTGCACAGCCTCTTGCAAGCCTTTTTCGACCGCGGGGAAATAGTTTTTCGGCACAGAACCGCCGAACACTTTTTCTTCAAAAACAAATTCTCCGTCTTGTGTCGGCTCAAATTCAATCCATACATCGCCAAATTGTCCGTGGCCACCGGTCTGCTTTTTGTGGCGACCCTGTGCCTTGCATTTTTTGCGCACCGATTCGCGATAGGCAATGCGCGGCTGTGTCAAATCCACTTCCACGCCGAATTTCGCCTTCAATTTGGCGCACACGGCATCAAGATGCTGCTCGCCAAGACCGGAAAGAATCTGCTGCACGGTTTCTGTACTCACTGTATAACCGAGCGTCGGGTCTTCCTCCATCAAGCGTTGCAACGCGCCCGAAATCTTGCTTTCGTCGCCCTTTTGCTTCACTTTAATGGCCATCGACAGCGTCGGGTGCGGGAACACCGGCTGCTCCAATTTCACCACAAACGACGGTGCACACAGCGCATCGCCCGTCTGCGTGCCGGTCAATTTGGTGATGGCACCGATATCGCCCGCCGAAATTTCAGTGGTGTCAATCTGCTTTTTGCCTTTCATGTACACCAATTTGCCAAGCCGCTCCGCACTGCCTGTGCGGCTGTTGACCACCGGCGTATCGCTTTTCAGCACGCCGCTGATGACTTTGAGATAGCTCAGTTTGCCCACAAACGGATCGGCAACGGTTTTAAACACATAGGCCACAAGCGGTGCATCCGGCGTGCACGGCACTTCCACCGTGTCGCCATTGGTGTTGACGCCCATCGTCCCTGCGCCGCGCGCCGCGCTCGGCAACAGTTTGCGCACGCCCCAAAGCACTTGGTCAATCGCTTCCAAATTGATGGACGAACCGCAGAAAATCGGCGTAATCGCGCCTGTTTTAACACCGGATTTGACACCGGCGGTCAGTTCTTCCTGCGTAAACGGCGTTCCTTCAAAGAATTTTTCCATCAAATCTTCATCGGTTTCGGCCACGGCCTCGCGCATGGCTTCAATGAGGCCATCCACGCGATGCCCATAGCTCGGCACCGGCACTTCGCGCGCAGTACCGTTGACATAGCTGTATGCTTTCATGGTGATGAGGTTGAGATACACGCGGCCGCCGGCCTGTTCCACCGGCACAACCACCGGACACACCGAGGGGCCGAACTCCGTTTTAAGCGCTTCAAACACTTTGTAAAAATCGGCATTTTCGGCGTCGATTTTGCTGAGGAAAAACATGCGGCTTTTGCCGCTTTTGAGTGCGAGCCGATACGCTTTTTTTGCACCGACGGAAAGGCCGCTGCGCGCGGAAACCGTGATTAAAACGCTTTCTGCCGCGCGAATGCCCTCGCATTGCCCTGCCGCAAAGTCAAACAGACCCGGCGTGTCAAGCAAATTTATCTTCACATCTTCATATTCTACCGGAGCAATCGCCAGCGACAAAGACGCGCGACGTTTCGCTTCGTCCGGATCAAAATCACAAACCGTATTGCCATCCTCCACGCGCCCGAGCCGGTCAGTGCCATTGGTTAAAAACAGCATTGCCTCTGCCAAACTTGTTTTTCCGGCGCCGCCGTGGCCGGCAATCAGAACGTTGCGGATGTGGTCGTTTGCATATTTCATAGAAAATACCTTCTTTCGTGCGCCACTGTTGCAGCGCAACAAGTTATGGGTCTATTGTATCACATTACACAAATTTTTCAAATATATTGTTGCTGTTTTTAGAATAATTGCCTGTCAAATCTTTTTGCCATTCCTTGTACAGAATGCCAAAAATCCCCGCACATCACAGGTGTGATATGCGGGGATTTGCATTTTTATTGCATATTTATAGAGAAAACGCGCATTTAACGGTTTGGATTGACGATATTGCGCCAATCAAGGTCGCCGCGCTCAAGGCCGTGAATGAGCACCTCGGCCGTGGCAATATTGGTGGCGATGGGGATGTTATGCACATCGCACAGACGCAGCAGATTCATCTCGTTCGGCTCATGCGGTTTTGCGCTGATGGGGTCGCGAAAAAACAGCAACAAATCAATTTCGTTGCAGGCAATGCGCGCGGCAATCTGCTGGTCGCCGCCGTGTGTGCCGGACAAAAAGCGCTGAATGGGCAGGCCGGTTGCCTCGCTGACAAGCTTGCCTGTCGTGCCGGTGGCAATCAGCATATGCTGCGACAACACGCGGCAATAAGCAATGCAAAACTGCACCATCAGCTCTTTTTTAGAATCATGTGCGATAATGGCGATATTCATATTCATCGTCCTCCTTTGAACAAGACCGCAAAGTGCGGCTTATTATGCGATTACAAGCGGGATTTCCTGCCCGCAAATACGTGCCGCCACTGCGGCAAACGCGCGGTCTGCCTTGCAGTCCTGCGGCAGTTTTGTGCCGGTTGCACCGGCGATTTTCACCTGCTCACTGTCTGGCAAAACGCCAATCAGTTGTGCACCCACGGTGTCAATACATACATCTAAGTCCTCAATGCCTGTGCCGGCAAGCGTTTGCGGCACTTTGTTCAGCAGCAAACGCACGGTCAAGCAAGGGTGTTCATACAGCGCGTCGGACACAATCCGTCCATCGCGCAACGTCACCGGATCAGGCGTGATGACCAGCAGTGCCAAATGCGCCACCGCCGCCGCGGCTTCAAACGGGCTGCCCATGCCGGCGGCTGTGTCAAGCAAAATAAAATCAAACGCATCATGCACTTGCTGCAAAAATGCGGCAAGCGGCGCTGTTTGCACCGTTCCGCCGGAATATGGCGCCGAAATCACCGCCAGATTCGGATAAAGCGGGCTTTCTGCCACAGCTTTGTCTGCACGGCAACGCCCGCTTAAAATATCTTCGACATCGTACACTGTTTTGCCGTACACGCCGGAAATGACATCCACACTGCGCAGGCCGGAATCAAGCTCCACAAGCAACACACGATGGCCGCGTGCCGCAAGTTTTGCACCGAGCAACACAGAAACTGTGCTTTTGCCTGTGCCACCTTTGCCGGACGCAAGCATCAACACTTTTGCACTCATTGCATCTCCTCCGGCATATCTTTTTTTGTTTTTTGTCAAAAACTACATATTCGTACAAAGTAGAGTATAGCACAAAAAACGGGTAAATACAATCATATTCTTTGCACTAATGCACAAAAATAATACTGATTTTTAAGTTACACGCGCAAGAAAGCTAAAGTACACCATCAAAATGTCGCAAAACAGCATAGACGTGCGCCACCGGAAAACCCATCACATTAAAATAGCAACCGTCGACTCCACGCACAAATTTCGCCGCCGCACCCTGAATTCCATAGCCGCCTGCTTTATCATACGGCTCGCCTGTCGCGAGATAATCTTCTATTTCGGTTTCAGATAGAGTGGCAAATGTCACCGCCGTTGTTTCGGCAAATGCCTCAAACTGCGCATCTTTGCAAATGGCAACGCCGGTGTGCACCAGATGTGTGCGTCCCGAAAGCAGCTGCAGCATGTGCCGTGCGTCGGCCGCGTCTGCCGGTTTGCCTAAAACAGCGCCGTCCACATCCACCACGGTGTCGCAGCCAATCACACAGTCGCGCGGGTAGTTTTGTGCGATATCACGACATTTTGCGCATGCCAACGCCTGTGCAAGCGCTTTTGGTGTTTCGGCTGTGATGGCGCGTTCGTCGAGCATACTCGGCACGACTGTATAATCGGGCGTAATCAGCGCAAGCAGTTCTTTGCGGCGCGGAGAAGCGGAGGCAAGAATCATATTTATTCCTCTTTTATCGTAAATTGGTGCGGTTATAGCACAAAATCGCAATGGAAATGGTGATAATCTGCGCCACACTGATGCCCATGTTCAGCCCAAACGTCAGCGTTAAAACCGATAAATCGAGCGTGACCGGATCAAACCCGATGGCGCTGTAATAGGCAAGCCAGCTCAAAATCGGCACACCCGCGCACACTTTTGCCAGCATTCCGCCCGACACAATGCCCGCCAGCAGAAAAAACAGCAGTAAAAAAGTACGTTTCAGTTTCATTGTAATCTCCCATAAACAGATTATTTTTTGCCGGTAGAGCCAAAACCCTGCGCGCCGCGTGCCGTGTCGGACAGCTCGGTCACTTCTTCGAAAATCGGCTGCAAAGCCGGCGCAATGCGCAACTGTGCGATGCGCTCGCCGTTTTGCACGGTGTACGCTTTTTCCGACAGATTGACAATGCCCATCTGCAATTCGCCGCGATAGTCAGAGTCAATCACGCCGACGCCGTTCGACAGCGCAAGGCCGTACTTGAGGCCGTGCCCACTGCGAATGTGCACCAGCGCCACATAATCGGCGCTCGGCAATTCAATGGCAATGCCGGTTGGAATCACCACGCGCGTCATCGGTGCAATCGTGATGCCCTCGGGCGGGCAAAGCGCGTATAAATCGGCCGCCGCCGCGCCGTCTGTGCCATAGGTTGGCAAAATTGCGTCCGGCGAAAGTCTTTTCACTTGAATTTTCATGTCAGTTTGTTCCTTTAAAATAAAGTCCGCGCGTGAAATCGTCGCCGCTTGCACGATGTGCTTTGAACGCGGCCATGATTTTTTGCGCTTCTTCTTTTGTTTCAATCGTAAAATCGAGCAGCGCGATATCCACCGGCAGCTCTGCCAATTTGTCGCCCATATAAAGCGGAATCGGGTTATACACCGTGCGCACACCTGCCATGCCGGGCGCCGTGCAGCGCACAGGCATCCGCATGGCCTTGCGGTCAAGCAGACTGCCGCGTCCGTTACAATCGGCGCAGGTGCGTATGTTTTGCAGCGGGCAAGCACGCGTGAGCATCAGCGGCATATGTCCGTATGCAAGAATCGCCGTCTGCATCGTTTCGGGGGCAATCTGTGCCATATCTGTCGTCGTCATTTCGGGGCTGAGCGTCGCCGCAGACAGGCCGAGCGCCGCATATTCCTGCGCCGCAAGCGGATTGGCAATGTTGAGGCCGAACCCGCCCATCATCGGCAAATGTTTGCAAAGGCCGATATGCGCCATATTCTGTACAAAATATCCCGCAAAGCCGTCGTTTTTGCTGTCTGCAATCTGCTGTGCGGCGACGTCCTCCGCCTTGCCGAACACGCCGCGCGGCAGCGCAAGCCACGTTTTCGCGCGCAACGTCTGCGGCACTTGTCGCCACAGAGAAAGCGGAAAAATAAGGCCGTTGCAATCGGCGGCATTCTCCGGCATTTGTTCGATTTCCATAAATTGCGCCATGATTTTTTGCGGCGGTTTTGCGTGCGTCTGCACCGACAACATTTGCGGCGCGGCACAGGCAATCGGCCGCGGTTCACTGCGTTTTTGCAGCAAATTTTCCAGCACTTTGCGGCGCATTTCGCCGAGTTCACCCGCCGGAACAAATAAATTTTCCTCGCCCGCAAGCACAATTTCCGTTGCAGCAAACGGTGTGCCGCCCGTTTTGGCAAGCGCGCGGCGATACGCATCACTTGGGTCTTTTTGCGCGGGCACGGGCAAGGTTTCACCGTACACAATCGCCTTGTTGCCGTCTTTATCCGCTGCTGTCAGCTTTGTTCCGTCGGCCGTCAGCGTCAACGTAAGCGTCACAGGCACACTCTGCCGCTCGCGCCGGAACAGTTCCCGCAATTGCGGCAAAGCCGCTTTGGCGGCCGCAGAATCTTCTCCTGTGCGTATGCCGAACATATTGCCGTCGATTTTCCCCATGAGATAACTATTTGTAAAACCGGAACGGGAAAATACATCCTGTAATAATTGTGCGTCATATTCCGTCCCTGCGAGGGCGTGAACACACGCATTGACGGCTGCCGCCGCATATTCCGGTGTGCGCAAGCGTCCCTCGATTTTCACACTGGACACACCGGCCGCAGCAAGCGCGGGCAATTTGTCGATGACCGATAAATCTTTGAGGCTCAAGTGGTGCGCACCCGCCTCGCCCGCACTGAACGGCAGACGACACGGTCCGGCGCACGCGCCGCGATTGCCGCTGCGTCCACCGAGAAACGCACTCAAATAGCACTGACCCGAAACGCTCATGCACAGCGCGCCGTGCACAAATACTTCGGTTTCAATGCCGCAATTGCGGGTGATGTGTTCTATTTCGGGCAAAGACAATTCACGCGACAAAATCACGCGGGAAAAGCCCATCTCCGCAAGCTGTTTTGCGCCCGCGAGCGAGTGCACGCTCATTTGTGTCGACGCGTGCAAAGGCAAAGACGGTGCCATTTGTTTTGCAAGCGCCGCCACGGCCAAATCCTGCACAATCAGCGCGTCCGCACCCGCCTGTGCCACGGTTTGAATGCTGTTTGCCACAGCCGAAATCTCGGCGGGATAAATCAAAGTGTTGAGCGCAACATATACTTGAACGTTCCGTGCATGACAAAATGCCACCGTCTGCCCGAGGGCATCGATGGTAAAATTGTCGGCCGTGCGGCGGGCATTGAAGCCTTGCAAACCGAGATACACGGCATTTGCGCCGGCATACACGGCCGCTTTGAGCATGGCATCATTGCCGGCAGGCGCTAAAATTTGCGGCGTGGGCGTTTTATTCATGCGCAGTCGGCGCCGGAGCGGGCGCTTCTACGTGAAGCTGTGTTTTCAGGCTGGCAACTTCGCGGCGCAGGCGCTCCACTTCGCGGTGTGCTTCTTCGGCGGCAAGCTTTGCACTGGCCGCATCCTCTAAATAGTCTTTGATTTGCGCACGCATATTGTCGGCGCCGCCGGTGGCTTTGCGTGTTTCGTCAAGATAAGTCAGCGCAGTAATCACCGCCGCGGTCGTAATGGACGCTGTGGGGCTTGTGGCAAGCATCTGCACCATATCGGCGTCGAGCTTTTCCGCAAGAGAAAGCACATAGTCCGCAGAATCGGTGGAGTTGATGATATAATTTGAATCGCAGATGGTAAAGCGTATTTTATTGGCTGGCATTGAGATACGCTCCTTTCTATATTTAAAATTACTTTCTTCTATTATAGACGAAATGGCGGCAGATAAAAAGGCTATTTTGAAAAAAAGAGAAGAAAAATCGTATTTATGTTGATTGAATCGGCAAAATATAATATAATAAGTATTATATAGAGATTAAAATCTGCTATTTCGACTTTTTTCGACGAATGGCTCACAATAAAAGGAGTATCTATCTTGAATATCAAATACACAAAAAAAGAATTTGAAAAACTGCTGACCGAAATGCTGTTCAGCGAATTTGCCATCGATATCGCCTCTGCCACTGATGACCAGGTATATCGGGCACTCGCTTTAATCACACGTCAAATTTTGAGCGAAAAACGCAAACGCTTTATGGCGCGCACTTACGGCTCCAACGGCAAACAGGTTTATTATCTGTGCATGGAATTTTTGATGGGACGCAGCCTCAAAACCAATTTGTTCAACCTCGGCATCAACCAAGTGGCCGACGACGTGCTCAAAGGCTATGACATGAAGCTTGACAATATTTATGAGCAAGAGCCGGATGCCGGCCTTGGCAACGGCGGGCTTGGCCGTTTGGCCGCATGCTATCTCGACGGCATGGCCACAGACGATATTCCCGGCACGGGCTATTCTATTTTGTATGAATATGGCATTTTTAAACAAAAAATTGTGGACGGCTGGCAGCACGAGCGCGCTGACAACTGGCTGCCGGGTGGCGGCGTATGGCTGAAAAGCCATCCCGACCAAGCCATTGAAGTGAAATTTGACGGCGACATTGTCGAGAGCTGGGACGGCGGATATCACCATGTGCTGCACGAAAACTGCACGAGTGTGCTCGCCGTGCCGAGTGATATGTATGTGGCGGGCTATGATTCGCAGGGCGTTTCCAAACTGCGTCTGTGGCAGGCCAAAGCGCCAAACTTTGACATGGACAGCTTCAACGCGGGCGAATATGGCAATGCTATGACGAAAAACGGCAATGCCGAGCTCATCAGCAAAGTGCTGTACCCGAACGACAACCACATCGAAGGCAAAATTTTGCGTTTGCGCCAACAATATTTCCTCTCGGCGGCCTCCATCGGCGACATCATTAAAAATCATCTGGCACAATATGGCACACTCGACAATCTGCCCGACAAAATTGCCATTCATATCAACGACACCCACCCCACGCTCGCCATTCCCGAATTGATTCGCATTTTGCTGGACGAATGCGGCTATTCATGGGGCAATGCGCTCGACATCGCGCGGCGCACTTTTGCCTACACCAACCACACCATCATGAGCGAAGCGCTTGAAAAATGGAACATGGATTTGTTCAAAAAGACGCTGCCGCGCATTTATCAAATTTGCAACGAGCTTGACAAACAATGCCGTGCCGACCTTGAAGTGAAGTTTCCGGGCGACAAAGGCAAAATTGATTATATGGCCATTTTCGGCAACAATGAAGTGCGCATGGCGAACATCTGCTGCTATGTCTGTCACTCCATCAACGGCGTATCGAAACTGCACAGCGAAATCATCAAAGAGAGCGTGTTCCACGACTATTTCCTCTATACACCAAAAAAATTCACCAACGTCACCAACGGCATTGCCTATCGCCGCTGGCTTTTGGCGTCAAACCCCGGCTTGACGGGCCTGCTGAGTGAAACCATCGGCGACGGCTTCAAAAAAGATGCCGCCAAGCTGAAAGATTTCACAAAATTTGCAAACGACAAAACCGTGCTGCAGAAACTGGACGAAGTGAAATACAATAACAAAGTGGTGTTTGCCAATCATTTGCAAAAAGTGACCGGCCAAGTGATTGACCCGCACTCGATTTTCGACGTGCAGGTGAAGCGTATGCACGAGTACAAACGTCAGCATTTGAACGCGCTGAACATTGCGGCGCAATATCTTTTCATCAAAAACAACCCCAATGCGCCGTTTGTGCCGAAAACTTATATTTTCGGTGCCAAAGCAGCGCCGGGTTATTATATGGCAAAACAGATGATTCGCCTCATTTGCAAACTGGGCGCTTTGATTGAAGCCGATCCCGTCGTGCGCGAAAAACTGCGTATTGTCTATCTGGAAGACTACTGCGTCACCACCAGTGAGCGCCTGATGCCGGCAAGCGAAGTGTCGGAGCAAATCAGCCTCGCCGGCACAGAGGCCTCCGGCACCGGCAATATGAAATTTATGCTCAACGGCGCCATCACCATCGGCACACTCGACGGCGCTAATGTCGAAATTGCCGCGGCCGCCGGCAAAGAAAATGAAATTATTTTCGGTATGCTGACAAATCAAGTCGATGACCTCAAGGCATTCGGCTATCATCCGGCCGGCTTTATCAACACCAACGACGAGGCCGAAGAAGCGCTAAACCTGCTTGAAAAAGGCTGGGATGGCGAAAGCTATCACGAAATTGTCGATAATCTGCGCATCGCCGACCCCTATATGGTCATGGCCGATTTTGCCGATTATCGCCGTGCACAGGCCGAATTGAGCCATCTGTATACACAGCGCGAAATTTGGAATCGCATGAGCCTCATGAATATCGCAAACAGCGGCATTTTCTCGGCCGACCGCTCGGTTTATGATTATGCACGCAACATCTGGCACACGAAGCCCATCAAATAACGTAAAGGCAGGGTTGCGTCATGTCGATGATTTTCAACAGTCAAAATGTGCGCTATAAAACACCGTTTGGCGCTGTGCGCGTGGGGGATGCCGTGACGTTCACCTTGCGCGTTCCCACGGAATATCACTGTACAACGCCATATTTGGTCATCAACAAAGACGGCGAAACGCCGTGTCTGTTGCCGCTTACCCCGTGTGAAAACGAGGACGGCTGCGCTGTGTTTTCCATCGTTTTCACGCCGGATACCGCCTGTTTATATTTTTATTATTTTGATTTATACACGGAATATCGCAAGCTTTACTGCGGTGAACTGGGCGAGAATTATCTCTCCACCGAAAACGGCACGCCGTGGCAGCTCACGGTGTATGACAAAAATTTCACCACGCCGAATGCATTTTCCGGCGGCGTGATATATCAGATTTTTCCCGACCGGTTTTATGAAGGCGTCAAAAATAAGCCGCTCATTTTTGCTGACCGTATTTATCGTGACGACAAAGAAAATGAGCCGTATTTTTGGCCGAACGAACAGCATGAGGGATATCTGAATCTTGATTATTACGGTGGAGATTTTGCGGGCATCTGTGAAAAATTGCCGTATCTCGTTTCTCTTGGCGTCACTTGCATCTATCTCAACCCCATTTTTGAAGCGCATTCCAATCACCGCTACAATACGGCCGATTATCGCAAAGCAGACCCCCTACTCGGCACCAACGAAGAATTTGCCGCGCTGTGCAAAGAAGCCAAAAAAGCGGGTATTTCCATCATTTTGGACGGCGTATTCAGCCACACCGGCTCTGATTCCGTCTATTTTAATCGCGAATGCCGTTACCCTACTTGCGGCGCGTATCAAGGCACGCAAAGTCCCTACCGCAAATGGTACGATTTCAGCCCGAATTACCCTTGCGGCTATCGCAGTTGGTGGGGTTTTGAAACATTGCCCGAAGTCAACGAAAGCGAACCGTCTTTCCGCAATTTTATCTGCGGCAAAGGCGGCGTGATTGACTACTGGCTGTCACTGGGTGCCTCCGGCTTTCGGCTGGATGTCGCGGACGAACTGCCCGACGATTTTATCGAGGATATTCGCATTGCCGTCAAGCGCAATGGTGACGACAAATATTTGCTCGGCGAAGTGTGGGAAGACGCCACCAACAAATTCAGCTATGGCCGCCGCCGCACCTATCTGCTCGGAAAAGGCCTTGATGCTGTGATGAATTATCCGTTCCGCAACGCAATTCTTGCCTTTGTCACCGGTGAAAATGCACGGCGCACAGCAAACAGCATCATGCATATTTGCGAAAACTATCCCGCGCCGGCACTGCACGTTTTGATGAATTTTATCTCCACACACGACACCGTGCGCGCCATTACCGCCATTGCCGGTGAGCCGGTCGACGGGCACAATCGCTATTGGCAGAGCGGGCGGCGCCTATCTGCCGAACAGTATGAACGCGGACGCAAATTGCTGACACTTGCCTATGTGATGGCATTCACGCTGCCGGGCATTCCGAGCATTTATTATGGCGACGAAATTTGTATGCAGGGTTACAAAGACCCGTTCAATCGCGGTTATTTTGATTGGAACACGCGCGAAACACGCGTGCGCCCTGTGCTCGCACAACTTGCGGCACTGCGCCGCGCACACAGCGCATTTAAAGACGGTGCACTCCATATCGTCAAGGCAGTCGACCGCGTTTTGGTGTATGAGCGCCGCAACGCACAGGAAACCGTCGCCGTGTGCATCAACTGCTCCGGCAACACGCTGCACGAAATGCTCTGCGGCAAAGAAATCGCGGTTTCGCCTTATCATTTTGCCATTGAAACGCAAAAAAACGATGCGTAGCCATCCCATATTGTCCATCATGAGCGGCATTCATCGTGTTGACACGTCGAATGCCGCTCTGCTTCTATCGAGCGCCGCCTTTGCACGCCATGGCTTTTAAACGTCAAAAACGGTCTGTTTTCGCCTTTTTTGACGTTTGTGATTTTTGAATCAATCTGGTATACTGTGCAATATTCCATCATAAATGATGGATAAGGCAGTGAAAGTTGCCAACAATAAACCGCCGCGCACGGCGGAGAAAGGCGGAATTTATGGTCATTTATCTCGATTCCATTGTATGGACTTTGCTCTTGATTGGATTCATTGTGCTTGAAGTTGCCACGGTGGCACTCGTCAGCATCTGGTTCGTCGTGGGCTCTGCCGCCGCGCTGATTGCCACCGTGTTCACCGATTCCATCGGCATTCAAATCGGCGTTTTTGTTCTTGTGAGCGCGCTTTCTTTGCTTTTAACGCGCCCACTGCTCAAGAAAAAGCTCAACGTCAAAGCGACACCCACCAATGCTGAGCGCAATCTCGGCCGCACCGCAACGGTAATTCTCGCCGTTTCACCCGAACAGCCCGGCCGCGTCAAACTCGACGGCGTCGATTGGCCGGCCACATCCACTACGCTTCTTGCCGCCGACAGCCTTTGCGTGGTAGATGCCATGCACGGCAATTCCCTTTGCGTATCTCCCCTGCACGTTTCCGAGCGCGTCTGAATTTTTACACACACATTATAAAAAGGAGCTTATCTATGTGGTTTATAGTATTTGTTTTCATCATCATCGCCGCTGTCCTCATCATCATCAACATGCACATTGTACCGCAGTCCATGACGTATGTTGTGGAATTGATGGGTAAATATTACGCAACTTGGGAGGCCGGCGTGCATTTTAAAGTGCCGTTTTTATCGCGCATTGCCAAAAAAGTTTCGCTCAAAGAACAAGTGATTGATTTTAAACCGCAGCCGGTCATCACGGGCGACAACGTCACCATGCAAATTGATACGGTGATGTTTTTCCAAGTGACAGACGCAAAACTGTACACCTATGGTGTGGAACAGCCGCTTTCGGCCATTGAAAATCTTTCCGCCACAACCTTGCGCAATATCATCGGCGACATGGAGCTTGACCACACGCTCACCAGCCGCGATGTCATTAACACGCGCATCACGGCCATTCTCGACGAAGCCACCGACCGCTGGGGCATCAAAGTAAACCGTGTGGAAGTGAAAAACATTTTGCCGCCGGCTGAAATTCAAGACGCGATGGAAAAACAGATGAAGGCCGAGCGTCAGCGCCGCGAAGTAATTTTGCGTGCCGAGGGCGAAAAACGCAGCGCCATTCTTGTGGCCGAGGGCGAAAAAGAAAGCGCCATCTTGCGCGCGGACGCCGTGCGTGAACAGCGCATTCGTGAGGCGCAGGGTGAGGCGTCTGCCATTATGGCTGTGCAAACCGCCATGGCCGATTCCATCAAATTGCTCAATGCCGCCGCACCGTCTGAAAAAGTGCTCGCATTGAAGAGCCTTGAGGCGCTGCAAAAAGTAGCGGACGGCAAAGCCACCAAGCTGATTATCCCAAGCGATTTGCAAAATCTCGCAGGGCTTGTCACCAGTATCAAGGAAATGGTCACCGACATCGACCCGAAATAAAACACAAAATCCCCGAAGCAAACACGCTTCGGGGATTTTTTTGTTTCAAATTATCTGCAATATTTTTCGATGTAGGCATCGATGCAGCTCATGATGATTTTGCGCGCTTCTTCCGGCCCTTTTACTTCGTCCACTGCGGTTTCTTTTCCCTCGAGATTTTTATACACGGTGAAAAAGTGACGCATCTCCGAAAAAATATGTTCCGGCAATTCCGCGATGTCATGATACGTATTGTAGGTCGGGTCGTTGAACGGAATCGCAATGATTTTTTCGTCCATTTTACCGCCGTCAACCATGGTAATCACACCGATGGGATAGCAGCGCACGAGGCTGAGCGGCTGCAGCATTTCGCTGCACAAAACAAGCACATCCAAGGGATCGCCATCGTCCGCATACGTGCGCGGAATCAGGCCATAGTTGGCCGGATAGTGCGTTGATGTGTACAAAATACGATCCAAGATGATATGTCCTGTTTCCTTGTCCAATTCGTACTTGTTTTTCGAGCCTTTTTCAATTTCAATCACCGAGATAAAATCGTCTGCATTGATGCGTGACGGGCTGATATCATGCCAAATATTCGACATTTTTCTTTCTCCTTTAAATCCGTTTTCCATTATTTGCACGGTATTTTTATTACTTATCCATTGTACACAAATTTGTGCAAACATACAAGCTTATTGTACAAATTTAAAGCGATTTATCTAAAAATTCTCCGTTTTGTGGAACGCAGACGTGTGTAAACCCAATTTCTTTGAGCAGTTTGTATGCCATTTCATAGCCAAAGTCAATCGTCGCGGCAGAATGCGCATCTGTGGTAATCATCACACGCGCGTTGAGCCGGCACAATTCCTCAAGTAAAAAGCGCGCCGGATACGGTGTGTCGCGATATCCGCGCGCCATACTGCCGGTGTTTACTTCAAAAATTGCGCCGGATTTTGCGCATGTACGCAGTGCATCAAGCGCCAAATTGCGGTAAATTGTACTGTTTTCGTCGAAAAAATCACCGTTTGCGTTGTTTTTCACCACGAGGTCAAAATGACCAATGATTTCGGGCTGATATTGTGCAACATTTTTTACCGTTGTGTCATAAAAATCGCGCACCATCGCCATCGCGTCCCCGCCAAACATTTCGTCGATGCCCGTACGCAGCGTTGCCGCGTCGCTGTCGACCGCAAAATGTTTTCCTGTTTTTGCGTCGTATAACTCGTGCACCGAACCGATGCAGTAATCGAGCGCCGCGCGATTTTGCACCGGCGCAAGATAGTCCTGCTCCATGCCGATGCCAATGTGCATTTTGCCGGCATATTCGCGCTGTAATGCGCGCAAAACGCGCACATATTCACCCTCGTCCGCAACGCCAAAACTCGCCTCGTTTACATCATGCACGCATGAATGTCCCGAAAATCCGAAATCGGTAAAGCCCTTTGCAAACGCCGCCGCCGCCATTTCCGCGGGCGTGTTTTTGCCGTCACAAAACGTGGTGTGATTGTGATAACCGACGGTCATGCGTATTTTTTTGTCATCATTCATCGCATCGTTTCCTGCTTTACTTTATGGTCTACCACATGGCGCGATGCAAGTTCTGCCTTGACTTCATCGAGCGTAATGCCGCTTGCCACCAGCAAAACAAGCACATGATAGCACAAATCCGACACCTCATAGATGGTTTCCTCTTTACTGCCTTTCATGGCGCCGATGATGACCTCCGTGCACTCCTCGCCCACTTTTTTGAGGATTTTTTCAGGCCCTTTTTCAAATAAATAGGTGGTATAGCTGCCCTCCGGCCGCGTTTGATTGCGCGAAACGAGCAAATCAAACAGCGTTTGCAGCGAAAATTCCTGCACTGTTTCATCGTTCCAAAGTGCATTGGCAAAACACGAATCCGTGCCAAGATGACACGCGGGCCCGTCTTTGAGCACCTGCACCACCAAGGCGTCGCCGTCACAATCGGCCGTGATGGACACCACATGCTGCACATTGCCGCTTGTTTCGCCTTTGCGCCACAATTCCTGTCGACTGCGGCTCCAAAAACAGGTCGTTTTTTCTTTGAGTGTGATGGCGAGGCTCTCCGCGTTCATATAGGCGAGCGTGAGCACCTTTTTGGTGTAAAAATCTTGTACCACCGCCGGAATTAGACCGTTTGCATCAAATTTCAGTTTTGAAAGTTCCATTTTTTCTCCTTATAGCCGCATGGGAATGCCCGCCGCGGCAAGATATGTTTTCAGTGTGTGAATTTGTACGGTGTCAAAATGAAAAATGCTGGCAGCAAGCCCCGCATCCACGCCCGAAAGCGCAAAAAGCGCCTTGAAATCTTCCACTTTTCCCGCGCCGCCGCTCGCGACAATCGGCACCGAAACGCGCTGTGACAGTGCCTGTAGCATTTCCAAATCAAAGCCGTTTTTCACGCCGTCCGTATCAATGCTGTTGAGCACAATTTCGCCCGCGCCGAGCGCCTGTCCCTGCGCCGCCCAGTCCATTGCGTCAAGGCCGGTGTCCTCGCGCCCGCCCTTTGTAAACAGATGATATGCGCCGTTGACCCGTGCGACATCCATGGATAAAACCACGCATTGGTTGCCATATTTTTGTGCGGCATCGGCGATGAGCTGCGGATTTTTGATGGCGCCCGAATTGACGCTGACCTTGTCTGCACCCGCCTTTAAAACGCGGTCGAAATCCGCCACCGTGTGAATGGCGCCGCCCACCGTCAGCGGGATAAAAATTTCGCTTGCCACGCGGCGCAGCGTATCGGTAAAGAGGCTTCTCCCCTCAATATTCGCCGTAATATCGTAAAATACGAGTTCGTCTGCGCCCTCGTCATTGTAGCGTTTGGCAAGCGTCACCGGGTCGTCAACGTCCTGCACGCCCTTAAAATTGACACCTTTCACCACGCGGCCATCGCGGATATCGAGGCACGGAATGATGCGTTTTGTAATCATATTTTGTTCCCTTCCGCCGCCGCCAAAACCGCGGGCAGTGTCAATGCGCCGAGATACAGCGCCTTGCCGACAATCGCCGCCGCAACGCCCATCTCGCGCAGCGCCGTGATGTCCGAGAGCGCGTTAATCCCTCCCGACGCGGTGATATGAATACCGTCAATTTTACTTAACACACGATAAATCGCCAAATTAGTGCCTTGCATCGCGCCATCTTTGGCGATATCGGTATAAATAATATTTTGCACGCCCACCTCGTGCACCTCTTTGCAAAACGCGACACTGTCGGTTGTGCTGACATTCAGCCAGCCGTCCGTCGCGACAAAACCGTTTTTCGCGTCCACGCCCACCGCAATTTTTGCGCCGTACTGTGCCGCCATGCGCTTTAAAAACGCCGGATCGCGCAGTGCCGCCGTGCCGAGAATCACGCGCCCGACACCGAGTGATAAATACGTGTTGACGCGATTTTCGTCGCGGATTCCCCCGCCGATTTCCACAAATAAATGCGTCGCCTTGACGATTTTCGCAATCACGTCATAGTTGGACAGTGCACCGTCTTTTGCGCCGTCCAAATCAACAAGATGCAAACATTTCGCGCCCTGTCGTGCAAAATTTTCGGCCACTACCACAGGGTCGTCGTCAAACACCTGCACGCGGCTGTAATCGCCCTGCGTCAAGCGCACGGCGCGGCCGTCTTTTAAATCAATCGCCGGAAAAATATCCATGCCTTCTCCTTTATGTCGCGTCAAATCTGCGCGAATGCGCTCAATATTGCAAGCCCCGCCCTGCCGCTTTTTTCGGGGTGAAACTGACAGCCGTACACATTGTTTTTCGCGACCACCGCCGGCACATCAATGCCATATTCACTCGTTGCCACGATGGATTCTGCACAGTTTTTCGCATAGAAAGAATGCACAAAATACACAGAATCGCCCATTTTTGTATTGCGCAACAAGGCGTTTTGCGGCTGTTTGATTTGCAAGGCATTCCAACCCATGTGCGGCACTTTATACGCATAGCCCGCCGCGCGCAAGTCGTCTTCAAGCGGACAAATTTCGCCTTGCAACAGATGCAAACCCGCGTGCGTGCCATATTCATGGCTTGTGTCAAACAAAAGCTGCATGCCGAGGCAGATGCCGAGCAGCGGTTTGCCCGCCTGTGCCTGCGCGCAGATGTCGGGCACAAGACCTGTTGCCGTGAGCTTTTGCATGGCATCGCCGAACGCGCCGACGCCGGGCAAAATCAAATGGGATGCCTGCTGCAAATCTGCGGCGCTGTGCGTCACTTGTGCCGCAAGGCCAAGGCTTTTGAGCGACGAGCAAAGACTGAACAGATTGCCCGCACCGTAATCAATCACTGCAATCATAAAATCGTTCCTTTTGTGGACGGAATTTCGAGCGCAAACGCCGCGTCAATGGCGACGGCCTGTCGCATGGCACGCGCAAGCGCCTTAAAGCAACCCTCCACAATATGATGGCTGTTGCTGCCGGCAAACTGCCGCGCGTGAATGGACGCGCCAAGCGCCCGCGCAAAGCCGTATAGAAATTCGCTGACAAGCTCCGTGTCAAAATCGCCCACTTTTTCGGTGGGGATTTGCAGCGCATAGCCAACGCTTGCGCGCCCGCAAATATCCACCGCCACCAAAATCAGCGCCTCATCCATGGGAATCGTCGCCTCGCCATAGCGCGTGATGCCCGCACGGTCGCCCAGTGCCTCGCTGAACGCGCGGCCAAGCACAATGGCGACGTCCTCGACCGTATGGTGATAATCAACCTGCACGTCGCCACGGCACGACAGCGTGAGGTCAAACCGGCCATGCCGCGTAAACAATTCAAGCATGTGGTTCAAAAATCCACAGCCGGTGTCGATGTCATAAATGCCCGACCCATCAAGGTTGAGCGTCAAAGAAATACTGGTTTCGTCCGTCGCGCGGGCGGCCGTTGCGGTGCGATTGTTCATCATCTTTCCTCCAACCAATTTTTTGTGATGGCTAAAAGCATCTGCATCTGCTCTTTGGTGCCGATGCTGATGCGCACGAAATTGCGTGTGCGCGGTGCGTCAAAATAGCGCACGAGCACGTCCTGTTCGCGCAACGCGTCATAATATGCACGGCCTGTGTGGGGCGAGGGCGGTGACACAAATAAAAAATTTGTTTTGCTGTCGAGTATCGTGAAGCCAAGCGCCGTCAACGCGGCGGCTGTGTCGGCACGCGTCGCCATGATATTGTGGCAACATGCGGCAAAATAAGGTGCATCTTGCAAAGCGGCCGTGCCCGCGAGCAGCGTCAAACGGTTGACGTTGTAGGGGTTGAAGCTGAATTTGATGGTGTTTAAATCCGCAATCAGCGCCTCACTGCCGATGGCATAGCCAAGACGTGCACCGGCCAGATTGCGTGATTTCGAAAAAGTGCCGACAATCAGCAAATTTTCATATTTCTTAAGCAGCGGCACAGCACTTTCGCCGCCAAAATCGACATACGCCTCATCCACCACCACAAGGCGGTTTT
>JAVXRV010000008.1:0-30349 GCA_036643515.1 Ruthenibacterium sp.
AAGCCCTTGCCCTACAAAAACGCACACGGCTTGCACCTATACACAAATTTTTTGGTGTCTTATTCTTGCGTCAACAGCGCTAGCGCTTTTGGCAAAATTTTCCACTCCGCTTGTTCCATGACGCGCTTTTGCAAACTTTCGGGCGTGTCGTTTGGCTCTACCGCCACCGCTTGCTGCAAAATAATGCGGCCGCCGTCCGGTATTTCGTTGACGAAATGCACCGTCGCGCCGGTGATTTTCACGCCGCGCGCGAGCACTGCTTCATGGACTTTTAACCCATAATATCCTGCGCCGCAAAAACTCGGAATCAAACTCGGATGCACATTGATGATTTTTTCGGGATAGGCTTTGATGATTTTTTCGCTGAGAATCGACAAAAATCCCGCCAGAACAATCATTTCAATCTGTTTTTCACGCAGCGCGGCAAGCAGTGCGTCGTTGAATGCGTCGCTGTCCGCAAAATTTTTGCGGCAGACCACTTGCGTGGCAACGCCCGATTTTTCGGCGCGTGTCAAGGCAAAAACGTCCGGTTTTGATGAGAGCACGAGCGCCAAATGGACATTTGGCAGCGCGCCCGCTTCTTTTGCATCGAGAATCGCCTGCAAATTTGTGCCGCCGCCGGATACGAGTACCGCGACGTTTACCACAGTTCTACCCCTGTTTCACCGGCGACAATTTCTCCGAGAACATACGCGTCTACGCCGTTTTCTTGCAAAATTTGCACGGATTTTTCAGCGTCTGCCGCCGCCACCACACACACCATGCCCACGCCCATATTGAACGTATTGAACATGTCGCGCTCGGGAATATTGCCGGTTTCTTGCAATAATTTGAAAATCGGCGGCGTTTTGATGGCCGCTTTTTCAATTTTTGCCGCAAAGCCGGCCGGCAGACAGCGCGGAATATTTTCGTAAAAACCGCCGCCTGTGATATGGCTGACCGCACGCACACAAACGGCGTCCATCAGCGCAAGCACCGGCTTGACGTAAATTTTGGTCGGTGTGAGCAATGTGTCGCCGAGCGATGCGCCGAGCATGTCGTTGTAGGCGTGCAAGTCGGTTTTTTCGATGTCAAACACCTTGCGCACGAGGGAAAAACCGTTGGAATGCAATCCTGAGGACGGCAGCGCAATCAGCACATCGCCCGCCTGCATTTTCGTGTTATCGATGATTTTCGCCTTGTCCACCACACCCACGGTAAAGCCCGCGAGGTCGTATTCGTCAATCGGATAAAAGCCCGGCATCTCGGCCGTTTCGCCACCCACGAGCGCCGCGCCGGCCTGTACACAGCCCTCGGCGACACCTGCGACAATGGAGGCGATTTTTTCGGGCACGTTTTTGCCGCACGCAATATAATCGAGAAACACGAGCGGTTTTGCGCCGCAAGTGATGACGTCGTTCACACACATGGCAACGCAGTCGATGCCGACCGTGTCATGTTTGTCCATCAAAAAAGCCAGCTTTAATTTGGTGCCGACACCGTCGGTGCCCGACACGAGCACCGGCTTTGTGAGGCCGGTCATGTCTAGCTCAAACAGGCCGCCGAAGCCGCCAAGCCCGCCGATTGCGCCCGCCGTCATCGTGCGTGCGACATGGCCTTTCATCATTTCTACCGCGGTGTAGCCTGCCGTGATGTCAACGCCGGCCTCTTTATAACTTTCAGAAAAACTTTTCATGGTGGCTCTCCTTTGTCATGGGTGATTAGTCGCCGTTGTCAGACAGCTTTTGTTCGAATTTGTTTTTGCAGGTATTTTTCGGAATCTCAACCGGATATTTTCCCGTGAAACAGCCGTCGCAGAAGCCGCAGGTGGAATCGGCCGCAAGACGCGGCAAATCGGCAATTTCAAGATAACCGATGGAATCGACGTCAATCATTTTGGCGATTTCGGGAATGGTGTGCTTATAGGCAATCAGCTTTTCGCGGCTGTCGATGTCGGTGCCAAAATAGCACGGATACAAAAACGGCGGCGAGGATAAACGCATATGCACTTCTGTTGCACCCGCTTCGCGCAATAATTTTACGATTTTAAGACTGGTGGTGCCGCGCACAATCGAGTCGTCAATCAGCACGACGCGTTTGCCTTTGACGGCCGACGCAATCGGGTTCAGTTTGATGCGCACGTCGTTTTCGCGCTGTTTTTGCGTCGGCGCAATGAACGTTCTGCCGATATATTTGTTTTTCAAAAAGCCGATATCATACGGAATACCGCTTTGTTTGGCATAGCCGAGCGCCGCGTCAAGGCCGGAATCGGGCACGCCGATGACAACGTCTGCCTGCACCGGATGCTCAAGCGCCAAAAATGCGCCGGCACGCATACGAGCCTGATGCACGCACGAGCCTTCAATCACGGAATCGGGACGTGCAAAATAAATATATTCAAACACGCAAAATGCGCTGCCTTTGCCGCAATGTGTTTGGATGCTTTGAATGCCGTCCTCGGTGACGACAACCACTTCGCCGGGCGCGATGTCGCGAATTAACGTTGCGCCGATGGCGTCAAGCGCACTGCTTTCGCTTGCGAAAATGACGCTTTCGCCGAGTTTGCCCATGCACAGCGGCCGAAAACCCATGGGGTCACGCGCGGCAATCAGCTTGCGCTGTGACATCACCACAAGGCTGTATGCACCGGTAAGTCGGTTCATGGCCGACACAATGGCATCCTCAATCGTGGGCGCGGTGAGGCGCTCTTTTGTGATGGTGTAGGCAATGACTTCGGTGTCGGACGTGGCATGAAAAATGCCGCCGCCCATTTCAAATTCTTCGCGCAGCTCCTCAGCGTTGGTCAAATTGCCGTTGTGGGCAAGTGCCATTGCGCCCTTAACGTGCTGCACAAGAAGCGGCTGTGCGTTGGCGCGTGTACGCGTGCCGGTGGTGCCATAGCGGCAGTGGCCGAGCGCCATTTTGCCGCTGCCGAGTGTTTGCATCACTTCGGGCGTGAACACTTCGTTGACAAGGCCGTTGTCGCGATGGTTGCGAATGATGCCGTTCTCGTTGACAGCGATGCCGCAGCTTTCCTGTCCGCGATGCTGCAATGCATACAGGCCATAATAGGTGGCGGAGGCGACGCTTTCAAATTCGCCGTGGTTGTACACGCCGAATACGCCGCATTCCTCATGCAATTTATCTGTGATATAAGTGTCCATTCTATTCTCCCAACAAGCGTTTCATCACTTCGGCATAGGCTTCTTCTGCGCCGCCAAGGTCGCGGCGGAATAAATCTTTGTCGAGATGGGCGTGTGTTTTTGCATCCCAAAAGCGGCAGGTGTCCGGACTGATTTCGTCGGCAAGCACAATTGTGCCATCCGGCAAACGGCCAAATTCGAGCTTGAAATCAATCAGTTCGATGTTTGCGTCTTTCAAATAATCGCCGAGAATTTTGTTGATTTTAAACGAATAGTCGGCAATGATGTCGAGTTCTTCGGGCGTTGCCGCACCGATGGCGGCGATGTGGTATTGGTTGACCATCGGGTCGCCGAGCGCGTCGTCTTTATAGCAATATTCAAGCACGGTGGATTTGAGCACGGTGCCTTCGGGCATGCCGAGGCGTTTGGCAAGGCTGCCGGCGGCCACGTTGCGCACGATAACTTCAAGCGGCACAATGCTCACTTTTTTCACGAGTGTTTCACGGTCAGACAGTTCTTCCACATAATGCGTCGGAATGCCTTTGGTTTCGAGCATTTTCATGAGGCTGTTGGTGACGCGATTGTTCACGACGCCTTTGCCGAGAATCGTGCCTTTTTTGGCGCCGTTGCCGGCGGTGGCATCGTCTTTGTAATCGACCAAAACGATATTTTCGTCGTCGGTTGCATATACCTTTTTGGCTTTGCCCTCATACAGTTGTTCTAATTTTTTCATTTGAAACACTCCTTAATTTTAATTTGTTATTTATAATGCCACAATTTCCGCTTGTAATGCGGCGTCTTTTGCGGCGATATCGGATGCCATTTGTACGCGTGCCTGTTGCAGCAATGCGGCGATGCGTGCGTCGCTGACGGCAAGAATTTGTGCCGCCAAAACAGCGGCGTTTTTCGCACCGTTCAGTGCGACCGTGGCCACGGGAATGCCGCTTGGCATTTGCACGGTGGCGAGCAGCGCGTCAAGCCCGTCCATCGCGCCGCCTTTGATGGGAATGCCGATGACCGGCAGCGTGGTGTTGGCGGCAATTGCGCCCGCGAGATGTGCGGCCATGCCCGCCGCCGCAATGATGACGCCAAACCCGTTTTCGGCGGCCACTTTGGTGAACGACGCCGTGGCAGACGGCGTGCGATGGGCGCTCATGACATGCACTTCAAACGGAATGTCCCACGCTTTGAGTTGCAATGCCGCAGCTTTTACGCACGGCCAATCGCTGTCTGACCCCATGATGATGGCTATTTTTTTCGATTCCATATGACCACTCCTTTACAAAAAACAAAAAAGGCGCACAGCGCAGTATGCACCATGGCCCTTTAAATGCAATTTGGTTGATTTTTGGTTGCAAAAATGCCCGCAGACTGCGGCGCTTGCCGCCGAGAGATTGCAAAATGCCCTTGAAGCAAACAGAAATCTGTTTTGTTCATTGTGGCACCTCCGTCCGGCGTGTTCTTACAACTACTAATACCATTATAGTGTACCGTGTTTATGTTGGAAATGCAATGCTTTACACGGCAGATTCTCATTTTCAGCCAAAGCGACAAGAAAGTGTGTTTTGCGCCGCTTGCTTTTTGGTGATTTGTTTCTCTGGTCTTACTTATTCTGCCACGATTGCAGCCGTTTTTGCGCGAATCAGCAAAATCAAACTCTGCGGCGCAAGCTCCACCTGTGTGCCGATTTTTCCCGCACTGACACAAATGTTTTTTTGCGCAAGCGCGCTTTCGTCAAACACGGTTAAAAAATTCTTTTTCATGCCGATTGGGCTGCATCCGCCGCGAATATACCCTGTCACTTTGTTGATTTCAGCAACGGGAATCATCGCCACGCTTTTTTCGCCCGCGCTTTTGGCCGCTTTTTTCAAATCCAGTTCCGCCAAAACCGGAATCACAAAAACGCAATATTGCCGGCTAGCGCCCTGTGTCACAAGTGTTTTAAACACCTGTGCCGGATTTTGCCCAAGTTTTTTTGCCACCGATGCGCCGTCAATCAGGCCGTCGTCGTGTGCATACGTATGTGGCATATACGCGATGTGCGCCTTGTCAAGCATGCGCATTACATTTGTTTTTTCCATTTCTGTCCCTCCTTTTCTATCATACACCCTTGACATTTGTTTTGAAAGCTCGTATACTGATAAAAATTGTTTGATTCGAGGAAATTTTGATGCACACATGCGCCGCCACAATTGCAAACTATTATTTTAGCTACACTTATTTTAGTTGTGGCTCTGTTTGCCCTGTGGATGCGATGGATGCAAAGTGAAATTTGTAAACCAAAGGCCGCCGGCTCACAGAGAGCCTGCGGCCTTTTTTATTTGCCGAAACGCAAAAAGAAAGAGGAAAAATCATGATTATTATTTTCAAAAAAGACGCGCGTGCACAGGAAATTCAATCGCTCTGCAAAAGTTTTGAGGAGCAGGGGCTGAAAATTCACAATTCCGAAGGCGAACTGACACATTTAATCGGCCTCATCGGCGACACCAGCGCCGTGGACATTGACCTTGTGCGTGCCAATCCGTTTGTGGCGGACGTAAAACGCGTTTCGGAACCGTATAAAAAGGCAAACCTCAAATTTCACCCGCAAAACACGGTCATCAACGTGTGCGGACATCAAATCGGCGGCGGAAAATTCAGCGTGATGGCAGGGCCGTGCAGCGTGGAGAGCGAAGCGCAGATTTTGGAAGTGGCAAATGCCGTAAAAGAAAGCGGCGCCGGATTTTTGCGCGGTGGTGCGTTTAAACCGCGCACGTCGCCGTATGCGTTTCAAGGCATGCGTGCCGAGGGACTGGAGCTGTTGCAGGTGGCAAAACGTGCGACAGGTTTGCCGATTGTGACCGAGATTATGAACACCGAACACATTCCGCTGTTTGCGGACGTGGATATGATTCAAGTGGGCGCGCGCAATATGCAAAATTTTGAGCTTTTGAAAGAGCTTGGCCACCTCAAAACACCGATTTTGCTCAAACGCGGCCTGTCAAACACGATTGAAGAATGGCTGATGAGCGCCGAGTACATCATGGCGGGCGGCAATGAAAACGTTATTTTATGCGAGCGCGGCATCCGCACGTTTGAAACCAGTATGCGCAACACACTGGATATTTCGGCCGTGCCCATGCTCAAAAGCAAGACGCATCTGCCCGTGATTATTGACCCGAGCCATGCCGCGGGCATTGCGTGGATGGTGGAGCCGCTTGCGATGGCGGCGATTGCCGCGGGCGCGGACGGCTTGATGATGGAAGTGCACAACGACCCCGCGCACGCGAAATGTGACGGTGCGCAAAGCTTAACGCCCGCACAATTTGACGCATTGATGGCGAAAATCAAAGCAGCCACCGCATTTTTCGGAAAAGAAATCAACTAGATTTTGTAAGGGAGAGCGAGCGATGCATCAACCGGTTCGTATTGTCGTTGTGGGAATGGGCGCACGTGCCACAATTTATGCGCAAGAGGCGCTTGTGCACCCTGACCTGTTTCAAATTGTCGGTGTTGTGGACGTCAATCCGGCGCGTGTGCATGCGGCGCAGGAAAAGTTTCAAATACCGGCCAAACATTGTTTTTCCTCTGTGGACGATTTTCTCGCCGCACCGCGATTTGCAGATGCCATCATCAACGGCACCATGGATTTGCAGCATGTTTCCACCACGATTCCCCTGCTGCAAAATAATTACGATGTGCTGCTCGAAAAGCCGTTTGCCGTCAACCGACAGGAAGCGGCGGAGCTGTTTGCCTGTGCCGAGGCGACCGGCAGCCGCGTGATGGTTTGCCATGTGCTGCGCTATGCCCCTTTTTACAGGCGCATTCGCGAAGTCATTGCCGCCGGAACCATCGGTGCTGTTCTCAACATCCAAATGAGCGAACAAATCAGCTTTTTTCACGAATCTGTTTCGTATGTACGCGGAAAATATGCCCTGCCGGAAGTTTGCGGCTCTGGTATGCTGCTGTCCAAATGCAGCCACGATTTGGACATCATGGCATGGTTGATGCTGGGAAATCGTCCGCGCACGGTGTCCAGTGTGGGTTCTCTTTTTCAGTTTCAACCGAGCATGGCGCCAAAGGGTGCCGGAACATTTTGCCTCACAAACTGTCCGATTGAACGGGAATGCGTCTATTCTGCGCGACGGCTCTATCTCGAAAATCCGCAGCGATGGGTCAATAATGTCTGGCACGACAGCGGCTGTGAACAGCCGTCTGATGCAGAAAAAATACAATTGCTGCGCGACACGAGCAATCCGTTCGGCCGCTGCGTATACCGTTGCAATTTGCAGATTGTGGATCATCAGTCCTTGCTGATTGGATTTGAGGACGGCGCAACCGGCACTTTTTCGGTGAATGGCGGCGCAGCGGCTTCCGCAAGAAGCCTTCACATCACGGGCACGCGCGGAGAAATCAGCGGCACTTTTGAGGAAGCCTGTTTTTCAGTTTCGGTGATTGCACCGCAGGAAGCCGGCGGAAAAACCGTGCGCACCATCGATGTTTCTCGCGAGCAGCAAAACAATGCCCACGGCTGTGGCGATCAAGCCATTGTAAAAGATTTTATTGCACTGCTCACAGGCAAAGCGCTCTCGCCCTGTTGTACCACGCTTGCCGATTCTATGGTCGGGCATCAGTTGGCATTTTTGGCAGAGGCTTCTCGCTTGCAAAACGGCAAAATGATACCATACGATTGAACCGTAAAACCGCAAAACAGGCCGCCACAATGAAGTGACGGCCTGTTTTTTTGCGTTACATCTCCGGTTGAACGAGGTGGCAGGCCACGAAATGTTCGGGGCGCACTTCAATCAGCGGCGGGGTATCGGTGCGGCATTTGTCGGTGGCACGCGGGCAACGGCCGGCAAATTTGCAACCCGGTTTCGGGTTGATGGGGCTCGGCACGTCGCCGGTCAAATGCACACGCTTTTTTTGCAGTTCCACATCCGGATCGGCAATGGGCACGGCGGCAAGCAATGCCTGACTGTACGGATGCAGTGTGTTTTTATAAATTTCGTCACTGGAGGCAAGCTCCACCAAATTGCCGAGATACATGACGGCAATGCGGTCGGAAATATATTTGACAATGTTTAAGTCATGCGCGATAAACAAATACGTCAAACCCAAACGCTGCTGCAAATCTTTGAGCAGGTTGATGATTTGGCTTTGAATTGACACGTCAAGCGCCGAAATCGGCTCGTCGCAGACGATAAATTCCGGCTCGATGGCAAGCGCGCGGGCAATGCCGATGCGCTGACGCTGACCGCCCGAAAATTCGTGCGGGAAACGGTTGGCGTACTCTTTGTTGAGGCCCACCATTTCAAGCAGCTCGGCCACGCGTTCTTCGCGCTTTTTTTTGTCATACATATGATGAATTTCCATGCCCTCGGCCACAATGCTGCCCACGGTCATGCGGGCGTCAAGCGACGCGTACGGGTCTTGAAAAATCATCTGTGCTTTTTTGGCATAGCGGCGGCGACTCTCGCTGCTTTGTGCGTTAAGCTGTTCGCCGTTGTAGGTGATGCTGCCTTTTGTGGCGGGATAAATGCCCATCACAACGCGGCCGAGCGTGGATTTTCCACAGCCGGATTCGCCCACAAGACCCAGTGTTTCGCCTTTTTTGATATACAGCGACACATGGTTGACGGCTTTGAGTTTTCCGCCCTCTACTTTAAACGTTTTGCAAACATCGTCGAGGACAAGCAGTTTTTGATCAGTCATGGCTCATATCCTCCTTTTGCGCGTTTGCGGGGCAGCTTTCATGCAACAGCCAGCAGGCGGCGGAATGCTTTCCGTCCAAGTCGAATACCGGCGGTTGTTTAGCGCGACAGATTTGCATACCGCTTTGGCAGCGGCTTGCAAACGCACAGCCTTTTGGCGGTTTGAGCAAGTCGGGCGGCGTGCCGGGAATCGACACAAGCTGTTCGTCGCGGTTGGTGTTGAGCTGCGGCAGGCTTTTGAGCAATGCGCGTGTATACGGATGTTTCGGGTTGTAGAAAATATCATTGACGGTGCCGCTTTCCACAATTTTGCCCGCGTACATCACCGCCACGCGGTCAGCGAGGCTTGCCACGACACCAAGGTCATGCGTAATCAAAATAATCGCGGTGTGCAACTCTTTTTTGATGTCCTCCATCAAGTCCATAATCTGTGCTTGAATGGTGACGTCGAGTGCAGTGGTCGGTTCGTCGGCAATCAGCAGTTTCGGGTTGCACGAGAGCGCCATGGCAATCATCGCGCGCTGACGCATACCGCCTGAAAATTCGTGCGGATATTGCTTGGCGCGCACTTCGGCATTGGGCACTTGCACAAGTTTCAACATGCGGATGGCTTCGGTTTTCGCCTCGGCACCCGACATTTTTTTATGCAGTTTGAGCGCCTCGACAATCTGTCTGCCCACCTGCATGGTGGGGTTTAAACAGGTCATGGGGTCTTGAAAAATCATGCTGACGTCTTTGCCACGTATGTGCTGCATCTCTTTTTCAGATGCGTTGATGATGTCCACACCGTCAAGCATGATGCTGCCTGCTTTGATGCGGGCGGGCGGCATGGGGTTTAATTTCATAATGGTTTGCGCCGTGACGGATTTGCCGCAGCCGGATTCGCCAACAACTGCCAAAACTTCGCCGTCGCCGACTTCATAGCTGACACCGCGCACCGCCTGTACTTCGCCCGCATAGGTGTCGAAAGAAACGTACAGGTCTTTGATGGTTAAAATGTTTTCCATGGTACGTTCCTCCTTATGTTCTCAATTTCGGGTCAAAAGCATCGCGCAAGCTGTCGCCCAAAAGGTTGAAGCTCAACATCGTGATGCTGATAAACAGCGCCGGAATAATGAGTTCCGACGGATAAATTTGCATTTTGTTGACACCTTCCTGTGCCAAAACACCCCATGATGTGTTCGGGATGGGCACGCCAAGGCCGATGAACGACAAAAATGCTTCGGTGAAAATCGCGCTTGGCACTGCCAAGGTGATGTTGATGATGACAACGCTGAGGATATTCGGCACAAGATGCCGCGCGATGATGCGTGCGCCGCTCGCGCCCATGGCGTGTGCCGCCATGACAAATTCCTGCTCTTTCAAGCTGATAATCTGGCCGCGCACAAGGCGTGCCATGCCCACCCAACCGACCGTGACATACGCCACAATCATACTGGTGATGCCGGCCTCCATAATGGTCATCATCAAAATGACAATAATCAAATACGGAATGCCGTTGACAATTTCGAGAATGCGCATCATGACATTATCGACAGCACCGCCGCAATAACCGGAGATGCCGCCGTAGGTGACACCGATAAACAAACAGGCAAATACCGCCGTAAAAGCGATAATCAGTGACGTACGACCGCCGTCCCACACACGCGTCCAGATGTCACGGCCGAGGTCATCTGTGCCAAAAATGTGCGTATGACCGGGCGAAACCGTGCTGAACATCGGCAAACTCGCGTGTTCAAGATGCTGCTCCGAAATGGTGAACGGTGAAATCATCGGCACAACAATGGAGCCGACAATGACAATCACCAAAACGACCATGCAGATAATGGCCTTTTTATCGCGCCACAAGCGGCGCATGGCGTCTTGCCAAAAGCTGATGGACGGGCGCAAAGAGCCTTCCATTTTTTCGCGGTTGACACCGACATAGGCGAAATCGTCCTTCGTCACGGTGTAGTCCGGGTCAAGCACCGCCGGTGTAAACGGTTCAGTTGCTAATTTTTTCTGACGCATACCGTCCACCTCATTCCTTCGTTTGTGCCAAATTGACGCGCGGGTCAATCAGGCCATATAAAATATCGACAATCAGCGTGGCTACCACAAGGAACACACCGTAAAACAGTGTTGTACCCGCAATGAGCGTGAAATCCTGCTCCTTGATGGCAAGCACAAAAAACTTGCCCATGCCGGGAATTGCAAAGATGTTTTCGACCACGAATGCGCCTGTCATGAGTGCCGCGGCGGTGGGGCCAAGCACTGTGACAACCGGCATGATGGCGTTGCGAATGGCATGACGCCACACAATTTTGCCGTTCGAAAGTCCTTTGGCGCGCGCGGTTTTGATATAATCAGACCCAAGCACGTCGAGCATGCTTGTGCGCATGAGCCGCGCCACGGTTGCCATGGAGGCAAAACTCAGCGCAATGGCGGGCAGAATTTTGGCGGCCTCGGTTTTCCACCCCGTGACGGGAAAAAAGTCAATGCCAAACCACTGTCTTAATTTAATGGACAGCAAATATTGCAACACCGCGCCAACGATGAAGCTTGGGACAGACACGCCGATGATAGCAAGCGTCATCGCGCCGGTATCCCATTTTGTGCTGCGTTTGATGGCGGCGATGGTGCCAAGCACAATGCCGACAACGGTTGCGATAAGCAAGCTGCGCAGGCCAAGCTCGCACGAATACGGAAACGAATCTCCGATAATGCGCGTGACCGGACGGTTATACTTGATGGAAAGGCCTAAATCGCCTTTGCACACGTTCCCGATATAAATTAGAAACTGCTGCCACACCGGTTTATCCAAACCGTATTTTTCGTTCAGCGCTGCCATGGTGGCCGGAGAAATCGCTTTGTCGCCGATAAACGGATCGCCCGGCAGCATTTGCATCATAAAAAATGTAAACGCGGTCAGAAAAAACACCGTCAATATGGCATAGCCGATTCGCTTTGTGATATACTTTGCCAAAAGTTCCACTCCCTCATTCAATTTGTTTTCCACACGCGGACACTTTTAACAGAAAACCGCGCGCCTGACAATTGCTTATTTCTAACGCAAAGCACGTCGCAAATCAACGTATCAGCACTTTGCGCCACAAATAAACAAGTAGAGCCATACGCTATATCATAACATACGGCTCTACTTTTTTCAAGTCATTGGGAATAATCGGCACACATTTTGTTGCATTTTGTCTTTATGGGAACAACGCATGTGTGTTTTAGTTGCTCACATTAAGCAACAACGTCTGCCCAGCGCAGGTTCATATCCTGGAAGCCGGTGCGGCAAACGTCTACAAGGCGCTCGCTGGTGCAATAGTCTTTTCTGCGGTTGTAGAGAGGGCCGACGGGCATTTCTTCAAGCAGCAGTTTTTCTGCGTCAATGAGGATTTTTTCGCGAGCGGCGGGATCTGCTTCGGCCTGTGCGGCTTCTACAAATGCGTCATACTCTGCGTTGCCCCAAGACGTGTGGTTGTTGCCGCCGTCGGTGATCCACAGGTCGATAAAGGTCATCGGGTCATTGTAGTCAGGGCCCCAACCGGCCATAACAATGCCGTTAAATGTTTTTTCGCTCATCTGCTGTAAACGTGCTTTGTAAGTCATTTGCTCTACAGCGATGTCGAGACCGAGGTTGGTTTTGAGTTGTTCTTGGAAGAATGCGGCATATTTGGCGGCAGTATCGGTGTCGTCTACCACAAGGGAGATTTTGAAATCAGCAGCAGTCATGCCCGCTTCTTTCAAACCTTCTTCAAACAATTCTTTTGCTTTTTTGTAGTTGTCGGCGGCATAGCCCTCGCGGTCTAATACTTTGCCGACAGCTTCGTTGAATTTGCCGCCGTTGATGGCGGGCGGGGTGTAGGCATACGAAACGGTGGAGTTGTTTTTCACAACGTTTTTCACAAAGCTTTCCACGTCAACGCCCATTGTGATTGCTTTGCGGATTTTCGCGTTATCAAGGCCTTTGATGGTGGTGTTGAATTCAAAATACCAGCAAGAAGCGTCATCATACGATCCCGTTTCATAGCCTGCGGCGGTTGCCATGGCAAGTTTGTCGCCGTTGAGTTCGTTCAAATCAAGGTCGCCTGCCACATAGCTGTTGTAAGCGGTGGTGGAGTCGTTAATCATCGTGAAATCAATTTTGTCAAGTTTGATGGTGTCCGCTGCATAGTAATCGGGGTTTTTCTCAACGATAAAGTCGCTCTCATGTTCCCATGCGGTTACTTTGAACGGGCCATTGGTGCAGAAGAACTCGGCTTCTGTGCCATAAGCGTCACGTCCGCCTGCTTCGGTGTAGGCTTTTTCGTTGACCGGCAGGAAGTTCGGGAAAGCGAGCACAGACAGAATGTATGCGCACGGACGGGTGAGGTTCAATTCGATGGTATAATCATCAACGGCTTTGTAGCCAACGCCCTCGGCCGGTGTGCCGTCTGCAAGCATCTGCTCGGCGCCTTTGATGTATGCAGCCCATGAGGAAGCATAGTCAGAAGCGGTTTCAGCCGTGAAAAGCTGATTCCATGCAAACATGAAATCTTTGGCAACAACGGGGTCGCCATTCGTCCATTTTGCGTCTTTGCGCAGATGGAATGTATAGGTCATGCTGTCCTCAGAAATATCCCATTTTTCGGCAATGGCCGGAATCGGGTTATCCGTTTGGTCGAGTGCAACAAGGCCATCCATAATGTGGCGCATGACATTCATCGAACCTGTTGAGGTTGTGAGAATGGAGTTCATTTCGGGCGGCTCCTGCACCAGATTGACAACAATCTCTTTCGAGCCGGTTGCTTCGGCAGGTGCGGAAGTGGCGGTGGACGTTGCGCCGGATGCAGCGGGTGCAGAACTGGCTGCGCCGCCACAAGCGGTGAGCGCCATGCCAAGCGCCATAACAACTGCAAGCATGAGTGCAATTTTCTTCATAGTATACTTTCCTCCTCTAAATATTGGTATCGAATTTGCGATTCGCAGTGCGGGTGCTATTAACACTTTAGCGCCGTGAATTGTTTACCATTATATCTACCCTTGCCCATGAGCGCAAGCGCATTCGGTGTTTTGTCATTTATTTGCAACTTTATTGTGAGAATGTGACAATATTTCTCGTTTTACTTGTATATTTTGACGATGATTTTGCGGTTAAATCCGCTCTGTCGCGAGAAATTCGTTCGCCTTTGCGGCGCTGCGCAGCACGGTGATGAGCTGATTTGCATAGCGGCCGATTTGCGATTGCGCCGCGTCCTCGTTGATAAAAATGATGTGCGTGGGCGTGGTGATGCCGGTTAAAATGTCATACAGCGCGTCGAGGTTTTCGCCGTAATATTCGGGTGCGGAGATGGCCTCTTTCAAATATTTTTGCGTGCCGGCTTCGTCGTGCATTTTCAGTCCGTCTAAAATAATCTGTTTCATGTTTTCCTCCTATTTGGTGGCGGCGTCTGCGGTTTGCAGCGCCGTCAAATTGATTTTTCGGAAGGTTTTATAGTGGTCGTCCGTTGTGTAGATGAGGCCGTCTGAAGAATACAAAAGCCGCTCTGCGCCGCGATAGCCACCTTTATAGTTGAGGTCGCACTCGTGCCATTTGCGGCCTTTTGCCTCCGGTAAATCGCCGTCGAAATTGCCGAACACATCGCCACCGATGCTTTTTCCGGGCGCAATTTCGTCAAGATTGCCGTCCTCACTGTCCCAGCCGAGCGCCTGCGCTTCTTTTTTGGTGATGAAATTAGGCGGCAGTGTGTGATAATTGACGAGATACAGCGCCACGTCGTTTTTGGCCGTGTAGCTTTCGCCCTCGATAACGCCTTGCGCTTGCGTTAAATTCGCCTTGCTTTCTATCGTGGCGGGCGCGGTGTCGGTGTTTTGCAACCACTGCGTTGCCCAAAGCAGCACGAGCAAAGTCAAAAGCGGAAAAAGATATCGTTTACAATAATAACCGACGCTTCTGCCGTTCATGGTGCACCTCTTTTTTTAAATATAATAGTATTTATTATAGCACGTTTTGACAGAGATGTCGACATTGCGGTTTTGTCGGTTGAAAACTGTTGACATCGCGCGGCAAGTTGTCTATACTTTAATTGCAATTCAATATAGATTTGTATGATGTTATCGGGAGAGATTGCTTCAGGCAGCGCCGAAGGGGAATTTGCAAAAACTCTCAGGCAAAAGGACCGGTAACGGACAAACTCCGGAAAGACCACGTTTGTATGCACTTTTTATAGACGTGACACCGAAGAAGCAATCCCGCCTCGGTCATATTTTTGGTAGCGGGAGAATCTTTCAGGTTTTAAGACGGGGCGCACAGAATTTCTGTGCGCTTTTTTCTTTTGATAATGATTTAACAGCAGAAATAAGGAGGTAACTAGTACTATGGCGGAACAAAAAACACCCCTGTATGACCGGCACGTCGCCTGCGACGGACGCATTGTGCCGTTTGCCGGCTATTTATTGCCGGTGCAGTATCCCACCGGTGTGATTGCCGAACACAAGGCCGTGCGCGAAAAGGCCGGCATTTTCGACGTATCACACATGGGCGAGGCCACGCTGGAAGGGCCCGATGCCCTGCGCAATTTGAACTATATTTTGACGAACAATTTTGAAACACTTTTGATTGGCAGCGCGCGCTATACCTTAATGTTATATGATAACGGCGGCGAAGTGGATGATTTGATTGTATATCGGCTTGGCGCAGACAAGTTTTTGCTTGTGCTGAACGCCTCCAACACCGCAAAAGATATCGCGTGGCTGCGCACACATTTGCAGGGTGATGTCACGCTGACCGACCTTTCGCCCGTCACCGCGCAGATTGCATTGCAAGGGCCGCTGTCGAAAGAAATCATCACACCGCTTTGCGACGCGGCTTTGCTGCCCGAAAAAAATTATACGTTCACCGAAAAAATGGACGTGGCGGGCGTTCCGTGCCTTGTGTCACGCACCGGATACACGGGCGAATTTGGCTATGAGCTGTATATGGCGCCCAAAAACGCCGCCACGGTTTGGACGGCACTGCAAAACGCGGGCGCTGTGCCATGCGGTCTTGGCTGCCGCGACACGCTGCGGCTTGAAGCCGCGATGCCGCTGTATGGCCACGAACTGGGCGAGCATATCAACCCGATTGCGGCCGGCCTCGGCTTTGCCATTAAGATGAACAAAGACGATTTCATCGGCAAAGAGGCGCTTGTGCAGCAGGGGCAGCCGAAACAGACGCGCATTGGCCTCAAAGTGACCGGCCGCGGCGTCATTCGTGAGCACGAGCCGGTGTTGTTTCACGGAGAAGAAATCGGCATGACCACCTCCGGCACGCATTGTCCGACGCTAGGCGTCGCGTGCGCGATGGCATATCTCGACACGGAATTTGCCGTGCCGGGCACAGCAGTATCGGTATCGGTGCGCGGAAGAGAAGTTGCCGCCGAAGTGGTGGCCTTACCTTTTTATAAGCACGGGTAAAATTTATAAACACGGGTAAAATTTGTAGGGCAAGGGCTCTGCCCTTGCCGTGTTGCCGTCTGCACCAATTTGTGCAAACCCACGCGGACACCATGTATGGTGTCCCTACCAGGGATGCATCATTGCAAAATTGTGTGCACCCCCATATATGGTTATCCGGCGAGGCCTCGCACAAACGTCCCAACCGCAACCAAAAAAACAGCACTCCCGCAGGAGTGCTGTTCTCATTAAAACTTAAAAGCTTGAAAGCTGCTGTTTGGTTTACAGTAAAATATACTTGAACACAAACAAAACTGCAAGAATATACATGACGACGCTGATGGTTTTTCTTCTCTCTTTGCCGCTCACCAAGTTGATGATGACATAGGAGATAACGCCCATTGCGATGCCTTCGGAAATGCTATACATAAACGGCATGGCGACCATGCAGATAAAGGCCGGAATTGCGTCGCAAGGATTGTTGAAGTCTACCTTCAAGATTGCGCTTACCATCAAGAAGCCGACGATAATCAGTGCCGGTGCTGTGGCGAACGCAGGAATTGCGAGGAAGATAGGCGACAGGAACAATGCGAGGCCGAACAAGCCGGCAGATACAAGCGCGGTCAAGCCGCTGCGGCCGCCTTCAGAAACACCGGCAGCGCTTTCGACGAACGTAGTAACGGTGGAAGTGCCACAAAGTGCGCCAACAGAGGTGCCGACTGCGTCAGCAAGCAATGCGCCTTTGATTTGCGGCAATTTGCCGTCTTTGTCGAGCATATCGGCTTTGGAGGCGACACCAATCAAGGTGCCAAGTGTGTCGAACATATCCACAAAGAGGAACGCGAAGATGACAACGAGGAAGTCCAGTGAGAAAACGTTCGAGAAATCAACCTGCATAAAGGTCGGCATCATGCTCGGAATGGCAATGCCGTTCGAGAAGTCAGGCAACAGACTGAAGAAGCCGATTTCGGGATTCGGCACATAAAGGCCTGTAAACTGGCAGAGAATGCCAAGCAGCCATGTGGCCAAAATACCCCAAAGGATATTGCCTTTGACTTTTTTCACAATCAAGATGGCGGTGATAATTACGCCGATGATGGCGAGCAAAACCGTGATGCCTTCTGTGAAGAAGCCGCCGGCAGCCACGTTCTGTTTGAAGGAGAACATGGAAACGAGTGTTGCGTCATTGTTGGTAACAAGATGCGAGTTCTGCAAGCCGATGAAAGCGATAAACAGGCCGATACCGGCTGAAACCGCATGTTTTAACGGCATTGGAATGGCGTTGAAAATTGCTTCGCGGACGTGGGTGAGCGAAAGCGCAATAAAAATCAAGCCTTCTGCAAAAACCGCGGCCAAAGCCATCTGCCATGTGTAACCCATTTGAAGAACAACCGTGAATGCAAAGTATGCATTCAGCCCCATGCCCGGAGCAAGCACGAACGGATAGTTTGCGAAAAGCGCCATTAAAACAGTGGCAATCATCGCAGACAGTGCGGTGGCAGTAAATACTGCGCCTTTGTCCATGCCTGCTGCGCTTAAAATATCAGGGTTGACGGCCAAGATGTAAGCCATCGTCATAAATGTGGTAACACCTGCGATAACCTCAGTTTTGACGTCGGTGCCTTTTTCGGTTAAATGAAAAACCTTGTCAAGTTTACTGATTTGTACGGGTGTTTCGGTTTTGTTACTCATGCTGGACCCTTCCTTTCTTGTGCTAAAGTAGGCGGCCGCCGTGAAAATATGTATTCGGCGACAAGTAGCCTTTGAGCGTCGGCGTCATCAGCCGGTACAGGATGTGCCGCTGTGCGCCTTACCATATTGAGTGCCGATGCAGAAAAAGCTGACACACCTCCGTTTCATTTTTTTACCATTGGCAGCTTTCGCCTGTGTATCAATCAAAAAAGCTACCGAAAAACGCAACTATAAATTCTCAAAGCTGTCTTTGAGAACTTATAGCACAACTATTTTCGGTAGTTGGTAGAGACGCCCAACCAATTATGGGCTTATATAAGTTCTGCACACTTATGTTTATAGTTTGTTCATATTTATAGTATAGCTCAAAAATATTTTTTGTCAACAGAATTTTTTTGATAAACGACACAAAACAGTATGTTTTGACGAAAACTAACAAAAATAGAAGTAAAAAGCTGTATAAAGTGCCAATGTGCAAAGTGAAAATTAAGACGATGCATCAATATAACTGTAAAGCGTGTACTTGGAAATGCCAAAAAAGCGTGAAACCTTGTCGCCGCTTTTGGTGATTAAGAAGGCGCCGGCCTTGTTTAAAAACTGAATGGCCTTTACTTTATCGGTTTTTGTCATCAGCGCAACCGGTTTGCCGACAAGCGCGACGGCTTGCTCAATCAATTCGTCAAGCAGTTCGCCCACACTTTGAAAAATGCGCTCCGGCTCGGTTGAAACAGGGTCGGGCGCAACGGCAATAAAATTGCCGATGCTGCCGCTTGCAAGTTGTAAACCGGTGATGTCATAATTGATGGACAGCACACAAATCGGCTTTCCCTCGTCGTCCTTGATGAAAATTGTGCTGGATTTCAAAATTTTGCCGTCTTTTGTCTTGGTCAAATAGCCAAGACGGTCTTGTAAATCGGCATTTTTTTGCATCGCCTCCAATACCACATGTGAGGGGCCGTCGCCTACTTTTCGATGGGTGACATGCCCATTTTCGATCGCGACAATGGAGTTTTCAAGCGAACCATTGTTCAGTGCGTGAACCACAACTTCGCAGTCAGAGCCGAATTCCTGTGCAATACCCTTTGCAATTTGCTTTAAAAAACTAAAAGAATCAACGCGCGTCATAGTGCTGTCCTCCGCTCATCTGTATTGTTTGTAAGCCTATCATATCACAACTTTTGTGAAAAACCAACAAAAAATTAGGCAAAAAATTTTTATTGAGAAAATAAGTCGCACTCTTGACGCGTGCGGTTTTGGCGGGTATAATGAAAGTACAAACGAAAGAACGTCTTACCATAGCAAAACAATTTAATAGATAACTGGTGGCTGTAACGAAGTGCTTTTGCGCACGGGTCTTTGCGAATTTCTCAAAGGGCACCATTTTGTCATCATCACGAGAAAGTTCCTGCCAGTCGCGCAAGGGACTTTCTTTTTTTATGAAACGGAGGAAATGAAATGTATTTGCTGGGCAATGGAACACTCGCGACACGTGGCGCAGAAAACAAAGTCATCGCAAACGGCTGCGTGGCCGTTGAGGGCACAAAAATCGTCGCGGTCGGCACAACGGACGCGCTCAAAAAACAGTATCCGGACGCAAAATTCATGGACGCAAAGCACGGCCTCATCATGCCGGGGCTCATCAACGCGCACAACCACATTTACAGCGCGTTTGCAAGAGGTCTTGCCATCAAAAATTACAATCCGCATAGCTTTATGGATATTTTAGACGGCCAGTGGTGGAAAATTGACCGCAACCTCACGCTGCGCGACACCCGCATGAGCGCGGTTGCCACGTATCTTGACTGCATCAAAAACGGCGTAACCACGGTGTTTGACCATCATGCAAGCTACGGCGGCATTGAGGGCAGCCTGTTTGCCATTGCAGACGCCGCCAAACAGTACGGCGTGCGCACCTGCCTTTGCTATGAAGTATCTGACCGCGACGGCACCGACAAAATGAAAGCCGCCGTCAAAGAAAATGCAGATTTCATCGGCTATTGTGCCAAACAAACCGACGACATGCAAAAAGCCATGATGGGTATGCACGCAAGCTTCACCCTGTCGGACGACACGCTCGCGCTCTGCCGCGAAAACACGCCAAAAGGCACAGGCTTTCATATTCACGTGGCCGAGGGCATGACCGACGTGTACGACTCGCTCGCAAAATACAACAAACGCGTGATTTATCGTCTGTTTGACCAAGATATTCTCGGCGACAAAACCATTTGCGGCCACTGCATCCACATCAACGAAAACGAAATGGATGTCGTGAAAGAAACCAATACCGCCGTGGTGCACAATCCTGAATCCAACATGGGCAATGCCGTCGGCTGCCCGCCCACGCTAAAGATGATGCACAAAGGCATTCTCGTCGGCCTCGGCACAGACGGCTATACCAACGACATGTATGAATCCCAAAAAGTGGCGAATGTACTGCACAAACACAATCTTTGCGACCCGACGGTGGCATGGGGCGAAGTGCAGCAGATGCTGTTTGACGGCAACGCGGCCATCGGCGCGCGCTATTTTGATTCAAAACTCGGCGTGCTCGAAGCCGGCGCCGCCGCCGATATCATCGTGGCCGATTACGACCCGCTCACGCCGCTCAACGCAAGCAATCTCGGCGGACACACGCTGTTTGGCCTGTCGGGACGCAGCGTCGTCACCACCATCATCAACGGCACCGTGCGCATGGAAAACCGCGAAGTTGTCGGTATCGATACCGAAAAAGTCATGGCCGAATGCCGTGAGCAGGCACAGGATCTTTGGACACGCATCAATTCATAATATAAAGGAGAAATCAAGATGAGTGATAGAATGACCCCGATTCCATTCGCCGATTTGATGGAATGGATTTTGACCGAAAAACGCAGTCATCATACTGTATTCGGCATGCACAAACAATATGCCGCCACAGAAAAAGCCGCGCTTTCGCTGTTTGGCGAAACGATGGAAACGCCGTTTGGCCCCGCGGCCGGCCCGCACACACAGCTTGCGCAAAATATCATTGCCTCCTACATGGGCGGCAGCCGCTTTTTTGAGCTGAAAACCGTGCAGATTCTCGACGGCGAAGATTTGCCGGTGGCGAAACCGTGCATTCTCGCGACGGACGAGGGATATAATGTCGAGTGGTCGACGGAATTGTATGTGCCGCAGGCCTTTGCGGAATATGCCAAGGCATGGTTTGCGCTGAAATTATTGTCGAAAGAATTTGCGCTCGGCGACGCAAACGGCTTTGTGTTCAACATGAGCGTCGGATACGACCTTGCGGGCATCAAAACCGAAAAAATCGACACCTATATCGAAAACATGAAAAATGCCGCAGACACCGCAGTTTGGGCACAGTGCAAAACATGGGCGCTGGCAAACTTGAATCAATTTGAGCATATTACGGCAGAGGACATCGAAAATATCAGCCCGCGCATTTGCAACTCCATCACGCTGTCCACGCTGCACGGCTGCCCACCGGACGAAATTGAGCGCATAGCCACGTACTTATTGACCGAAAAACACCTCAATACATTTATCAAATGCAACCCGACGATGCTCGGCTATGAGTACGCACGCAAGACGCTCGACGCACTCGGCTACGATTATATTGTGTTTGATGAACACCATTTTAAAGAGGATTTACAGTTCGAGGATGCCGTGCCGATGCTGCAGCGCCTGCTGAAACTGGCGGCGGACAAAGAACTTTCGTTCGGCGTCAAGCTCACCAACACGTTCCCCGTTGACATCGCGGCAAGCGAATTGCCCGGCAACGAAATGTATATGTCCGGCCGCAGTTTGTTCCCGCTGTCGCTGTCGCTTGCAGCCAAACTGTCAAAAGCGTTTGACGGCAAACTGCGCATGTCGTATTCGGGCGGCGCGGACGAATACAATATTTGCGATTTATACGAAGCCGGCATTTGGCCTGTCACCCTCGCCACCACGCTGCTCAAACCGGGCGGCTATCAGCGCCTTGTGCAGATTGCCGAAAAACTGGCGCAAAGCGGTGCACACGAATATACCGGCATCGACCAAACACGCGTAGATGCGCTACTTTTGAAAGCGAAAGCCGATAAACATTACAAAAAACCGCTGAAGCCGCTGCCGAATCGCAAAAGCGACAAAGCGGTGCCGCTGCTCGATTGTTTTGCCGCGCCGTGCCGCTCCGGCTGCCCGATTGAGCAGGATATTCCGGCTTATTTACAGCGTGTAGACGCCGGAAATTATGCCGAAGCCTTGCAGATTATTTTAGAGCGCAACCCCTTGCCGTTCATGACGGGCACGATTTGCGCCCATCCTTGCATGAGCCATTGCACGCGCAGTTTTTATGAGGACAGTGTCAACATCCGCGGCGCAAAGCTGACGGCGGCACAAAACGCGTGGGAAACGGTTTTCCCGACACTGAAACCGAAAGCGTCAAACGGCAAAAAAATTGCCATTGTCGGCGGCGGGCCGGCCGGTATGGCGGCGGCATTCTTCCTCGCACGCGAGGGCACAGCGGTGGATTTGTTTGAAAAACGCAGCGCACTCGGCGGCATTGTGCGCCATGTGATTCCCGATTTTCGCATCTCGGCCGACGCGATTGCCCACGATGCATCACTGCTCGATGCCATGGGCGTAAAAGTGCATCTCAACACCACGGTAGACGCGCAGGAGGAACTGATTGGCTACAACGCGGTGATTCTTGCCACAGGCGCGTGGGCGCACGGCACACTGCATTTGAACGAGGGAAAAGCCGTCAATGTGCTGGACTTTTTGGCAGATTGCAAACAAAAAAATTATGATTTTTCCATTGGAACAGATGTCGTCGTCGTTGGCGGCGGCAACACCGCCATGGATGCCGCACGCGCGGCAAAACGCGTCAAAGGCGTGAAAAACGTGTCGATTGTCTACCGCCGCAGCAAACGTTACATGCCGGCAGACGAAGAAGAATTGCAATTTGCCATCGATGATGAAGTGCAATTTTGCGAATTGTTAAGCCCGATTTCGCATGAAAACGGCATGCTTTTGTGCGAAAAAATGACGCTGGGTGAGCCGGATGCAAGCGGCCGCCGCAGTCCTGTCGGCACAGGCGAAACCGTAAAGGTGAAAGCCGACACCGTGATTGCCGCCGTGGGCGAAAAAGTGGAAACCGGCTTGCTCAAAGAATTTGGCGCCTCGCTTGACGCACGCGGCCGCGCCATTGTAAAAGACGACACCTTACAGCTTGGCAAACACAATGTCTATTTGATTGGCGACGGCAACCACGGGCCGGCCACAATTGTGCAGGCGATTGCCGATGCGGCCAAAGTGGCAAAAACCTTGTTGGCTGTGCCGTTTGACAAATATGCCGCGTTGAATGTTGGCCCGAATCAACAAAAAGTTTACGACAAAAAAGGCATTTTGCTCACAGAGGACAAAGCGTACAGCGTCGGACAAAAATGTCTTGGTTGCGCAACCATTTGCGAAAACTGCGTCGACGTCTGCCCGAACCGCGCGAACGTTTCCATCGTGGTAAAAGGTGCCGCCATGCCGCAGATTGTCCATATGGACGGCATGTGCAACGAGTGCGGCAACTGTGCGGCATTCTGCCCGTACGAAAGTGCGCCGTATCGCGATAAATTTACAATGTTCTGGACGGAAAAAGATTTTGAAAACAGCGAAAATCAAGGATTTGTGCGCCTTGACGCTGCGAAAAACCGCTATCGTGTGCGGCTTGCCGGCGCTGTGCGTGATTACGATTTCACAAACGGCGACGACGGATTATTCCACGGCTTGTACGAATTGATTTGTGCAATCGCACAAAATCATGCTTATCTTTTTGTAAAAGAAGAATAAAAAATTGCCCCTGTGATTTTTCACAGGGGCAAACTGGATTTCAATAATGAGGTGAAAAAAATGGGAACCATCCTTACAAACGGAACACTTGTGACGGCACAAGGCGAGCAAAAAGCCGATATGCTTCTGGAAAATGGAAAAATTGCGCAAATTGACGCGCAAATTCCGCAGGCGGGACACATTGTTTACGACGCGGCCGGCTGTTATGTGTTTCCGGGCATGATTGACGCGCACACGCATCTCGACATGAGCACGGCCACCGCCACCACCGCCGACAATTTCGATACCGGCACAGCGGCGGCGCTCGCGGGCGGCACGACCACGCTCATTGATTTTGCCACGCAGGAAAAGACGGAAACGCTGCACACCGCACTGCAAAACTGGCACAAAAAAGCGGATGGCAACAGCCATTGCGACTATGCGTTTCATATGGCAATCACGGACTGGAACGCGGACGTTTGCCGCGAAATCGGCGAACTGAAAGCGCTCGGTGTCACGAGTTTTAAACTGTATCTTGCGTATGACGCACTGCGCGTGACGGACGCACAATTGTATGAAGTGCTTGTGGCCGTGGGCAAAGCGCATGGCATCGTGGGTGTGCACTGCGAAAACGGCGACCTCGTGGACGAACTGACCGCGAAGCTCAAACGCGCGGGCGAATTTGGCGTGTCAGCACATCCGAAAAGCCGGCCGGACTATGTGGAGGCAGAGGCAATCAGCCGTTATTGTTACGTGGCAAAAGCGGCAAATGTGCCGGTGCATATTGTGCACGTCAGCACAAAACTTGGCCTTGCGGAAGCCTTAAAAGCGCGTGCACGCGGACAAAAAGTGTATATTGAAACCTGTCCGCAATATCTGGCGCTCGACGATGAAAAATATCTTTTGCCGGACTTTGAGGGTGCAAAATATGTTTGCTCGCCGCCGCTGCGCGGCAAAGACGACGTGGCGGCGCTGTGGCAGAGTGTGCAAAACGGCGAGGTTGATTCGATTTCAACCGACCATTGTTCGTTCCGCTTCGACACGCAAAAAAGCATGGGCAAAGACGATTTCAGTCAAATTCCGAACGGTATGCCGGGCATTGAACACCGGCTTTCGGTGCTGTACACAGACGGTGTGGCGGCAGGGCATATCACGCGCAGCCGCCTTGTGGCACTGCTGAGCGAAAACGCGGCGCGGCTGTTTGGGTTATATCCGCAAAAAGGAACACTCGCCATCGGGTCAGACGCGGACGTCGTTGTGTGGAATCCGGCGGCAGAGTGGACGATTACGGCTGAAAAAATGCTGCAAAATGTCGATTATACGCCATACGAAGGCAAAAAATCAGCGGCATCGCAAAAGCGGTTTTCCTGCATGGGGAACTTGCGGCCGAAAACGGCGCAGTGGTAAAGCGCAATTTGGGGCGCTATGTGCCGCGTGGCGAAAGCGAATATTTTTAATCCATAACAAAACACAGCGGACGGCAATTTGCCGTCCGCTGTGTTTATTTGTGTTTTTGTATTTGTACTGTACCGCAGGTGCAACCCAATCGTCCGTAAAGTGCGCGCAATGCTTTATGCGCGCATAGGACAGTCTGTTTGCATACAGAAGCAAAACCTAGAAGAAACCCAATGTTTCGCCCTGCGAGGCGCGTGGGTCCGCTGCATGCGGAACAGCGGCACTTTTCTGGGTTCTCTTTTGGTGGCAAAAGAGAACCACGGCGTAGCCATTCGTATTCGCGCCGTATGGCGCGTGTTGCAAAAGCACAAAGATGATGCGTGAGCACAAAGAAAATGCACAAGCAAAAAACAACCGTGCGCGGACACCATGTATGGTGTCCCTACAGGAGCGTTGCGGCAAATAAGCCACAAACCCTTAAACGTCATTCCAAAAAATAAATATAAACGGAGGATTTACCATGAATATTCCTGCAAATTTACTGTACACCAAATCTCACGAGTGGGTGGAAAAACTAAGCGATACCAGCGCGCGCATCGGCCTCACCGACTATGCACAAGATCAACTCGGCGACCTTGTGTTCATCAATCTGCCGGCCGCAGACGATGCCGTCACCGCCGGTGAAACCTTTGCCGATGCCGAGAGCGTCAAGGCCGTATCGGACATTTTCAGTCCGGTCACCGGCATTGTTTCGGCCGTCAACGAGGATTTGCTCGACGCACCGGAAGCCATCAACGCAACGCCCTATGAATCATTTTTAATCGAAGTATCGGACATTACCGACTGGGAAGATTTACTGGACGCAGACGCTTACAAGGCCATTTGCGAATAATAACGAGAAAAGAGGAACCTTATGGGAAACTTTATTCCATCCACCGCGCCACAGCGTGAAGCGATGCTTAAAACGCTCGGCGTGGCGGATTGTGACGCTCTTTTCGTGGATATTCCCGAAAAAATGCGCCTTAAAAAGCTCGATTTGCCGTGCGGTGTGTCCGAAATGGAAGTTGCCGCCACGATGCGCGGGTTTGCAAGCCAAAACCGCGTGTTCGACGCTTGCTTTCGCGGCGCGGGCGCGTATGACCACTATATCCCCGCGATTGTGAAGCGCGTGACTGCCAAAGAGGAATTTGTCACCGCCTATACGCCCTATCAAGCCGAAGTGAGCCAAGGGCTTTTGCAGTCTATTTTTGAATATCAAAGCATGATTTGCGCACTGACCGGCATGGATGTGGCAAATGCCTCCGTGTATGACGGCGCAACCGCCGCCGCAGAAGCAACCGCCATGTGTCGTGAGAGAAAACGCGTGCGCACGCTTGTTTCCGGCGCGGTGAACCCCGCCTATTTGCAGGTGATTCGCACCTATTGTCACGGTGCAAATGCGCCGGTGGAAGTGATTCCCGCCAAAGACGGTGTGACCGATTTTGCCGCGCTCAAGGCCGCTTTGCAAGACACAGACGCCTGTTTTTACTTTCAGCAACCGAACTTTTTCGGGTGCATGGAGGACGCCGAGTCACTCGTGAAACTTGTGCATGAAGCGGGCGCAAAGGTGATTATGGGTGTGAACCCGATTGCCGCCGCTTTGTTGAAAACACCGGGCGAATGCGGCGCAGACATCGCCGTGGGCGAGGGACAGCCGCTTGGCATGCCGCTGTGTTTCGGCGGGCCGTATCTCGGCTTTATGGCCGCGACACAGGCGCTGATGCGCCGTTTGCCGGGGCGCATTGTCGGCGAAACCACAGACGATGCCGGCCGCCGCTGTTTTGTGTTGACCTTACAGGCGCGTGAACAGCATATCCGCCGCGAAAAAGCATCCTCCAACATCTGCTCCAACGAGGCGCTTTGCGCCATGACGGCGGCGGTGTATCTCGCGGCCATGGGCACAGACGGCCTCACACAGGCGGCACAACAATGTTGCGATAAAGCGCATTATTTGGCCGAAAATCTCGCGCAAATTTCGGGTTTTGCACTGCAATATAACGCACCGTTTTTCCACGAATTTGTCATGACTTGCCCTGACACGGACGGTCTGCTTGCCAAACTTGAAGCAAACGGCATTTTGGGCGGTTTGCCGGTGGCGGGCGGCATTTTATGGTGCGCCACCGAAAAAAATACAAAAGCGCAGATGGACACCGTCGTCGCGCTGGCAAAGGAGGCTTTTCATGCTTAACACCGTTGATTTATTGTTTGAAAAAAGTGTGGCGGGCAGAGGCTGTTCCCTGTTGCCGCCGTGCGATGTGCCCACCGCCGCGCTGCCGCAAAATTTTGTGCGCACGCAAGGCTTGCCTTTGCCCGCACTTGCCGAAATTGATTTGAGCCGCCACTACACACAGCTTGCACAGCGTGTGCACGGCGTCAACAACGGCTTTTATCCGCTCGGCTCGTGCACGATGAAATATAATCCCGCCATCAATGAAGAAATTGCCGCGCTGACCGGTTTCACGGCGATTCACCCGCTACAGCCCGCCCACACCGTGCAAGGCTGTCTTGCGGCGCTTGCCAAAACCGAGGAAATCATCTGCGCCGTCACGGGCATGGACACGGTGACGTTTCAGCCGGCGGCCGGCGCACATGGCGAAATGACCGGTCTGTTGCTCATCAAGGCGTATCACGAAAGCCGTCATGACACCGCACGCACCAAGGTGATTGTGCCCGATTCGGCGCATGGCACGAATCCCGCCACCGCCGCCATGACCGGCTTTACGGTCGTGAATGTGCCATCGGGCGCAGACGGCTGTGTTGACCTTGAAAAACTGCGCGCGGCCGTCGGGCCCGACACCGCCGGTTTGATGCTCACGAACCCGAATACGCTCGGTTTGTTCGACAAAAATATTTTGGAAATCACACAAATTATCCATGACGCGGGCGGCCTAAACTACTACGACGGCGCAAATTTGAACGCCGTGATGGGCATGGCACGCCCCGGCGACATGGGCTTTGACGTGGTGCATCTCAACTTGCACAAAACCATGTCCACCCCGCACGGCGGCGGCGGCCCCGGCTCGGGCGCCGTGGGTGCAAAGGCCATTTTAGCACCCTTTATGCCGCAATATCATCCTGTTTTAACCGAAAACGGTTACGATTTTGAAAATGCGGCGCAGTCTATCGGCTGTGTGAAAGCCTTTTACGGCAATTTTGGCGTGACGATGCGCGCGCTGTGCTACATGCTGATGCTCGGCGGCGACGGCTTGCGTGATGCGTCGCAGATGGCCGTTTTGAACGCCAATTATCTGAAAACTCTGCTTGCACCGTACTGCAAAATGGCGTCTGACCGCATTTGTATGCACGAATTTGTGATGTCGCTTGAGGACGTGAAAAACGACACCGGTGTGTCCGCCATGGATTTGGCAAAGGGCATGCTTGATTTCGGCATTCACCCGCCCACCATGTATTTTCCGCTCATTGTGCACGAGGCGCTGATGCTTGAGCCGACGGAAACGGAATCGAAAGAAACGCTCGATGCCGCGGCAGAAATCATCATTTCTCTGCTGAAAAAAGCAAAGACCGACGCAGCTTCTCTGCATGCCGCACCGCAGACAACCCCTGTGGGCAGACCCGACGAAGTGCAGGCCGCACGCAACCCGAAACTGCGGTATACGTTTGCATGATCACGAAAATTTCAACCTTTGTAACCGATGAAACACTGCCTTACCGCAATTTAGCCATGGAAGAAGCACTGCTTTATGCGGTGCAGCCGAACGAATGCATTCTTTATTTGTGGCAAAACCGACATACCGTCGTCATTGGGCGTAACCAAAACAGCCGCGCAGAGTGCCGCATTGACGCACTCGAGCGCGACGGCGGTTTTCTCGCGCGGCGGCTGTCGGGCGGCGGCGCGGTGTTTCACGACCTTGGCAACCTGAACTTTACCTTTTTAATGCGCGAGGCCGATTACGACCTCGACCGTCAGCTTGACGTCATTTTGCGCGCCGTGCAAAGTTTTGACATTCCCGCCGAGAAAACAGGCCGCAACGATTTAACCGTGTGCGGACAAAAATTTTCCGGCAACGCGTTTTATCACACAAACGGCCGCGCCTATCATCACGGCACGTTGCTATTGAATGTCGATTTTGAAAAACTGACGCATTATCTGACGGTTTCTCCCGATAAACTGGCGGCAAAAGGCGTTGCATCGGTGCGTGCACGCGTGGTGAATTTGTGTGCGCTCAACCAAAACATCACGGTGGAACGCATGAAAAACGCACTTGTTGCGGCCTTTGGGCAGGTGTACGGCCTTGTGCCGACTCAGCTTGCCGAAAACCGGCTGTCTTGCGATGATTTAGCACATCGCACCGATAAATTTGCGTCTTTTGACTGGCGCGTCGGCGCAGAGCCGCCCGCAACTTGCGTGCTGCAAAAACGGTTCGACTGGGGCGGTGTGGCACTGCATCTGCAAACAAACGGCGGTGTCATCACGCACGCACAGGTTTTTACCGACGCGATGGACGCGGAGTTTGCGCCCCTTTTGGAAGCACGTTTCAAGGGCGCTGTGTTTTCGCCCACCGGTGTGTCGCAGGCATTACGGTGCGATGACACGTCTGTTTTAAAGCAAATTGCAACGATGATGGAGGAATATTTTGATGAACACGTTTGATTTATGCATTCTTGGCGCAGGGCCGGGCGGCTATGTGGCGGCGCTTGAAGCGGCGGGACGCGGCAAAAAAGTGGCATTATTTGAAAGTCGCGACCTTGGCGGCACATGTCTTAATCGCGGGTGTATTCCCACAAAAGCACTGCTGCGTGCGGCAAATGTGTATCACGAAGCCGTCACAGGTGAGGCGCTTGGCATTCATGCACAAAATGTTTCATACAATATGGGCGAAATGCACACACGTGTGGACACCGTCACCGCACAGCTCCGCGGTGGCATTGCACAGTTGCTCGCCAAGGCAAATGTGACGCTTATTTGCGCTGCTGCGACGATTTCCGCCCCGCACACGGTCACGGCAAACGGCGAGGATTACATGTCCGATGCCATTCTCATCGCCACCGGCTCCTCCCCTGCCGCGCCGCCGATTCCCGGCCTTGATTTGTCCGGTGTCGTGAACAGTGACGCACTTTTGACGCACGGCGGCACCGACTGCAAGCGAATTATCATCATCGGCGGCGGTGTGGTCGGTGTGGAATTTGCCCAAATTTACAACAATTTAGGCTGTGACGTAACCATTTTAGAGGCCATGCCGCGGTTATTGCCGCCGCTTGACC